>PMBT01000070.1:1887-25678 GCA_003153035.1 Opitutia bacterium
GCGCTCGCCGAGCTGCCGGGCGCCACCCTGATCGGTTCGATGGATTCCCCCCTGACTGGAGCCGACGGGAACCGGGAGTTTCTGCTGGGGTTGAAAAAATCCGTGTCTATCCCCGCAATCCGTGGTTAGGCTACCTCCCATGCAGCCCATCCGCCGACTCGCCTTTGTCGTCAATGAGCAAAAAGCCGGAGCGCCCAAACTGGCCCGGGAACTCATGGCCACGGCGCGCCAGGCCGGGGTTCAACTCACCCCGGTGGTCGGTTTCCCCTTGCCGGAGGGTTTCCTCCGGGGCTTCGACGCCTGCTGCGTCATCGGCGGCGACGGCACGCTCCTGGGCGTGGTCCGCGAAGCCGCCCGCGAGCAGGTTCCGGTCATCGGAGTCAACCGGGGCAGCCTCGGATTCCTCACGACCTTCTCCTCCGACGAAGCGCGGGCGCATTTCGCGGAGCTCCTCGCCGGCGGCTACCGGATTGCCGAGCGAGCGTTGCTCGATTGCTCGACCGGTCCCGGGCAGCACGATCTCGCGCTCAACGACGTGCTGATCAAGGACGAGGTCAATTCCCGGCTGGTGCGGCTGGAGGTGTTCGCCGGCACCGAGTTGGTGACGGACTACTATTGCGACGGCCTGATTTTCACGACGCCGACCGGCTCCACCGCCTACAATCTGTCGGCGGGCGGCCCGCTCATTCATCCGGCGGCAGACGTCATCGCCATGACGCCCGTCTGTCCACACACCCTGAGCAACCGCTCGATCATTTTCCGCAACGACGTGAAGCTTCACGTTTACAATCGCATGGAATCTTCGCGGCTGCTCGTGGCCATGGACGGCCAGCGCAACCTCACGTTCTGCAAGGGCTCGCCGGTCGAGATATCGATCTCCCCGCTCAAACTTTCCCTGGCGCAGCGGGTGGACTATTCCCACTTTGCCGTCGTCCGCACAAAACTCCAGTGGAGCGGCGGCGCCGCCGCGCCGTCGGACCCGGGCTGACGGAGCCCGGCGTGCCTGAGGGGAACCCGCAGAACCGGCGCCGGGTGGGGTGCCGAAAAAAAAGCCCCGGCGGTGAACCGGGGCGGGAGCTTGTTCTTGACGGATGGGGCCGCCGTCACTCGTGGTCAGCGTCGGGTTCCGCGTCGGGCAGACTTTCCTTCGTTGAATTCTTCGCCGAGCTCGTGGCCTTCCGCTTTTCCGCGGCGGCCTGGCGTTTCTCCGCGGCGGCCTTCAGCGCAGCGAGCTCGTCGTCATCGAGCTTGCCGTTCTGGTTTTTGTCGTACCTGGCGAGTTTCTTGGCCTCGGCGGCAGCGGCCTTCTGCGCCTTGTCAGCCTCTTTCGTCTCTTTCTTCTCGGCCCGCGCCTTCTCGACATCAGCCTTCATCGCGGCCCGCTCGTCCTGGCTGAGTTTACCGTCCTTGTCGGCGTCATACCGGGCCAGCTCGCCGGCGCGCCGCGCCTCCCGGGCGGCCTTTTGTTTCTCCTTGTCGGCCTGCCAGGCGGCCTTCTCGGTCTCATCGAGGGAGCCATCCTTGTTGGCGTCGTATTTCTCCAGGGCGGAGGCGGAGATTTTCTCTTCAGTCGCAGTGGATGCGGCCACGGAGGCCAGCGGCAGCCCCAAAAAGGCCGCCACGCAGAATATGTAAACATAGGGGATGTTTTTCATAACAACGAAATAACTGAACATTATTAGTCGGCCAAGCAAGCGCTTTTTGCAGCATGCCCTTCCCCGCGTCGGTTGCCGGGGCCGTCCCGCAGCTTCGCGCCGTCCAGAATCCCCGGCGCGGCGGCCCCCGCGGCCGGCTTAAGGCCGCACCACCAGCTGCGTCCGCCGCGCCGGCTGAAAATACTTCAGCGCGAAGTCCTGGAGGTCGCGGACGCTCACCGCGTCGAGATGGCCGTCGTAGTTCTTCCAGTCATTGACCGGCAGCCCGAAAAGCGCATTGAGGCCGGCCTGCATCGCGCGCGCGGCGTTGGTCTGCAGGCTCATCCGCCGCGCCGCCTTGAGTCGGGTCTGGCAGCGGCGCAATTCCGGCCCGTCCACCCCACCCGTCTGCACGCGGACGATCTCCGCGCCGATCTCGGTCAGCACCTCGTCGGCATGCGCCGGACTCGTGCCGGCCAGGAAGTAGAACATGGCGGTGCGCAGTCCGACCACGCGCGCGGCCCGCACAAAATAGGCAAGCCCCTGCTCCTCCCGCACCCGCTCGAACAGCCGGGAGGACATTCCGCTGAACAGCTCGTCGGCGACTTCGCTGACATAGTAGTCGGGCGCAAGCAAACCGGGGCCGGAAAAGGCCTGCAGAACGACGGCCTGCTGGCGCGGTTGCGTTTCGACGAAATCGCCGGCCCCAGCGGTCCCGGCGAAAACGTCCGCCGCCGGCCGCAGCGTCCCGGCCGGCAGCCGCGCGAGGAAGCGCCGCAGTTCCGGCTCCAGCGCGCCCGGGGAAAAGTCGCCCGCCACGGCCAGCACGGCGTTGCCCGCCACGACCAGGCGGCGATGCAGCGCGGCAAGATCGGCGGGCGTAAGAGCCTTGAGACCGGCTTCATCGCCGTGGACATCAATGGCGAAGGGATGGTCGCCAAAGAACAACTGCCGCAGCCGCTTCCGGCCGAAGGTGACGACATCGTCGGCGTCTTCCTGCAGCGCGGCGAGTTGGGCGGCGCGCTCGGTCGCAAACGTGGCGCGCTTGAAAGCGGGCCTCAGCACCGCGTCGGCCAGCAGATCAAGCGCCCGCGGCAGGTCAGACGGCAACACTTCGACGGCGAGCCCGAAGCTGTTGTTTCCCGCGACCGGATAAAACGCCCCGCCGACCTCCTCGATGGTCCGCGCGACCTGGGCGGCCGTGCGCCGCTTCGTGTCCTTGGTCAGCAGGGTTGCCAGCAATTCGGTGGCGCCGCGGCGACCGGCCGGCTCATGGAGCGGGCCGCCCAGGAACAGGAGCCTCAGGTGCAGGTTGGGCAGCCTCGCCTCGGGCTGCAGGAGGAGCCGGGCGCCGTTGGCCAGGGTCGCCACCTTGAAGTCGCTGGCGGCGGCCCCGTCGCCGCCCGGGTGGCGCGGCGCGCGGGGCTTCGCGTGCGCCGGATTGATGGACACGGCGGTGAGCCGCGCGGGCACCAGATGAGTTCGGAGCACGCGGCGCAGATCGGCGGGCGTGAGCGCCCGCAGGCGTTCAAAATAGGAACGGCTGTATTCGAGATCGCCGATCACGACCTCGGCGACTCCCAGGCGCGAGGCTTGGCCGGCCATGGTCTGGCGGGTGTTGATCTCGCCCACCACGGCCTGACGGACCGCCTGCGCGAGGAGTTTCCGGGAAAAGCCCCGAACCGCGCGGCGCGCGAGCTCTTGTTCAATGCCGGCGGTGGCCGCTTCGCGTTTGCCGGTGTCACAGGTGAACGAAACCAGGAACAGGCCGGCGGAGCCGGGATTCCAGGAATGGGCGTCGATGGCGTGCACCAGCCGCGCCCGTTCGCGCATGGCCTGCCACAAGATCGAGCTGTCGCCGCCGCCCAGGATCGAAGCGAGCATGTCGAGCGCCGGCGCGTCCGGATGCGTGAGACCGGGGATCTGCCAGGCAAGATCAGCGCGCGTGAGTTGCACGTCCTCGAACAGATGCTGCTCACGACGGGCCAGCTGGAGCGGCTCGCCGGGCAGCGGGAGCGAGGCGAGCCGCGAACGCGGGACGGAGCCAAAGTGTTTTTCGATGGCGGCGCGCGCGGCAGCGGGCTCAAAGGCGCCGACCATCACGAGCACGAGATTGTTGGGCACATAGCGCGCGTGGTAGTACGCCAGGAGGTCATCGCGCGTGACGGCGGCAAACACGTCGCGGTAACCGATGATCGGATGGCGATACGAATGCTCGCGGAAGGCGGTCGCAAAAAGCATCTCGCCGAGCCGGTGATCCGGGTCGTCCTGCCCCATGTCAATCTCGCGCAGGATGACGTCGCGTTCGCGAATCACCTCGTCGGCGGGCAGCGTGGAGTGCAGCACGGCATCAGCGAGCACATCAATGGCCACGCCAGTATGCTCGGCCGGGATGTCGATGTAATACACCGTGCGGTCGAAGGTCGTGTAGGCGTTAAGGTAGCCGCCATGCGCCTGGACGGTCAGGGAGATTTCGCGACCCGCGCGCCGCTCGGTGCCCTTGAACAGCATGTGTTCGAGAAAATGGGAGAGACCCGCCCCTAACTGGGAATCCTCGTGAATGCTGCCGGTTTTTACCCAAACCTGCACGGAAGCAATGGCGGCAGAGTCATCGCAGTGGAGCAGGACGGTGAGCCCGTTGGGCAGCACCAGTCGCTCGGGTCGATTGCTCCAGAATCGCTCGAGCAGGGAAAAATCGGCAACGGAGGTGTGCATGAACGATTAAACCGGAAAAGCCCGGACGGGAGCGAGACTCCGACCTCGCCCCCAGCTTGGTCTCTGGCTATAATGACCCCATGGCCTCGGGCGAGGGATTAGACCGGCTCTTGGCAGCCGGCCGAAACGGTTTTACGAACGCTTCGTCGAAATCATAGACATCGGCGAAGTCCTCGCGCCGGTCGTTTTCAGTCTTACTAAAGACTTTGTAATCAATAAGATTGAATACAATTTCCCCGAAATCAGCGCATCGGCGGACACCCCAGTTATCAAGCACCGTCTTGGCGAGTGGTCCAAACTGATCGAGCGCGAAGGCACGCAATCCCTCAAGCAATTCCCGTCCGGATACATGCGGCGACTTCTGGGCCCGTTCGGCATCGGCCTTCTTGAGGTTTTTCACCGTGTGGTCGAGACCCTGACGCACGAAGAAATAGGCCCTCTTGTCATAACGAGCGTCTTCCTTGCGGATCAAATCCACGATTTCGGCGAAATCGAGGTCTTGCATCATATTGTAAGTTAATAACTAACCAACGACTGCATCACCAATCTCCTGAACGGATGATTCCGATCGATTGCTGCGCTCGTGGGCGGGTGCCATCCGCATCCGCCGGCTTCCTCTTGTCCTCTACGGAACAGATGGTCCGGATGCTAGTCAATATTGAATGGGGGTCGTTTGCGATTGGGGTTGCGTCTCTCGCCAAAATCACGACAGGTTGGCTCTAACTGCAAATGACAAACATATTATTGCATTAGTGAACGCTGTCAGTATATTGAGTGATCATCGATGATTGCCTCGACCCCATCGAGCCACCCGCTTGGCAGCGGGAAAGAGTTCTCCCGGTCAGCCTCGCCAATTGACTTGGCCTGCGCGCGCCTGAAATCGGCGGGCTTGCGGATCACCCAACCCCGCGTCGCGATTCTCGAAGCGCTCATCCGGCGGAACGCTCCGGCGAGCATTGAACAGCTTCATCGGGACCTCGCTAGTGACGCGTGCGATTTGGTGACGGTGTATCGTTGCCTCGCCGTGTTTGAAGAGTTGGGGCTGGTTCGCCGGTGCTTTTTCCACAATGGCGCCGGCCTTTACGAGATCAACCTGGATGACTCGCATCACTATCATATCGTGTGCAAGTCGTGCGGCAAGGTCGAACGCATTGACGCCGCCCTGACGGACCCCACCGAGCGCATGCTGCGTGAGCGTGGTTATGACCAGGTGACGCACCTCGTCGAGTTCTTTGGCGTTTGTCCCGACTGCCGCAAGAAGGCGACGGAATCGAGCCCGGCCGCCGTCATCAGCGCGCCGTAGGGCGCTCCCGCCAGTTCACGCGCGCCTACCGCGAGCCGCTGCTGAAGCGGATACGCGGATCCAGCCAGAGCAACATCAGGTCGCTGGCGAGCGTTCCGGCGATGCCCAGCAGGCTCATGACCATCAGCATGGAGCCGGCCAGGCAGGCGTCCTCGGTCTGCAGCGCGTCGAGCATCACCGGGCCGATCATGGGCAGGTTCAGCACGATCGCAACAATCGCGCCGCCGGAAACCAGCTGCGGGAAGAGGCTGCCCAGACCCGAAACGAACGGGATGAGCGCCAGGCGCACAGGGTATTTCAGCAGCAGCTTCAACGGGCGCAGCCCCTTGGCCCGCGCGGTCGTGACATAGGGCTTCGTGAGTTCGTCGAGCAGATTGGCCCGCATGACGCGGACCATCCCCGCGGCGCCACCGGCGCCGAGCACCAGCACCGGCAGCCACAGGTGTTTGAGCAGGTCGACCACCTTGGGCCAGTTCCAGCCGGGCATGAGGGCGAACTCCTGGGAGAACAGGCCCGACACGTTGATCCCGAACCACGTCTTTCCGAGGTAGATCATGACGAGGGCGAACAGGAACGAGGGCACCGACATGCTGAGAAAGGCCACGCAGGTCAGCGTGTAGTCTCCCCACGAATACGGACGCGCGGCCGAGTAGATGCCGGCCGGCAACGCCACCGCCCAAGTGAACAGGATCGTGGCGATCGTGACGATCACGGTCAAAAGGAGCCGGTCACCCACCACCTGGTTGACGCTGCGATTGTGTTCCATCGAGAGCCCCAGGTCGCCCTGGAGCAAACCCCGGTCCCGCTCGTCGAACGTGGTGAACCAGACCAGACCGGTCCACCGCAGGTAGCGCCTGACGACCGGCTCATCCAGGTGAAAATTGCGGCGCAAATCTTCGATTTCGGGCGCCGACGCCTCCGTGCCCTGCATCTGGAATTCGAGCATGCGTGCGGCCAGATAATCGCCCGGGGGAAGCCGCACGATCGCAAAGACCACCATCGAGACGGCCAGCACGGTGGGAACCATCAAGAGCAGCCGCCGGCCGATGAAGGGATGGCGCACGGCCACGAGCACGATTCCCAGCAGCGCCCCAATGAGACCAAGCGCGCGGACCAGGCCGCCGACCGTGATCCCCGCCGCCGGACTTTCCCCGTCCGCGTCCGCCGCCGGAAGCCGGGCCGCGGGATCGGGGGTGATTTGCACCACATCCCGCTTGGTGGCGGCGACGACCGGAGCCGGATCGGCGGGCTCGTCCCAGCAGTAGGTTTCGAGGCCGGCATTGCCCGGCGAATTGTAGATCGAACCAAAGACCGCGTTGCGCGGCACGTTGCGGAACCCATTCTTCACGACGACCAGCTGCGGCGGCGGCGTGCAGATGCTGATATGCCAGACTTCCTCCGCGTTGATGGCCTCGATGCGATGGAACAGGGCCCGGCGTTCCCGCGCCTCCGTTGTGGTGTCGATCTGTTGGAGGATCTCCATGCCCTGGCGGATCGGATGGCCGGGCGGCGGCTCCTGGGCCCCGGGGCTGCGCGCCCGCGGATCGTTGAACAGCCCGCCGCGCTGATACCACATTCCGTAGGCCGGCGCAAAAAACGACTCGATGTTGGTCGCCACAAAGCTGCGGGGTTCGCTCAACGGGAAGAACTCGCTCTCGCCGGTCCACACCGTGAAATCGTGCTCGAGGGCGGCCTTCTCCGCCTGAAACAGAACCCGGGCCCGGGTGCGCGGGAGGCAGCGGATGCCGACCCGGGCCCAGTCGTCCACCACGAACTGCGCCGGTCCGTTTCCCGTGTAGTCGGTCAGGTTCAGAATCCACATCATCGGCGTGCCGTCGGGAAAGGTGCGGTAGCCCTCCCGGTCGCGTTGCGCCAGGCCGAGCTCATCGAGCAGCCGGCCGGCGCGCGCCGGGTCGTAATCCGTATAGCTATGGAACAGGCTTTCACTGTGGAATCCCGAGGCGGGGCCCGGATCGATCTGCGCCGGCACCCCCTCGCCGTTGAATTCCGCCTCAATGATCTCGCGGCGGTCGATGGCGAGCGAGAGCGCCTGGCGGAACCGGCGGTCGTTGAGTAGCTCGTGCTTCCATTTCGTCTCCGGTCGGGCGGGGTCGATCGCGCGGTTGATGACCGGGAACACCGTGAAGAGCGAGCGGGTGGCTGGAAACCACTGGTAGACCTGGTATCCGTTCCGTTTCGCCTCGCCCATGAGCAGGACATGGTCCTCGTAGCGGATATGGCGGTCCTGCATCGAAACCAGCCCGGTCGAGGCGGCGGGCCCCAGCAGGCTGGTCGGCCGGAGATCCACCACGAGCCGGTCGAGATACGGCAGCTGGTTGCCCTGCGCATCCACCGCGAAATAGTAAGGGTTGCGGACGAAGACATAGGGGGGCGTCGACGAATAACGGTGGTACACCCACGGCCACAGGCGCGGATGCTCCGGGTTGAGGTATTGCTTCATCCGCCGGTAGACGGCGACGGGCGTCGACAGGTTCAGGGCGCGCATGGTCCGCGCAATGAGCTGCGGGTCACCCAGCGCCGGGTGATACGGGCGCAGATAATGCGCCGGCGTGAGGTAGTCCGAAAAATCCTCGAAGTTGTTGCCCTGGGAGGCGACGCGCTCGGGAAACAGCGGGTTGGGCTGGGCAAAACAGAACCGCACGCAATAGTCGTCCACCTTCTCCACCCAGCCCATGCCCGCGCCGCTGCGCAGCATGCGGGGCGGGGGCACCTTGAAATACTTCACCTCGGACTCGTACCAATAAACTAGATCGTCGGCGGTGAACGGCTGCCCGTCCGACCAGCGCACGCCCCGGCGCAACCAGAAGGTGAAAACGCGGTCGTCCGGCGAGGCCTGCCAGGCCCGGGCAAGATGCGGCACGAGCGGTTCGCCAAGCGGCGACCAGCGCACGAGATTCGGGTAGGAGAGCCGCCATTGGATCGTGTTGATGTCGGTGAAGGAGTTGGCGAGACGCTGCCAGCTGCCACCGTAACGACCCACGCCGTCCACCCCCGTCATGATCACCGGTTCCGGTCCCACGCGCTCGGCAACCGGCGGCAGCTTCCCCTCGCCCACGAGCTCGGCCAGCATCGGCGCCTCATGGACCGGCCACCAGGCAGCCCCGGGACCCTCGCGGTAGTCGACCGGCTGGGCGATCCGGATCCGCCGCTGCCCCTCGAGGGACTGCGCCTGCTGGCGTGCGACCTTCACAGCGGCCACCTCCGCCGCGTCCGGGGGCGCCGCCGGCGCGCCGGAATGGAAGACGGCCCCGAAGACATACAGCACCGCCGTCAAGCCAAGGGCGGCAGCACCAAACCCAAACAAGGGCAGAAAATGGCTTTTGTTCACCGGAGGACGGTTCCGACACAATGCACCCCGCCCGCCCGGATCAATGCTCTTTCCAGGCCGCCTGGGCGCCTAGTTCGGCGCCGTGAGGGCGCTGCGAACCAGCCGGTCGTCGCCATCGTTCGGCGCGGGTCGCAGGCCGAGCACGGCACAAAGCAGGTTGTAGACCTGGATGTTCTCGAACGGCGGAAGCACCGTCCCGTGCCGGAAGGCCGGCCCGTCGGCAATGAACGTCGCCCACATGCTTTTGAGCGCAGGATCATACCCGTGGTCGCCACGCTCCGGCCTGCGCCGCCTCGCGACGTATTCCCGCGTGGACACTTCCCAGCCTTCTTCGGCCAGCAGCAGCACCGGCGGAATGCGCGGATTGTCGCGATAATGCAGGCTCTCCGGAACGTCCCCGCGCAAATAGACCTGCACATGGGCCGGCTGCGCCTTCCGGATCTTCGCGACCAGTTCCGCCGCCGTGCCGGATCGCGGACGCAATCCGGCCTGCGTGCCGGTGAAATCGCCCTGCACGGCCGCGAGATCCACCAGGTCATCGAGGTAGACATAGCCGTCAGGCACGGTGGCAGTCATGCCGTGGTCGGAGATTATGACGAGATTGGTTGTGTCGCGCAGGCCGCGCGCAGCGAGACCGGCGAGGAGCCGGTCGATCGCAACATCGACATCGCGCACGGCCGCTGCGGTTTCGGGAGCGTCGGGACCGAAGTCGTGGCCGGCATGATCGACGACGTCAAAATACAGCGTACAACAGGTCGGGCGCTGGGCGGCCGGCAGACCGAGCCAAGCCAGCAAGCCGTCGACGCGCTGGGAGCATGTCAGGCGCCCATCGAACGCCTGGTTGAAGGTCGGCTTCGCCCCGGCGATTTCGGCCTCAGAACCTGGCCAGAACATGCAGGCACTGCGCCGGCCCTGCTTCACCGCGGTGATCCAGATCGGCTCCCCACCCCACCAGCGCCCGTCGACGGCGCACTCGTGGCTTCGGTAGTTGAACGCGGCGCCGAGCGCGGGGTCAAAAAAGTGGTTGTCAACGATGCCGTGGTGCTCGGGCCGCAGGCCCGTGGCGATCGAGTAGTGGTTGGGAAACGTGGAGGATGGGTAGCACGAAACGAGATGCTCGGCCCGAACCCCGTCCGCCGCGAGGGCGCGCAGGTGCGGGGTCTCGGCGGAGTATTTTTCGAGGTAGTCCCAGCGAAAGGCATCGAGCGAAACCAGGATAAGGGTGGGCTCTGCGCCCCAGGCCGGGGCGAGCAGCAGGAGCAGGCCAAACCAGATGCCGCGAAGGAACATTCCGTGCAGCGTGCGCTTCTTTCGACCGGCTGCAAGCCGGCGCAAGGCGGGCCGGCCAGAAGCAGGGGCGCGATCTTGCCTGCCGCGCCGAAACCGGGCGAAGGCTGGTCGCGCCCTCCGAATTGGGCGCAGCCCCTCGACAGGCTCGGGGCCCTGAGCCCGTCGAACGGGCAAGCCTGCGCCCCTACAGTTCTTCCCGGACCTTTCGGACAGCCTCTTTACCCTATTCTTTTTTCCACTCGTTCCCATGCTTGCGTGACACGAGGACCTGCCAGACGATGCCCCCAGTCCCGATGTCCTCCCCCACTGTCACCCGCCGCGAAGCTCTCCTTACGCTCGCCGGCGCCGCAATCGCCGCCGGGCCGCTGGTCCGCGCCGCCACCGCTCCCGATTCCCGCCCCTCCATGCCCTCCGCACCCGCCGCCAACCTGCCGCCCGGTCGCCTCCGTCACTCCGTCTGCAAATGGTGCTATCCCGGGATTCCCCTCGCGACCCTCGCGGCCGCCGCGCCCGACCTCGGCCTGGAATCCATTGAACTGCTCGATCCCCCTGAATGGCCCGTCGTGCGGCGGGCCGGCCTCGTCTGCGCGATGGCCAACGGAACCACGACCATTCCGGACGGCTTTAATCGACTCGAGCATCACGGAAAGCACGTGCCCTCCATGATCGAGCGCATCAAGGCCTGCGCCGATGCCGGCCTGCCCAACGTGATCTGCTTCTCCGGCAACCGCGCCGGGCTGCCGGACGAGCAGGGACTGGAGAATTGCACCGCGGGTTTGAAACAGATCGTCGGCACCGCGGAAAAGGCGGGCGTGACGGTCTGCATGGAGCTGCTCAACAGCCGGGTGGACCACCATGATTACCAATGCGACCACACCGCTTGGGGCGTCGAACTGGTCCGGCGCGTCGGCTCGGAGCGATTCAAACTGCTCTACGACATCTACCACATNNTGCAGATCATGGAGGGCGACGTGATTCGCACCATCCAGGACAACCAAGCGTTCATCGGCCACTACCACACCGGCGGCGTGCCCGGACGGCACGAAATCGATGAGACCCAGGAACTCAACTACCCGGCGATCATGCGCGCAATCAAAGCAACCGGCTTCAGCGGCTTTGTCGCCCAGGAGTTCATTCCCGTCCGCGACCCGCTCACCTCCCTGCGCGAAAACGTCCGGCGGTGCACCGTGTGACGGGGGCCGCGGCGGCCCGCGGCACGAGCGCGCCGGCCGGCGGCAGCTTGCAGTTTTGTTTTGGCGGGCGGGGGCGGACCGCTATGGTCGGCGGCATGGTACAACCCACTTCGGTCAAAGCCGCCCTCGCCAGCGATGCCCCCGTCGAGACCCTCCTCGTCCGCGGATGGGTGCGAACCCGCCGCGACGCGAAATCGTTTTCGTTCATTGAGCTCAACGACGGCTCCTGTCTGAAGAGCCTGCAGGTGATCGCCGACAGCGCCCTGCCCAACTATGCCGACATCCAGCGGCTCACCACCGGGGCGTCCGTCAGCGTGCACGGCCAGCTGGTGGCCTCCCAGGGCCAGGGTCAGAAGTGGGAGGTCCGGGCCGCGGCCGTCGAGATCATCGGCGCGTCCGACGCCAGCTATCCACTGCAGAAAAAGGGCCACACCGCAGAGTTCTTGCGGGAAATCGCCCACCTGCGCCCGCGCTCGAACCTCTTCGGTTGCGTCTTCCGCGTCCGGAGCCGGCTGGCCTACGCCATTCACCAGTTCTTCCAGGAGCGCGGCTTCGCCTACGTGCACACGCCGATCATCACGGGCAGCGATTGCGAGGGCGCCGGCGAACTGTTCCGGGTCACGACACTCGACCTGCAGAATCCACCCAAACGGGAGGACGGCGCCATCGATTGCGCCAAGGATTTCTTTGCGCGCCCCACCTACCTCACGGTCAGCGGCCAGCTCGAGGCCGAGGCCTTTGCGTGCGCGCTGTCCAAGGTCTACACCTTCGGACCGACCTTCCGCGCTGAGAACTCCAATACGTCGCGCCACGCCAGCGAATTCTGGATGATCGAGCCGGAAATGGCGTTCTGCGACCTGGCAGGCAATATGGACGTGGCGGAGGAGTTCGTGAAATACCTGATCCACGACGCGCGCGCGCATTGCGCCGAGGACCTGGAGTTGTTCGCCAAGTTCGTGGACAAGGGCCTGCTGGAGCGCCTCGATTTCGTGGTCAACCGCCCGTTCCAGCGCGTCAGCTACACTGAGGCGGTCGAGTTGCTGACCAAGAGCGGCCACCCATTCGAATACCCCGTCGAGTACGGCACAAACCTCCAGTCGGAGCACGAACGCTACCTGACGGAGCAGCACTTCAAATGCCCGGTGACGGTTTACAACTACCCGAAGGAGATCAAACCGTTCTACATGCGCCTCAACGCCGACGACCGCACGGTCACGGCGATGGATGTGCTGGTGCCGGGCATTGGCGAGATCATCGGCGGCAGCCANNCAGCGCGAGGAACGGCTCGACGTGCTCGAGGCCAACCTGCGCCGCCACCACCTCGATCCGAAGGATTACGCCTGGTACCTGGACCTGCGGCGTTACGGGACCGTGCCGCACGCCGGATTCGGCATGGGTTTTGAACGCATGCTGATGTTCGTCACCGGCGTGGCCAATATCCGCGACGTGATTCCCTTCGCCCGCACGCCCGGCAACGCGGCGTTTTGAGACGTCCAGCAGTCGGTGGCCTTCGCGGGGAACCGCGCAGACACCACCGGAACACCGAGACACCCATCAGCCGGAGACGCCACCATGACGGAGGAACTGGTTCTGAACACGACGGTATCCTACGGAGACGTCGATCGCGACGGGGTCCTCCTGCTCCCGGGCGTGTTCAAGTTCCTGCAGGAAGCGGCCATCAAACACGCCGACCAGTTTGACGCCGGCACCCAGGCCATGGTCAACCGGGGAGAGTCCTGGGTGCTGAACCGGATGGCAGCCGCGATCCATCGTTATCCGCGCTACGAGGAACCGGTACGGGTGGTCACCTGGTCCAGCGGCATTCGGACTTTCAAGGGATACCGGGACTTCCGGGTCTTCTGCGGCGATGAACTGGTGGTCGCGGCCTCGTCGTTGTGGTTGTACGTGAACCTGCAGACCAAGGCGCTCGTCCGGGTTCCCGAAGAAATCGCGGCCAGATTCCCCAGCGGGCCCGGGGCGGTTCTTCATCCGGACCTGGACAAGCTCAAGCTGGCGCCGCCGCGCCCCGGACCGGTCCAGCCATGCCCGGTTTCGGTCCGGTATTCCGATGTCGACGGTAACGGACATGTGAACAATACCGCCTATCTCGATCTTTTGCAGACCGCGCTGGTCAACCGCGGTTTCCCGGCGCGGCCCCAGAATGTGGCCATCCAGTTCTTGAAGGAGATTCCGCCCACGGCGGAATCCGTGAACGTGTGGCTCGAAGTCGAGGCGCCAGCGATCATCTTCGCCTTCGGCGGGCCGGAGGCGCTGTTTGCCCAAGGGCGCGTTTCCTGACACCGGCTGGCCTCAAGAGCACGCCGGCCGCGGCCGCGCGGTTCTGGAGGCTGCTTCCGCCGCGGGTTGCCGGCGACCGGAAATCGGGCAACTATGAACCACCNNTCAACTAATAGTTGACAAGTTTTCCCGCTCACTCCGCCAGCAGCTTCGCATCGAGCGTCTCCTCCGCCTTTTCGTCCGGTCGGAGGTGGTGGGCGGCGGGTGTGAGCAGCAGGCACAGCGGAATGGCGGCCAGCAGAATCAAGCCGGCAAACACGAACCCATTCTCAAAACCCAGGACCTGGGCCTTCCGGGCGATGCCGCTCGCCGCCGCAAACGCGACCCGGGCCTGCGGCAAAGCCATCAGGCCGGGTTCGTGGCGGAATACGAGCATCAAAGTCCGCAATCCCAGGCGGATGTCCATGGCCTGCGATTCCATGGGAAACCCCTCGCCCAGCCGCACCGCATGCGTGTGAATGGAATTGGTCACGAAGTTGTTCAGCAAGGCGATGCCGAGCGACCCCCCAACGTTTTGCGAGACATTGAGGAAGCTGCTCGCCATCGGCAGTTCGTGATGCGGCACGGCGTTCAACGCCGCGGCCATCAATGGCGCCATCATCATCGCCAGACCGGCGCCGCGGGTGAGTTGAGGCAGGACCAACAGAGGCCAGCCAGACATCGGATCCAGCCGGCCAAACTGGATCAACGAACTACCGACCAAGACGCAGCCCAGCCCGGTCAACAAAGCCGGGCTGTGGCGATCAGCCAGCCTTCCGGCGATCGGCATTGTCACGCCCACCGCAAGCGCGTTGGGCAGCATCCACAGGCCGGCATGAACCGGCGTGTAGCCCATCAGATTCTGCAGGAAAATCGGAAACAGGAAAACACTCCCGAACAATCCCACGGCGCGAAAGACCGCCAGCAGGATGCTCAAGGTGTAGTTGCGGATGAGGAACAGCCTGAGATCCAGCAGCGGATGCTCCACGGCCAGCTCGATCGCGATGAACATGACCAACCCCACCACCGCGAACGCCTCGCAGACGTGGATATAGTCGGATTGCCAGCCTTTTTCCTGGCCGTTGGAAAGCGCGGTCAGGCCGGCTACCAGTGCCATCGCCAGAAAGGCAAATCCAAATACGTCGAAGGGCCGCCGGCCGCCGCGGGCGCGCAGTGGCCGCATGATGATCATGCCGGCGATCAGCGTCAGCACTCCAAACGGGAGGTTGACGGAGAAGATCGTCCGCCAGCTGAACGCGTCGGTCAGGTAACCGCCGAGGGTCGGGCCCAACGCCGGCCCGGCCATGATGCCGGTGCCCCAGATGCCCAAAGCGCGCCCGCGCTCGTGCGGATCGAACAGCTCGGCGACGATGGCCATGCCGATCGGTTGAATCGCCCCCCCGCCCAAGGCCTGCAGCACCCGGGCCGCGATCAACGACTCATAGCTCCACGCCAGGGCGCAAAGCAGGCTGCCGACGGTGAAAACCGCGAGGCTCCCCAAGTAGAGCGCCTTGTAGCTGATCCGGCTTGTGAGCCAACCGACCAGCGGCATCACGACCGCCGAGGTCAACATGAAGCCGGTGGAGACCCACTCGATCTTGTCGCGGTCGACGCCGAACGTGCTCATCATGTGGGGCAGCGCGACGTTGACGATGCTGGAATCCAGAATCGCCATGAACGTGCCCATCATGATGATGCCCAGCACGGCCCAGCGGTTGGCGCGCAGATAGTCGTCGCCACCCGCCGGCATTGATGCGTCGGAGCTAGGCTGCATATTCCCGGTCGCGGCGCCGTGCGGTTGGGATGGTAGGGCGGGGTCGCGATGAGTGCGCCAGCCTTGGCGGCCTGACCCCGCCTCGTCTTTGGAGGAATGGCGGGGTCAGGCGACCCCGCCCTACACAATTCGGCCTCGGAAACCGCGAGCGAGGCCATGGTTCAACCGGATTGTTCATGGCCGCGGTCATTTGGAGGCCGCCGAACCAATGCGAATCCTCACATCCACGGACAACCCCGGACCAAGCGCGAGGTCCGATGGCACCGAAACGGTGATGCGCAGCGGGACGCGTTGCGTCACCTTGATGAACGTGCCGGAGACGCCTTCCGCCGGGATGAGACTGAATTGGGAATTGGTGGCCCGCAGGATCTCCGCGACCCGGCCCTTGAGATGCAGCGACGGATAAGCGTCGACCGAGATCTCCACCTCGTCACCGACGGCGACATCGTGAAGGTACTTTTCCTCGATGTTGGCATCCACGCGCAGCGTGGCCGGATCGAACATGCTGATGATGGGCTGGGAGGCCAGCGGCATGGCCCCGGGATCGAGCCAGCGTCGCACGACCCAACCGTCGAACGGCGCCCTGACGATGCACCGCGCCAGGTTTCTCCGCGCATTCTCGGCCGCCGCGCCGGCTTCGTTGACCCGGCTCCGGGCGAGTTCCACCGCTGCCTTGGCCGCATCGATGTCCTCCTGGCGTGAGCCCTGCTGCAAGAGCGTAAGATTCTGCGCCGATGACTCCTCGCTTTCCTGAGCGGATTCAAAGGCAGTCCGGGCACGGTCGAAATCATCCTGCGACGTCGTCCCCTGCTTTAAGAGCGTCTGGATGCGTTCAAAGTTCAGCCGGGCCAGCTCCGCTTCGCTCCGCAGACGCCGGACGTTGGCCTCGGCCGCCTTGATCTCCTCCGGCCGGCTCCCGTTCACCGTCCTGGCGAGGTTCGCCTCGCTGGAGGCCAGACCGGCCTTGGCCGAGACCAGGGCGGCTTCCGCCTGCGCTAAAGTCGATTGGAGGATCGCCGGATCGAGCTGGAAGACGACGCTCCCCTGCCGGACGAATTGTCCTTCGTGAACCGGAACCGCCACGATCGTTCCGCTGACCTCCGGAGCCAGGTCCACGAGGTGCCCGGCGAAGCGGGCATCGTCCGTGAACACGATCCCCCGCATCCAGAAGAACCAGTAGCCGAAGACGCCGGCGGCGATGAGCGCCAGCACGCCGACTCCCAGCAGGATCCTCCGGCTGCGGCGCAAGGGCGGGCCGCCCGGTGCGGAGCCCGGCGGGATGGCCGCCGCGCCGGCAGGCTGGGTGGATTCCGAAGACGATTTGCCTTCAATGGTACTCATGATTTCGGGAGGGCGGAACGTTCGGGAGCAGCCGGACCAGCCACCCCGTGAATGAACAAATCGGCGATCGATGCGTCGCTCCGCACCGTCTCAGGCTGGTCCTCCAATTCCCAGGCCCGCGTCCGGAGCATGCCGAGCAGGTACTCTGCCAGAACCTCCGCGGGCAGGCCTGATCGGACATCGCCTGACGCGATTCCCCGCGCAATGATCGCCGCGACCGCCTCCCGCATGCTCTTGCGGTGTTCCAGCCAGCGTTTGCGCAGGCCGCCGCCGCTCTCGAGGGCGCGGGCGCCCTCGGACAGGATCATGCGGAACAGGGGGCGGCGCCGGCGGAAGAAATCGCTGATCGTCGTGCAGGTCTGAAGCAGCGTCTCGCCGAAGGTCAATCCATTGGCGACGTTCTTCAGCAATAACCTGCACATTTCATCATATCCACTGACCGCAGTTTGAAAGAATAAATCCTCCTTGTCGGAAAAGTAGAGGTAGATGGTGCCTTTGCCGACGTCAGCGACGCGGGCAACCTCGTCCAGGGCGATCTCATGGAACTGCCTCGTGCGAAACAGCTGTTCCGCTGCCTGCATGATTCGCAGCCGCTTGTTTGGATCGACGGTTTCCACTGACTGACCAGTCAGTCACTAGTCCGGCGGAATGTCAAATCCACAGGTAAGTGGCTCCGCCACCGCGAGGGTGAAACCGGTCATCGAAGGCCGGGCGAGGCCTCAGGTCGGCTTGAAGAAAGAATTGAGTTCCTCGACACCCTTCCGGACGGCGTCGGCGCTCGCCAGCAACTGGGCCCGCTCGTCGTCCGCGAGGTCGAGCTCGACGATTCGTTCGACGCCGTTCTTCCCCAGGATGGCCGGCACGCCGATGAACAGGTCATTAATGCCGTATTCGCCTCTCACATACGCAGCGCACGGGGCCAGATGCTTCCGGTCGGTGATCACCGCCTCCACCATTTCCGCCACGGACGCCGCGGGCGCGTAATAGGCGGACCCGGTCTTGAGCAGCGCGACGATCTCCGCGCCNNTCCATCAGCTCGGTGATCGGCACGCCCCCGACCGTCGTCAACCGCGGCAGCGGCACCATCTGGTCGCCATGGCCGCCCAGGACCATCGCATGGACAGAGGACAGGGCGCACCCCAGCTGTTCGGCCACAAAATAGCGGAACCGCGTCGAGTCGAGGATGCCCGCCATTCCGACCACGCGCCGGAGCGCAAAGCCGGTGGAGCGCAGGGCCACGTGGCACATGATGTCCAGCGGATTCGAGACGGCGATCACGATGGCATTGGGCGCATGATCGGCAATGGCGCGCGCCGCCTGCTTGACGATCTCCGCGTTGACCTTGAGGAGGTCCATCCGGTCCATGCCCGGCTTGCGCGGGAGGCCGGCGGTGATCACCACCACGTTGCTGTCCGCGATCTGGGAGAAGTCGCTCGTGCCGACGATCGAGACGTCGTAGCCGCGCAGGGGCCCGGCCTGGAGGAAGTCCAGCGCCTTGGCCTGCGTCATGCCGCCCGCGACGTCGACCATGACCAGATCGGCGATGACCTTCTCGGCGATATAATAGGTCGCGGTCGCGCCGACGTTACCCGCTCCAATGATGCTAACCTTGTTCTTGGACATGAGTGCCTCCTTATGCCGCCCCGGCGACGAGACCGGCGTGCGCGGATTTGAGCTCCGCCGCCGCCTTGTCAAACGCCTCCCGGTCAGCGTCGGAAAGTTTGAGTTGAAGGATGCCGGTCACGCCCTGCTCGCCAATATAGGCCGGCACCCCGATGGCCAGTCCCGTGATGCCGTATTCCCCCTCGCAGCGGACGGACACCGGCAGCAGCGCCCTGGTGTTGCCCACAATGGCGTCCACGAGCATCGCCGCCGCCGCACCGGGCGCATAGAAGGAGGTGGAACGCTGGGCCAGATCCAGGATCTTGTCGCCCGCGGTCCGGGCTTCTTCGATCAACTCACCCAGGCGGGCCTCGCCGAGTAGGGCTGCCGCCGGAATGCCGGACACGCGGATGGTGTCGCGCAGAAAAACCATGCTGGAGTGGTGCGGTCCGATGATCAGCCCGGTGACCTCCCGGGACGAGACTCCCAGGGCATTGCTGACGAGATATCGGATGCGGGTCGAGGTGAGCAGGCCGCCCACACCTATGACTTTCATGCGATCGGCGCCCAAAGTCTCCTGAATCAGCAGCGTCAGTAGATCAATCGGCTCGACCTGGTTGATCACCACCGCGGCGGGCGCGAGGCGGCGGATGTCCTCGGCGATCGCGCGCACCGTCGGCGCATTGTCCCGGTAGAGGTCCTCCCGGCGCTCGCCGGGTTTGCGCACGCGTCCGGCCGTGATGATCACCACGTCACTGTCGGCGATATCGTCGATCTTGACGGTGCCGCGGATCGACGTGACGTAATCGCGGACCGGGCCCGCCTCCATTAGGTCGAGGGATTTGCCGGCGGCCACGCCGTCCTTGATGTCCACGAGCAAGACCTTGGCCGCGCGCTTTTCCGCGATGAAAAAGGCGGTGTTGGTGCCGACATTGCCTGCTCCGATGATGCTGATTCGTTTCATATGCCGTCCTTTAGAGAAAGCGGGGCCAAAGAAGATGTCTGGGGCTTTGCCTGTCAATCAAAGCCGGTCCCTCAAGGAGTCAAACTGCCGGGCGCCCCGGTCCGAGGTCGGCCATCTCCACCCGAGGACACTGGTCCTGCGGTGTTTCTGCCGCGCTTCCCCGCGAGCCGGCGACCGGCGCGGCGCTGCGGGCGGGTGCTGCGGGCCGGTGGCGCCCTATCCGGCGATCTTCCGGCGGAGGATCTCGTCGACGAGCTTGGGGTTGGCCTTGCCCTTCGACTGTTTCATCACGAATCCCTTCATCGCGTTGATCGCATTCTCCTTGCCGCCCTTGAAATCGGCGACGGATTTCGGATTCGCCGCGATGGCCTCGGCGCACCATTGATCAAGCTCGCCCGCATCCGTGGTCTGCCGGAGTCCCTGGCGGGCGACGATGGATTCCGGCGCTTCGCCAGACTGGAACATCCCGACAAAGACCTCCTTGGCGAGATTGCCCGAGATGACGCCTGTCTCGACGAGTTTCACCAGGCCGGCGAGGTGCGCGGGCCGGACCTGGCAGGCTGCCAGCGCAATCCTGGCGCCGCCGAGTTCCCGCAGAAGGTCGTTGGCAATCCAGTTGCCGACGGCCTGGGGCCGCCCCGAGAGTTTCGCGGCCTCCTCGAAAAAGTCGCAGAGCCCGCGGTCGGGCAGCAGCACCGAGGTGATGGTGTAGGGCAACTGGTACTCCGCGAAAAAGCGGCGCTGCTTGTCGAAGGGCAGCTCGGGCAGTTCCGCCCGGATGCCCGCCTTCCAGGCCGCATCGACTTTCACCGGCATCAGATCGGGATCCGGAAAATAGCGGTAATCGTGGGCCATTTCTTTTGAGCGCAGCGACTGGGAGGTGCCGGTCTGGCCGTCGTAATCGCGCGTCTCCTGCACCATGGCGCCGCCGGCCTCGACGATCGCAGTCTGGCGTTTGATTTCATGGGCGATTCCGGCGCGGACGAAGGAAATGGAGTTGAGGTTTTTGAGCTCGACTTTGGTGCCGAGCTTCTGCCCGCCGACCGGGCGGACGGACACGTTGGCGTCGCAGCGCATCTGTCCCTTTTCCATGTCGCAGTCGGAAACACCGCCGTAGATCATGATCAGCCGGAGGGCGGTGAGAAAGGCGAACGCCTCCTCCGCGCTGTGCAACGCCGGCTCCGAGACGATCTCCATGAGCGGGGTGCCGGCGCGGTTGTAATCGACGAGCGATTCGCCGCCGGCGTGGTTCAGCTTGCCGACATCCTCCTCGAGGTGGATGCGCGTCAGCGGAATCCGCCGGTGCTCGCCGAGGAGGTTGCGCGCGGGGCCGGGCAGCTCGATTTCCACGGCGCCTCCCGTGCAGATCGGCTGGTCGTACTGCGAAATCTGGTAGTTCTTCGGGCTGTCGGGATAGAAATAGTTCTTGCGGTCCCACTTGCAGACCGGCGCGATCTCGCAACCCAGCATGAGGCCGACCTTGATGACCCGGTCGAGCGCGGCCTTGTTCATCACCGGCAACACGCCGGGCAACGCGAGGACGACCGGGTCGGTCAGGGTGTTCGGCGGCTCGCCGTAGCCGGCGGCGGCGCGGGTGAACATTTTCGAGCGGGTCTTCACTTGGACGTGGACCTCGAGACCGATGACGGGTTCGTAGGGCATCTTACGTAGCGAGTAGTGAGCAGCGAGTAGCGAGTGGTTCAGGATCCGCCGCGTTCGAGCCCGTTAATGTAGCCTTGAAGCAGGCGCGAGACTTCTTCGAGGTCGGTTTGAAGCGGCGTGGTGTCCGCATACCTAAGGTCATGGACGAGAATCAATTGATAAAGGCATTCGTCGGCAGATCCCTGCGCTATGTTGTAGAAACGGAGCTTGTCGGGTTTCGTACGCTTGCGAAAACCCTCGACGAAATTCGAAGGAACGCTGGCCGCGGCACGTCTCAATTGCGATGTCAGCGCGAACAGCTCGTGCTTTGGAAATGACTCGGTACACCGATAGACAGCTAACGTGAACTCGTGAGCTTTCTGCCACACGAGGACGTCGCGAAACGACTGTGACTTGTCCGCCATGGTCGCTACTCGCTACTCACTACTCGCTACTGTTCTCACAGCGTCGGATGCCTGCCGCGCCAACCGTGACCCTGTTCGTAGGCGCGCGCAATGGCGAGCAGACGGGCCTCCTGGAACGGCTGGCCGATGATCTGGAGGCCGACCGGCAGGCCGCCGCGGGTGAAGCCGCATGGAATCGAGATGCCCGGCAGGCCGGCGAGATTGAGGCTGATCGTGTAGATGTCGCTCAGGTACATTGCCAGCGGATCGGAGGCCTTCTCGCCGATCTTGAAGGCCGCTGTCGGCGCCACGGGGGCGAGCAACGCGTCGACCTCCTGGAACGCCCGCAGAAAGTCGTTGCGGATCAAGGTGCGCACCTTTTGGGCGCGCAGGTAGTAGGCGTCGTAGTACCCGCTGCTCAGCATATGGGTGCCGAGAATGATGCGGCGCTTCACCTCCGGACCGAAGCCCTCGGCGCGCGACTTGAAATACAGGTCGACCGCGCCGGTCGCCTCCGCCGCGCGATGACCGTAGCGGACCCCGTCGTAGCGCGCGAGATTCGACGACGCCTCCGCGGTGGCGATGATGTAATATGCCGCGACCGCATAGCTCGAGGCGACCGGCAGCGAGACTTCGCGAATCTCGCAGCCGGTGCCGCGGTAAAACTCGATGGCCGCCTGGACCGCCCCGCCGACTTCGGCGTCGAGCCCCGCGCCAAAATACTCCTTCGGCACGCCGAGCTTCCACGGTCCCGGGCGGACCCGGAGTTCCGCGCAATAATCGGGCACGGGCGCCGGGTAGGACGTCGAGTCGAGCGGATCGTGACCGGCGATGGCCCCGAGCAGCATCGCCACATCCTCCACCGTGCGCGCGAGTGGTCCGATCTGGTCGAGGGAGGACGCGAACGCCACCAGTCCATAGCGGGAAACGAGGCCGTAGGTCGGCTTGAGTCCGACGACGCCGCAGAACGAGGCCGGCTGGCGGACGGAGCCGCCGGTGTCGGAGCCGAGGGCGAGGGGCGCCTCCCCGGCCGCGACGGCCGCGGCCGCACCTCCGGAACTGCCGCCGGGCACGCGCTCGAGATCCCAAGGATTGGCCGTCTGGTGGAAAGCGGAGTTCTCGGTTGAGGACCCCATCGCAAACTCATCCATGTTGAGACGGCCCCACGGGATCGCCCCGGCGTCCTTCAGCTTGCGCGTGACGGTGGCATCGTACGGAGAGACGAAGTTCGCCAGCATCCGGCTGGAGCACGTGAGCGGCTGGCCGGCGACGGCGATCACGTCCTTGAAGCCCACCGGCAGGCCGTCGAGCGCTCCCCGCGCCTGTCCCGCCGCGCGCCGCGCATCGGAGGCGCGGGCCTGGGCCAGCGCGTCCGCCTCGTCAAAGGAGTTGAACGCGCGCACCCGGTCGTCCACGGCCCGGGTGCGCGCGATGAGCGCCTGGGTGAGCTCGACCGAGGAGAGTTGCTTCGCCGCGAGCAAGGCCGCGAGTTCCGCAGCGGGTTTGAAAATCAGTTCGGAATCTGCCATACAATCAGATCAGTGAAGCATGTGGCGGTCGGACGGTGCATGCTGGATTCTGGCCCCTGGCTTCTGGCTGCCGGATCCTGCCTCCCCTCATTCGACGACGATGGGAACCACGACCATGTTATCTCGCTGCTCGGGGGCGTTGCGGAGCGCCGCTTCCACCGACAGGCCCGGTTGCGGCACATCGTCGGCCCAAATGTTGCAGAGGGGAAACGCATGCGCGGTCGGTTCGACCTGCGAGACGTCGACTTCGCCGAGTTTCTCGACGTAGCGCAGCACGTCGCCGAGCTGCCGCGAGAACGTCTCCTTTTCCTGCGCGGTCAGCGCGAGCCGGGCGAGGTTTGCCACGTAGTCGATGTCGATGTCAGTCGGATTGGCCATGGATGGAACATCGCCATTTCCGCTTCGGCTTGGCAACCGGCAAAACCAATCACTGTCCAAACGCGGCGGCGGCCGTCTCCTGGAAGACCCGGCGCATTTCCGATCCGTCCGAATTCGGCAGTCCCGCCCGCTGGATCATCAAGATATAGATCGTCCCGCGCTGCGGGTCCGCCCAGCTCTGGGTGCCGTGGGCGCCGCCGTGGCCAAACGAGCCGGGGGCCAGCACGGTGGTGACCCCCTGCGGTTCCTTCACCAGGCAGAGGCCCAGCCCCCAGACCGTCCCGGGCAGAAATCCCGCCTTCAGCCTGCCGGTTTGCGCGTGGGTCATTTCGGAGACCGTCTCGTATTTCAGGATTCTGTCCCCGGCGAATACGCCACCGTTCAGCAGCATCTGGTA
>PMBT01000150.1 GCA_003153035.1 Opitutia bacterium
TGGGCCAGTGTCGCCTCCACCGAATTCTTCCAATAGTCAATGTATTGATCATGCCGACCTCGAAAATCGAACCAGGCGTGCGAATACTGGTGGGTGAACAAAGCGGGCGAGTTGATGAACGTGTGAGCGCCGTAGACCGCCACCGGCTCCCGGCGCCACGCACGCCAGCTATCCGCCGGCAACGGGTTGAGCGGCGCCCCAATTCCAAGCAGGTACAACCCGAGCAGCTCACTGTAGCAATCCCAGCGATCAACGAGAAATCCAGTTTCCGGCTTCCAGCCATGGGAGAGTGCCCGGCCGCCATTGAGCGCCCAGCTCCAGGCGATCCGCGCGTAGATTGCGTTGGCCAGCGAGCTCACCTCCGGATTGTTGAGGTACTCCCGCGCCAAAAGCACCCCCTGGAGAAACAGCGCCGTATCGATCGTCGACGCTTCGCTGGACCACATTCGCGCCCCGGTGTGGATATCGACGAAGTGATAAATCCATCCGTGTTCCTCATCCACCGACCGATTGACGAAACGCAGCAGGGTCAGCGCCTTCTGGGTAGCGGTTTTCCGGTCAAGCCATCCGCGGTCGGCGCCGATACACCAGGCGGTCAGTGCAAAACCAGAGGCGGCGATGCTGGCCGGTGCGCGACTCGGCGAACCGTCGGTTGGCGCTCGATCGCGGGTCAAACCCGTTTCGGGATCCGTGTGTTCACTGAAAAAGCAGAGCGCCCGCTGCTCGATCTCGTCCAGGAGTGCATGGATGGGAGGCAAGACGACGCACGGACGCGATGGCTCCGGAGCCACGCTCATCAGTCCGGAAAACACGACAGCGCACACCCAGTGCACGGCGGTGGATCGCCGGCGGCCGGAAGTGCAGCGGAGGGGAACGGACGTGATAACAGCCTTAATGTCCACAAACTGATATTGTCACGAGTTTCCCAGAACTAAACAACGGACCGCGGTAAACTTTGGTGAATCGAGAACCCCGGCTTCTTCAGTTCCACCTCCGCGTCCGTCAGCCATGATCCTTCGATGGGAGGCGGGCCGACCGCAGCGCTACGGTCCGCTGGGCAAGACGGCGATTTAGGCGAAACCCCTGGCACGAAAGCCTGCGCATGGAGTGTCGGTTTGAGAGGGATAAGCCGATTTTTGGGATGATTCTCCGGAATCCGCGCGTTTCGCGCCGATCGCCCTGATACGGGAAGACTACAGCCAGAACTACGGCCAGAATTGCCCGAAGTTGCCCCAGGTTACACAATGATACAATTCTTTGGCCTCATACTTGCGCGTCCGTAACTTGTTCAACAAAAAGGCCCTTGGAGCGGGNNCTTCAGGTTATGAGCCTGACGAGCTACCAGGCTGCTCCACCCTGCAATAGGGAAAGGGCACCTTGCGAAGCGCGATTAGGCCTGTCAAGGGGCTTTTTCCAGCCAGCCAAATTCCCGCTTGCCAAGCGGGACCGACTCGGGTGTTTTCAACCTTTTCCCGTCAGTCAGCCTTCAACCAACCCATCCAACTCGATCGCAAGGCGGCCCATCTGGCCGACCTGTGTGTCAGATGATACATTGATCACCATGAATATCACCGTCAAAGACCTGCTAGATGCGGGCGTGCATTTCGGGCACCAGACCAAGCGCTGGAATCCGCGTTCCAAGCCCTACATTTTCGACCACCGCCAAGGCATCTCCATCATCGATCTCGGCAAGACCTACGTTGAGCTGCAGAAGGCGGCGGACTTTATCGAAAACCTCGTGGCCGACGGCGGCGTCGTGCTCTTTGTCGGAACGAAGCGCCAGGCCCAGGAGATTGTGCGCGAGGCGGCCACGGGCGTTGGCATGCCCTATTGCGTCAACCGCTGGCTCGGCGGGACCCTGACCAATTTCGGGACGATCAAGCGCTCGATCGCCAAGTACAAGCATTTCCAGGAGATGGAGACCAGCGGCGAGATGGCCAAGCTTCCCAAGAAGGAGGAGTCGGCCATCAAGCGCGAGATGGCGCGGATGCAGCGCAATTTCGACGGCATCCTGGAGATGGGCGAGCTGCCCGGCGCGCTCTTTGTGGTCGACGTGAATCACGAGGACATCGCGGTGGCCGAGGCCAAGCGCTGCGGCATTCGCTGCGTCGCCCTGGTCGACAGCAATTCCGATCCGACGACGGTGACCCATCCGATCCCCGGCAACGACGACGCGGTGAAATCGATCCGCATCATCGTCGACACGCTGGTGGAGGCGGTGCAAAAGGGCATGGCGCAACGCGACAGCCGCCGGGCCGCGCACGGGACGGCGGATGTGAAGGCGGCTTCGGCCGTCATGGCGGCGGCGGCCACCCCGGTGGCGGCCCCCGTGGCCGAAATCGACCTCGAGAAGATCGAACTGCCGGCGAATCTCAAGGACATCGCCGTGATCGAGGGAGAGCCGGTCGTGGTTGAGGAAGGCACCGGCAAGATCGCCGCCAAGAAGAAACCCATCCGCGCGGTCAAGAAGGCCGACGGCGAGGAATAAACCGGGGCGCCCTTCGGGCGTTTCAAGAAGCAAGATTTAACATTCAAGACCCGGGTTCATAGCCCTCTTTCTTTTGCGAATGCCATGAGCACTATCATCACCGCCCAAATGGTCGGCGACCTGCGCGCGAAAACCGGCGCGGGCCTGCTCGACTGCAAAAAAGCCCTCACCGAGGCCAACGCCAACGTCGAGGAGGCCATCACCATTCTCCGCAAGCGGGGCGCCGCCTCTGCCGCCAAGAAGGCCGAGCGGGCCACGCGGGAGGGGCTCGTCGAGAGCTACATCCATGTCGGCGGCAAGGTCGGCGTGATGATCGAGGTGAACTGCGAGACGGACTTTGTCGCCCGCACCGACGAGTTCAGATCCCTGTGCCGCGATCTCTGCCTGCAAATCGCCGCCGCCAGCCCCGTTTGCGTGCGCCGCGAGGACGTGCCGGAAGCCGACGTCGCCAAGGAGCGCGAGATTGCCGCCGCGCAGGTGCAGGGGAAGCCGCCGGCCGCCCTCCAGAAGATCATCGAGGGCAAGCTGGAGAAATATTACTCGACCATTTGCCTGCTCGACCAGCCGTTTGTCAAACAGCCGGAGAAGGCGGTCAAGGATATCATCACCGAGAAGGTCGCGAAGATTGGCGAGAACATCCAGGTCCGCCGGTTCGTGCGCTACCAGCTTGGCGCGTGATCGGGCGGGTTCGATGGCCTTTCGAGGCGCTCCGCCGCAGAGTGGGGCGCCTTTTTTCTGACGTGCAGTCCGGCGCGCCAGCCTTCGCTGAATGCCGGAACGGCGCTGACGGAGCAGCGCCCTCCACAAAAGGGCGCAGCCAAGCCTGCGCCCCCTACGATTCATCGTAGCCAAAGCCGTGAGGCCTTGGATCGAAAACCAGTCCGAACTCGTAGCCAAAGCTGTGAGGCTTTGGATCCCAAATCCAAACTCTCACGCAGCCTGTCG
>PMBT01000047.1:0-194 GCA_003153035.1 Opitutia bacterium
TTGCGGTACTCGTTGAGCGTGGTGGCTCCGATGCACTGGAGTTCGCCGCGGGACAACGCGGGTTTGAAGATATTGGACGCATCCATGGCGCCCTCCGCGGCGCCGGCGCCGACGATGGTGTGCAGCTCATCGATGAACAGGATGACATTCTTGGACCGCTTGATCTCATCCATCACGGCCTTGATGCGCTCCTC
>PMBT01000047.1:223-40659 GCA_003153035.1 Opitutia bacterium
TTCTTGGTGCGGCGGCAGAGAATCTGCACGACGCGACGGATCTCCGTTTTGCGACCGATAACGGGGTCCAGCTCGCCCTTGTGCGCCAGTTCCGTCAGATCGCGGCCGAACGCCTTCAGCGCCGGCGTCTTCACTTCCTTCTTTTCGTCGGGGCCACCCCCGCCGCGCGGGGACGGCGCCGCCGCCTCTTCGCCGCCGCCGCCCTCGCCGGAAAACTGCGGGTCGAGTTCGCGGAGAATCTCCTGGCGGGTGCGCTCGATGTCGACCTCGAGCGACTTCAACACGCGCGCGGCCACGCCCTCGCCCTCCCGGAGCAAACCGAGCAGGATGTGCTCCGTGCCGACGTAGCTGTGGTTGAGGGTCTTGGCCTCCTTGCCCGCCAGCGCGAGCACCTTCTTGACCCGGGGCGTGTAGGGAATGCTGCCGGTGGTCTTGCTCTCGGTGCCAGTGCCGACCTGCTTTTCCACGGCCGAGCGCACGGTCTCGAGGTCGAGCCCCATCTTCTGGAGCACGCTCACGGCCACGCCCTGCCCGAGCTTGATCAGGCCGAGGAGAATGTGTTCGGTGCCGACGTAATTGTGGTGAAACCGGTCGGCTTCCTTCCGGGCCAGCGCGAGCACCTGCTGCGCGCGCGGGGTGAAATTATTCATTGGTTCCATGGGAGGGAGAGGACCGGCGGTCAGTTTTTGCCAGTGACGTTGAAATCCGGCGGGCCGAATTTCGCAAACTCCGCGCGCAGGAACTGGGCCCGGAGCCGGTCCCGCTGGGCCGACTCGAACGCTCCGTGCGCCGCGTACTGGATATGGCCCGGTTGCGCTTCAATGAAGAGACGGTCGATCACCGGGCGCCGGGCCTCCGCAAACACTCCCAGGTCAACGCCCAACCGGACCAGCGAAAGCAGGTTCATGACTTCGGCCGAAGTCAGCAACTGGCCGTTCTGAAGGATGCCAAAGGCGCGGCCGATCTTGTCGAAAAGCTTGTTCGAGTCGGACTCGAGGAGCTTGGTCCGCGCATTGAGCTCATGCTCGATGATCGTGTTCAGCACGCTGGACAAGCGCTTGATGATCTCTTCTTCCGCCTCACCCAGGGTGGTCTGGTTGGAAATCTGAAAGATGCTCCCGCTGGCGTCGGACCCCTCGCCGAAGAGGCCGCGCACGGCCATGCCCAGCTGGTTCACGGCGCGCACCACCTTTTCCATCTGGCTGGAGATGACCAACGCGGGCAGGTGCATCATCGCCGAGCCGCGCATGCCGGTGCCGAGGTTCGTCGGGCAGGCCGTGAGATAGCCGAGCGTCGGAGAAAACGCGTAGTCCAGCTTGTCCTCAATCTCGCTGTCGATGGTGTTGATGACGTTCCAGACCTTCTTGAGCTGGAAACCGGCGCGCATGACTTGGATGCGGAGGTGATCCTCCTCGTTGATCATGACGGAGGTGGACTGGTCCCGGCTGATCACCACGCCGGCGCCGCGCTTGGCCGTGCTCAGTTCACGGCTGATCAGATGGCGTTCCACCAGGATCTGCTTTTCCAGCTCCGACAACTCCTCGACCGTCAGGCTCAGCCCCTTTTTCATCTGAGGCAGGCCGGCCACGGCGGCCATGCTCTCGGACAACATGGCGCTGCGCTGCGCCTCTTTGGCCCACCCTGGAAAAGGCTGGCCGGAGAGGTTGCGGGCCAGCCGCACCCGGGTGGTCAGCACGATCGCGCATTTGCTGGCGGCGGCGTCGGTCGGCTCTGCCTGCGCTTCAAAAAGGGGGGCGATCTTCATGTCAGCTCAAAGTCTTCTCGCCAAAGGTCTGCTTGACCTGGTGGATCTCATCTCGAAACCGGGCCGCGTCTTCGTATCGTTCGGTCTTGATGGCCTCGTCGAGTTCACCCTGGAGGTGGGTGAGCCGGTCATAAAGCGATTTCCGCTCCAAGGCGCGCTGCGGCACCTTGCCGACGTGCACGGTGCCTTTGTGCATGTTGCCCAGCATCGGCTCGACAATCTCCTTGAACGCCTCGTAGCAGGCCGGGCAGCCAAACCGGCCGAGCTTCTTGAAATCCGCCTGGGTGGCGCCGCATTGTTCGCAGCGCACCACATTCGCGGGCTGTTCGGGATTGAGCGAGGCCTTCAGCAACAGATCCGCAAGGGAGAAACCGCTCGGATCGGTGACTCCCTTGGCCTGCGCACACCCTTCGCAGAGGTCAACCTTGTGAACCTTGCTGTTGACAATCTGCGTGAGATGGACGGTTGCGGGCTTTCCGCAGAGGTCGCATTTCAGGGAATTGGCCATGGTATTAATATAACACGGTGCGTCAAAACGGCGATGTGCATCTCACGAAAGTGGGACAGTTACACTTATTTTCCAGTATTCCTTGCACCAATCATGCCATCGGCACGCCCGGTGGCAAGAATGAGCGCATCTGCCTGCCTCCAGTTCAGGAAGGCCGCCAGTTGGGACCAGCAGCCGGAGGCCCGGGTTCCAGAACCGTCAAATCCTGGTTCCCTCGGTGAGCACGCGCTGGCGGAACTCAGTCAGCACGCGGCCAGTGACCGGCCCGGGCTTGCCATCCCCAATCTCGCGCCCGTCGAGTTTGACAACTGGAATCACCTCGGCTCCGGTGCCGGTGAGGAAGCACTCGTCGGCGTTCCAGAGGTCGTAGCGGGTTAACTCGTGCTCTTCCAGCGGGATGCCAAGTTGCTGTGCGATGGAGAAGATGGTCTCGCGCGTGATGCCTTTCAGCGCCCCCTGCTGGGAGGCTGGGGTAAGCAGGCGGCCCTTGTGAACGATGAAAATGTTGTCACCGGTGCACTCCGCCACGAAGCCGGCCTCGTTGAGCATGATGGCCTCGAGCGCCCCCGCCTGCCGGGCTTCGATCTTGGCCAGGATGTTGTTGAGATAATTCAGTGACTTGATCATCGGCGGGACGGCCGCCGGGCCCACGCGTCGCGTCGGGACCGTCGCGATGCTCAGTCCGGTCAAATAGTACTCCGGCGGATAGAGGACGATCTTGTCCGCGATGATCACAACCGACGGTTTGGGACACAACCATGGGGATAGGCCGAGGTCGCCGATGCCGCGCGTGACCAGGAGGCGGATGTAGCCGTCGCGCAGGCCGTTCTGGCGGCAGGCCTCGCACACGGCCGCGGCCATCTCCGGCCGCGAGATCGGGATATTCAGCAGAATGGCCTTGGCTGAATACCAAAGCCGCTCGAGGTGCTCCTCGAGGCGGAAGACGTTGCCCTGGTAAAGGCGGATCCCCTCGAAAATCCCGTCGCCGTAAAGCAGACCGTGATCAAACACGGAGATTTTCGCGTCCGCCGCCGCCACAAATTTCCCGTCTAGATAAATCTTCATACGCGCCCCGCAGAATTGAGCAGAACCGGCCCGATGTCCAGCCTCACAGGAAATTACTACTTTTCGAATTTTCGACTTGCCTAGAGCGGCCGCGGCAGTCATCAATCGCCTTTCCCCCCCTCCCCTATGCATACCACTACCCATGCCCGCATCCACGGCTTCACCCTGATCGAACTCCTCACGGTCATTGCCATCATCGGCATTCTCGCGGCCATCATCATTCCCACCGTTGGCAAGGTCCGCGAAACCGCCCAGCGCACGGTCGATGCCAACAATCTCCGGGAAATCGGCAAGGCGGCGATGATCTTCGCCGCTGAGAACAATGACCGCCTGCCCGATCCGCTAACGGCGGCCGCGCAGGCCAACGTCCACGCCTCGAATGATTACTTCCGCTGGATGGGCCTTCTGGGCCGCAGCGGCACCCTTAACGATGCCAGCATTTATTTCGCCCGGAATGATCCCCTCTTCGGCGGGACGGCCCCCGCCACGGTAATCGATCCCGACGACGCCACCCACGGGCAGGTTCTCGCCGGCCTGCAGGAAATGACACCCAGCTTTGAATTCGTCGGCGGCCTGAAGATGGGTGATCCGGCCACCACCCCTATCGCCTTTACGCGCGGTCTTAATGCGGAAGGCGTCTGGGATTCTGACCGCGGGACCTACCGCGGCGCGGGCGGTCACATCGTCTTTCTTGGCGGCAACGTGCAGTTCTTCCAGTCCATCGACGGTCGTCTCGTCAATACCGCCGGTAAATCCACCAGTGACCTTCGCGAGACCATCCCGGCGCCCGCCGGCGGCAACCAGCGGATCTACGGCAAGAACTCGGCGATCGCGAGCGAGGCCGGCGTGATGCCCGTGGTTCCCTAACGGCCCGCCGCGCTGGAAAGGCCGGCGGAAAAGAAAACTTTGCGTTGCCCGCCCGCGCGATCATTTTCTGGTTCATCCAGCCAATGACCGTTCCTGTTTTCATTCCCGCCGAAGGGGTCACCTACGTCATCGGCCATCGGAATCCTGATGCCGACGCGATCTGCTCCGCCCTCGCTTACGCGGCGCTCAAGGAGGCCCGCGGCGAGCTTGGCCATGTCGCCGCCCGGTGCGGCAACTCCAACGCGCGTATCGACTCCATCCTGGCGCGTTTTCACCAGCCGCTTCCGATTTACCTGAGCGACGTCTCCCCCCGGGTGCGCGACCTGATGGTCTCGGAGGTCCTCTCGATTCCCCAGGACGCCACCTGCGCCGAGGCGCTCGATCTGATCGAAGGGCATGACATCCGGATCCTGCCCGTCCTGGATCCGGCGCGCCATGTCACCGGCACGGTTTCCATCTTTCAGCTCGGCAGCTTCTTTGTTCCGAAGGTTCGCGAACCCCGGTTGATGCGCCAGGTGTATACGCGCCTCTCCGACATCGCCCGCGCGCTCAAGGCCACCGTCCTCCACCTCACGGGTGAAAATGCCCTGGAGGAGCTCTATGTGCGCATCGGCGCAATGGACATCCGTTCGTTCGGGAAATTCTCCGATCAGGAGAACATTCCGGCCCGGCAGTCCGTCATCATTGTCGGCGACCGCTGGGACATCCAGCAACGGTCCATTCAGATCGGCGTGCGCCTGCTCGTGATCACCGGCAATCTGCCGGTGGATGAGGAGGTCGTCGAGCTTGCCCGGAGAAGCGGGGTCAGCCTGATTGTGAGCCCCTACGATTCCGCGACCACGGCCTGGGTGATCCGCACCGCCACGACGATTGAGCGCCTTGTCGATCGCCGATTTGCCTCGCTCGATGCCGATACCCGGCTGACCGACGTGCGCAAGAAAATCGCCACCTCTCCTGCCCCCGCTTTCCTGGTGCTGGCCGATGATGGTCGGCTGCAGGGCATCCTGACGAAGACGGACATCCTCAAGCCGGTCAAAACCCGTCTGGTGCTGGTCGATCACAACGAAATGACCCAGGCGGTCACCGGTGCGGGCGAAGTCACCATCACCGAGGTTATCGACCACCATCGGCTGGGCACCCTCAACACCGCCCAGCCGATCCTCTTCATCAACGAGCCCGTTGGCTCCACTTGCACGATTGTCGCCGACCTTTTCCGCCGCGACAACCTCATCCCTTCGCCCGATCTCGCCGGAATCATGATGGCCGGAATCATCTCCGACACCCTCAACCTCAACAGCCCGACCTCGACGGACAAAGACTGGGGAGTCCTGCGCTGGTTGTCGGGCATTGCCGGAGTCGATCCCCGCAGCCTCGCGGACCTTATCTTCAGTTCCGGATCGGTCATTCTGGCCAGCCCGCCCGACAAAGTAGTGCGTTCGGACTACAAGGTCTACAACGAGGACGGCGTGCGCTTTGCGGTGGCGCAGGTCGAGGAGCTTGGTTTTGGCAATTTCTGGGGCCAGGCCAAACCGCTCTCGTTGGCCCTGGCGGCACTGTGCACGGCCGAACATCTCCTGTTTGCCGGCCTGCTCGTCACCGACATCAATACGCAGAACTCGCTGCTCCTCGTGAAAGGCGATGCGGAAATTATCACCCGGATCTCCTATCCGCACGTGGAGAAAGACGAGATCTTCGACCTTCCCGGCATTGTCAGCCGCAAGAAGCAGCTCATTCCCTACCTCACAAGTCTGCTGAAGGAAATGCAGGCGGAGGGAATGACGCCCACGGCCAGGAGCAGCGGCTGACTGGATTCCCGCATTTGGCGCCCGGGCGCGCCCGGGATCTCACCAACCGCCGAAGCCAGGCCCACGCATTTGAAGCAGGGCGCGTTATTCCTAACGCGCCGCTTTGCCGAGGCTGGGGGGACGGCGGGTTTAGAGGCTGCCCGTAAAGTTCGGATGGAATTGTAGGGGTGCAGGCTTGCTGCGCCCATTGCGGAGGAGGTGGCAGGCGATCATCGGTCGCAAGCGACCTTCCTAAAGCATGGTTCTGCCTGAGCTTGTTGACCCAAAGAATCCCGTCTCCGGCGGGCGAAGACGGGATTCGTCAACGAAGAGGTGATTGCAGTTTCAGGGCTTCTTGGTGTCGTCTTTCTTCTCGTCCTTCTTCTGATCGTCCTTGCAGGCTTTCGCCCCGGTGCAGCAGCAGTCCTTGTCAACCCCGCAGGTCTTGCCGTCCTTGTCCTTGCCACAGGTGCAGGCGGCCTGGTCCTTCGGCTTGTCTTTGGTATCGTCCTTGTCCCCGGCGAAAGCGTAACCGGCGAGGAGGAGGGAGGCGCCCGAAAGCGCCAGAATGAAACGGAGGGTCTTCATGGATATCTGGTTTGGAATGGAGAGATAATCTGGTGCGGGCAGAGGGAATCGAACCNNATACGATGCCCGCAAAGAACCGTCGTGGGATAAAGACCATTCCCGGACCTGCCGCAACCTCGAAGTGACAAAGGAGATTCCCGAGATCGGTCTGAACAGGAGGTGACGGCGGTAGCAGAGGCTGGTGGCGAGAGCACACAGCCCTGCCCTCTTCATCCCTCCGCCTCTTGCGCTGCCTCCTGTCAAGCGGATCGCTCCAGCACGGCTTCGCCACTCCCCCGTTCCCTCTGTTGCCTCCTGTGAAACGATTGGGGTTTGGTGGCTTCTTTCGCCCATAATTCGACATCAGGAGTAATTCCGCCGGCCTTCCAGCGCGCTCTTGAGCGTGACCGAATCCGCATAAAGCACGCCCCCGCCGCTGGGCAGCCCAAAGCCGATGCGCGACACCTTGACCTTTCCGGCCGGGATCCGGTCAACGAGGTAGTGGCAGGTGGCTTCACCCTCCACGTCGTTCGATAAGGCGAGGATGAGTTCCTGAATGTCGCCCGCCTCGAGGCGGGCGATCAGCGGGACCAGATTCAGGTGTTCGGGGGCAATCCCCTGGACGGGCGACAGCTTGCCGTGCAGCACATGATAGGTTCCCCGGAAGGCCCCCGACCGCTCGATCGCGACGAGGTCGGGCACTTGTTCGACCACACATACGACGCCGGTCGGTCGCCGCTCGTCGGCGCAGATCGCGCAGAGCTCCCCTTCCGCCAGATTTCCGCAGCGCGTGCATCGGCGCACGCTCGCCGCCGCGGTCTGCAGCGCCGCCACCAACGCCGGCAGCCGTTCCGGCCGCTCCACCAGCAGATTGAGCGCGATGCGCTCGGCGGACCGGTAGCCCAGTCCGGGCAACTGCTTGAGGTGCTTCTGAAGTTTCTCGAACGCGGGTGTCATCGGAGGCGCTAGGGTTCAGGGTTCGGGGCTCAGCGTTCAGGGTTCGGGGTTCAGGGTTTCATCCAACCAATTCAACTCTGAACCCTGAACGATGAACTCTGAATGGGGGTTGAGCGCGGCGCGCCGGTTGGCGATCGGAAATCGTCAATCAAAACCTAAAATCACATGAACCCCGGCATTTGGAAGGCCGCGGTGACCTTCTGCATCTCGCCGTCGTATGCCGTCTTTGCCTGCTTCGCGGCATCCTGCATCGCCAGCAACAGGGTTTCTTCGATCAGTTTGGGCTCCTCTTTGAGAAACTCGGGGTCGAGTTTGAGCGCGAGGAATTTGCCCGAACAGCTGATCTTGATGGCCACCGCGCCACCGCCCGCGGTGACATCGATTTCCTTGGTTTCGAGCTGAGCCTGCAGCGCCTCCATCTGATGCTGCATCTTCTGGGCTTGTTTGAGGAGTTTGCCGACGCCGGGCATGGGAGGATTGGTTGTGGGTTTTGGATTCTGCGGTGTGGGTGAAGGATGGCGGATCTTGAGCGCCAACATCTGACTGGAGGATGCAAGTGCCGCGCAAGCGTGAACAGTCTTCAAGCACTTAATATCGCCGCGTACCCTTCCCGAAACGACGGAAACTGCGGCCGCCAACCCAGCGCCGCTTTAAGCTTGGCGTTGCTGATCAACCTGTCCGGCGGCGAAAGGAAGCCGCGGCGCGCACTGGCGGGACCACCGGAAAAGAGCGGTGCCGGCTGACCGACCTGGCCGGCCAGCCATTGCACCACCTCGGCTTTGGGAGTCGGGGTATCGTCGACGAGGTTGAAAATCTCCCCGCGCAAGGCCGGCGGCGACGCGAGCACGGCCATGATCGCCGTGCTGATGTCGTCGCGATGGACCAGGTTGAGGTGATGGGATCCGTCGCCCTTCATTTCGGCCGTGCCGGCGCGCACTTGGTCGAGAAAATGGTGACGTCCTGGACCGTAGATGCCGGCCAGGCGCAGAATAAACCACCGCCCGCATGCGCCGGCGGCGCCGCGCAGCGCAGCTTCCGCTTCGAGCAGGATCCGTCCGGTTTCACCCGCGCCTTCAGTCAGCGCGGTTTCGTCCACAACCACTCCCCCGCTCTGCGGATAGACCGACGTGCTGCTCGTATAGACCACCGTGCCAACCGGAACCCGCCGCGCCCAAGCGACGAAGGAACGCATCCCCTCGACGTACGACCCGCGGTAGCCGTCCAGTCCACCGCCGCCGGCGCTTACACAATTCAGCACCAGGTCCGCGCCCGGGACGATGCGTTCGTGCCACGCGTCCGTCGCGAGGTCGGCCACCACGGGATTAACGCCCAATTCCGAAATCTCTGCCGCTCGCGTCGGATTGCGGGTTAGGGCGTCCACCTGCAGGCCCGCCGCGCGCGCCAGCCGGGCCACCGCTGCGCCGACATAGCCGCAGCCGAGGATCACGAGTCTCTTGCCGTGAAGGTCCATTTGCACGCTGCACCATAGGCGAGATGGTCGGTGATGCGAGTCGACATGTTTGACTCCGAACCTTGAACCGTGAACCGTGAACCCAGAACTCTGAACTCAGAACCCTGAACGCCGAACTCCCGACCCCTTTCCCATGCCCACCGTGCTTGTCCTGTTGGCCGAAGGCTTTGAGGAGATCGAGGTCTTCACTCCGGTCGATCTTCTGCGCCGCGCCGGCGCCGAGGTGACGATCGCCTCGCTGGCGGACCATCGCCACGTGACGGGTCGCAATGGCATCACGGTTCACGCCGATGCCGCTCTCTCGGAGATTGGCGAGCATCTTTTCGACCTGCTGTTCCTGCCAGGAGGTCCGGGAGTGAAGAACCTGCGCGCCGACCCCCGGGTGGGTTTCGTGGTCGGGCGCCATGCGGCGGCGGGCAAATGGCTGGCGGCGATCTGCGCCGCCCCCACCGTGCTCAACGCCGCAGGCTTGCTGGACGGTCGCCGCTATACGGCACACTTTTCAGTCGCCGGCGAACTGCCCGCGATCCTCGCCGGCCAACGCGTGGTGGCCGATGGCAATATCCTGACCTCCCGCGGGGCCGGCACTGCGCTCGATTTCGGACTTCTGCTGGTGGAAAAGTTATTGTCGGCGGACAAAGCCTCTGAAGTCGGCCGGTCGATCTGCGCCTGACAGGCCGGCCTCTTGCGAGTTTGGCCGCGGGACTTCCGGAAGCTCGGCGACTGATCGGGATTTCGGCCGTGGCGGGGCCAGTTTCAGTCCAGGGCCCCCTCTTGGCTCTTTGCCGGTTTTGACAGAACGGGCTCGTCACGTGCGAAAGTTGCGTGCAGTCTGAGGCTTGGAAAAGGCTCGGGTGTATCATACCCTCTCGTTGTTCGAGTGTTCGGCAGTTCGCTGGAGTCGCCTCCTGCCGGTTGCTTCCACCGGAAGTGACGCGGCGAAGCTTTCATTTATCCCTGCATGTGCGGCATCGCCGGCCTGGTCAGTTTAGGCGATTCTGACGAAGAGCGGCGTCTCGCCGTGGCGCGCATGTGCGACGCCATGCAGCACCGCGGCCCGGATGACAACGGCGAGTTCAGCCGTGGTCCGGCAACGCTTGGCATGCGCCGCCTCGCGATCATCGACCCGGCGGGTGGTCACCAACCGATGACGAGTACCGGCGGTCGCTACCACCTCATCTTCAATGGCTGCATCTACAATCACCGTGAATTGCGCGCCGAACTCGCGGCGGCCGGTTATTCCTTCCGTTCGCAGTGCGACACCGAGGTGCTCCTTGCCGCCTTCGACCGCTGGGGTGTGTCCTGTCTGCCGCACCTGCGCGGCATGTTCGCCTTTGCCGTGTGGGACGACCAGGAGCAGGGCCTGTTCCTGGCCCGCGATCCGTTCGGCATCAAGCCGCTCTATTTCCATCACGATGGCGCGCGGAACCGATTCTTTTTCGCCTCGGAGCTTAACGCCCTGCTTGCCTCCGGCTTGGTGGCGCCGCGCATCGACCCGCGTTCAGTTGCTGAATACCTCGCGTATTTTGCCGTGCCGGCGCCACGTACCATCTACGAGGGAGTTGTCAGCCTGCGTCCGGGCGAATGCGCGCGTTTCGCGGGCGGCCGGTTGCAGGTGGACCAGTGGTGGCACTTCCCGACGGCCAGCACGGACTCTCCGATCTGCCGGAGCGCCGAGGAGTTCCACCAGGAACTGCGCGCCCGGCTTGATGATACCGTCCAGGCCCACCGCATTGCCGATGTCCCCGTCGGCGCGTTTCTTTCGGGAGGACTCGATTCTTCCGGAATCGTGGCTCTGATGGCGCGGGCCGGAGGCGCGCGGCTCAAGACGTTCTCACTCGTCTTCGAGGAGCGAGACTTCTCAGAGGCGACCCCGGCGCGACGCACAGCGGAGGTCCTCGGCACCGAGCATCATGAAACTGTCCTGACGGGCCGGCAGGTCGCCGGGGATATCGAACGTCTGCTGCAAGCCTTTGACCAGCCCACCGGTGATGGCATCAACACCTACTATGTGAGTGAGGCGGCGCGGGCCGGCGGAGTGAAAGTGGCATTGTCGGGCCTCGGCGGCGATGAGCTGTTCGGTGGTTATCCGTCGTTTCGCGACCTGCCACGCCTCGCACGGTTTCTTTCCGTCTGGCGGATGCTGCCGGCAGCGTTGCGCGCCCTCGTCGTCGATCAGTTGGCCCGGGGCGGTGTCAGGCAGCGCAAGCTGGCCGACTTCCTCGCCCACGCCCGCGACCTGCAGGGTCTCTGTTCGCTCCAGCGCCGCGTGTTTTCGAACCAGCTCGGACGTTCGCTGTTGCATCGAGATGCGCGCGCCACCGCCGCCGATGTTCTCCCGCACCACCCAGCGCTTGATCAATTGTCCCATGAACTCGCCGGCGCCGACCCGTTTCAGATCATCAGCGCCTGGGAGCTGCGCACCTACATGGCCGACGTTCTCCTGCGCGACAGCGACGTCATGAGCATGGCGCATTCACTCGAGCTGCGCGTGCCATTCATCGACCGTCCGTTCATCGACTGGTTGTGGTCCCAGCCCGCCCGCTTCAAGGCCGGCGGCGGCCAGACGAAGTCTGCCCTGGCCGACGCCTTAGCTGGCGTGCTGCCGGAAGACATCCGGCAGCGGAAGAAGCGCGGCTTCACCCTGCCCTTCTCCGTGTGGATGCGGCGTGAATTGAAGCCGTTCCTCGATGACACGTTCGCGGCGGCCTTCATCGAGCGCACTGGCCTGCTTGACGCTGCCGCGGTGTCGGCGTTCTGGCGTGGTTTCCTTGCCGGCCGTGAAGACCGCGAGTGGTCCCGCGTCTGGAGCCTGGCCGTGCTGATTGCATTTCTGAACCGCCGGACCGCCAGATGAAGACTCTGCTGCTTTGCCCCGAGCTGTTTGCCCGCGAAAGCGGCATTCAGCGCATCCTGCGGCTCTATCTGAAGGCGCTGTGCGACCTGGCGGAGGTTGGGGACGAAGTCAGTCTCGTCGTGCTCAACGACGCGGAATTCCCCCCAGGCCAACTTCAGCGCTATGCCAATGAAAAGCTGACCGAGCGCCGGCCCTGCGGCGGCGGAAAGGCTGGGTTTATCCGGCAGGCGCTGCGCGCGTCCGCCGGCGCGGACCGCGTGGTGTGCGGACATTTGGGGCAATTGGGGGTGGCCTGGCTGGCGCGATGCCTGCATCCCCGGCTTGATTATTATCTGGTGGCGCATGGCATCGAGGTGTGGCGGCGGTACAGCTGGATCGAGCGCCTCGCCCTGCGCCGGGCGCGACGCATTCTCTGCGTAAGCGACTTCACGCGGCGCGAGATGCAGCGGCGGATTGCGCTGCCCGAGTCGCAGCTTGTCGTCGTGCCCAACGGACTCGATCCCCTGTTTGACGGCACCCTTTCTGAGACAATGACGGCCCCTGGCGATCCCATCATCCTGACTGTTGCGCGACTCGATGCGCGGGAGCGGTACAAAGGCGTCGACCATCTGATCGAGGCGATGCCGGCGGTGCGGCTCGTTGTGCCGGAGACACGGTTGCGCATCATCGGCACCGGCAGTGATCTGCCGCGCCTCCAGGAAATGGCTACGAGGCTTGGCGCGGCGGACGCGGTGGATTTTGCAGGCTTCGTGAACGATGACGGTTTGAGCGCGGCCTATCGCGAGTGCGCCTTGTTTGCCCTGCCAAGCAGCGGCGAGGGATTCGGAATCGTTTTCCTTGAGGCTATGGCTTACGGCAAGCCGTGCCTCGGCGCGCGCGCCGGGGCCATCCCGGAGATCATCGACGGCACCTCGGGCGTGCTCGTCGATTATGGTGCCATTTCGCAAATCGCGGCGAAAACAGTTTGGGCGTTGCAGCGCCCATGGAATTCGGAACAAATCAGACAGCGCGCGGCGCAGTTCAGTTACCCGGCCTTCCGGGAGCGGCTGCGACACGCGCTGGCCGGTTGATCATGTCCACCTCCATTTCCGAGAAGCTGGTGATTGAGGCCGGTCGCGCCGAGCAGAATTATTGGCGCGATCTATGGCGCTACCGCGAATTGCTCGGGTTCCTGGCGTGGCGCGACATCAAGGTGCGCTACAAGCAGGCGGTGCTCGGCGTCGCGTGGGCTGTGCTCCAACCGGCGGTGCAGACGCTGCTGCTGACCTTCGTGTTTGGCAAGCTGGCGAAGATGCCCGACGGAGGAGTGCCTTACCCCCTGCTGGTGCTCACCGGCCTCCTGCCGTGGCAGCTGTTCTCCTCCGCTTTTTCCGGGGCCAGCAACAGCCTGGTCGGCAACTCGCACCTGATCTCGAAGGTGTATTTCCCACGGCTGATCGTGCCGCTCTCGGCGCTGGCGGTGGCGCTGGTCGACATGGCCATTCTGCTCGTCCTCACCCTGCCGATTGTCGCCGTCTCCGGGGTCGCCCCGACCTGGCGGTTGCTCCTGCTGCCGCTCTTCATCGTGGCCGCGCTGGTGATTGCATTGGGGGCTGGCCTCTGGATCACCGCCCTCACGGTCAAGTACCGCGACTTTCGCTTCATTACGCCGTTCCTCCTGCAGATCGGGCTGTTTGTGACGCCTGTGGGCTACCGCACCGACTTCCTGCCCAACTGGCGCGATCTGCTGGCGCTCAACCCGTTGACCGGCGTGGTCAACGGCTTTCGCTGGTGCCTGCTGGGCGGCGGCATGGATTTCTACGTGCCCGGTTTCTTGGTTTCGCTGGCGATGGCCGTGCTGTTGCTCGGCACCGGCCTGTGGTATTTTCGCCAGACCGAGCGCCAGTTCGCCGATGTGATCTGAGTCATGGCTTCCGAACCTGTCATCTCTGTCGCCGGCCTCTCGAAGCGGTACGTGATCGAACATGAATCGCGTCACGACAACCTGCGTGACACGCTGCATCACACGGCGCGCAAACTATGGCGTCGGTTTCGTTGGGGCACCGGGTTTCAGAAAGAGGAGTTTTGGGCGTTGCGCGACGTGTCGTTTGAAGTCCAGCGCGGCGAGGTCGTCGGAATCATCGGCCGCAACGGCGCGGGCAAGTCGACCCTCCTCAAGATTCTCTCGCGGATCACCGAGCCGACCGCAGGGCGCATCGAACTGCGCGGCCGGGTGGCGTCGCTGCTCGAGGTCGGCACGGGGTTTCATCCCGAGCTGAGCGGCCGCGAGAACATTTTCCTCAATGGCGCGATCCTCGGGATGTCGCGCGCGGAGATCCGGCGGAAATTCGACGAGATCGTGGCGTTTGCCGAGGTGGAGCAGTTCCTCGACACGCCGGTGAAGCATTATTCCAGCGGCATGTACGTCCGGCTGGCCTTCGCCGTGGCCGCCCACCTCGAGCCGGAGATTCTGATCGTCGACGAGGTCCTTGCCGTTGGCGACTACGCCTTCCAGCGCAAATGCCTGGGCAAGATGAGCGCCGTTGCGGGACAGGAAGGGCGCACCGTGCTGTTTGTGAGCCACAACCTCGGTGCGGTGACCAGCCTATGCACCCGGGCGCTCTGGCTCGTCCAGGGGCACTTGCGCTCCTGCGGACCGACTGCGGCGGTCGTGGCTGATTACGTCGGCAGCCAGACGGAACAGGCCCTGGCAGACTATGATTTTCGGAATTTGGGCGGTCCCGACCGGCAGGCGGGACGTTTGCTGATCTGTGGCGTCGAATTGAATGGTGGTGCCCCGGCGGCGCACCGCGAGCCGTTCCGCACCCGGATTCACTTCCGCGTCAGGTCCAAAGTGGACGGCGTGGCGTTCGGACTCGGTTTCTGCTCCTTGGAAGGCACCCGCCTGGCAACGCTGGACAGCGACCTTGACGGGCAATACCGGGCGTATCCCGCAGGATATGAAGGATGGATCGAGTTGTCGGTTCCGGAGCTCCCGCTCAGCCCGGGCCGATATTCCCTGGACCTGGGGGCCCGTTGCGGAAGCGTGTCGTCCCTCGACTACCTGCCGGCCTGCGGGTTGATTGATGTCCAGCCGGGACCCCGGACACCCGCGGGCGCTGTGCAGATCCCCGGAGGCGGCCTGCGATTGGCCGGGCTGTGGACGGATTCCCGGCCGGGGCAAAGATGATCGCATATTTCCAGCAGCACTTGAAGCGCAAGCGCTGGCGCCTTGGAGAGAGACTGCCGTGCTTCTGCCGTGCCAGTCGTTTAGGCCAGGGGATCCTTCGATCCCTGGATGATTCCTCTTGATGATCATGGACGTCCAGCTGCCAACCAACAAGACCCCAACCGCGTTCACTCGGCGTGTCTTCGGGAGCATCAAGAAGTTTCTCGGGGCATTCCGCCCCCGACGGCCCGACCTGGCAACCCTTGAGGCGCAGGCCCGCTTGCTCGGCGCGCATGTCCAATACGTGATGGACATCGATCCCATCTCGTGGTGGTCCGCGAAGGAGTTGACCGCCCGGTTTGGCGGATTTCACCCTCCCGGTGAGCCGCGTACGCTGATCCGGTGTTTTCCCGGCGACCAGGTCAGGTCCGATGTGCTCATATTATTGCTTCGCGAGATCACGGTTCAGGCCGTGCCCGGCGCTATGGCTGAACTCGGAGTACACCGCGGCGCCTCCGCGCGGTTGCTGCACCATTACTGCCCCGAGCGAAAGCTCTATTTGTTCGACACCTTTTCCGGCTTCAATGCAGGCGACATGGCCAAGGAGTCGATGAGTGTCGGCTACAATGAAAAGCAGCAGTTTTCGGACACCGATCTCTCTTCTGTGTTGCGCACGATTGAACCGCGGACACCGAACGCCATCCTCGTGCCCGGTTGGTTCCCGTCCTCGGTAACTCCCGAGATCGGAAACGAAACGTTTGCATTCGTGCACCTGGATGCCGACCTTGAAGAGCCGACCCGCGCGGGCTTGGAGTTCTTCTGGCCCCGCCTGAGCCGTGGCGGCTTTGTGGTGGTGCATGATTACAACGCGTGGCCGGGCGCGCGCATCGCGGTTGACGAATTCCGCCGCCGTCAGCCTGTGGCGGCCGTTCCCATGCCGGACAAATCCGGTTCCATCGTGCTGGCCAGGCTTTGAGTGCGCCGCGATCCCCATGAGCATCCTGTCCACGTTCCTCTGGAAGAATCGTCAGCTCCGGCACCAGATCTATCTGCTTCGGGCCCGGTACCATCTGGCGGCCTCCGGTTTCGCCACCGGCCTAGGCGCGTCGGCTTGGCTGCTGCACGGTTTGGTGCGTTCCCTGCGTCCCCAGACCTGTGTGGAGATCGGCTCCGCCACCGGCTGGTCCGCCTGTCACATCGGCCTGGCGCTGAGGGAGAATTTTGCCGGCCGGCTTTATGCCATTGATCCACACGGTCCCACCGCATGGAACGACCAAGGTCCCATCGATACCTACCCGATTCTCCGACGGAATCTCCGGCGCTGCGGGCTCGAGGATCACGTGGAGATTGTCCGCTCCACCTCGGTCGAGGCCGCCCGCGGCTGGACCCGTCCGGTCGACTTCTTGTTCATTGACGGTGATCATTCCTATCCGGGTGTGAAGGGCGATTGGGATCTGTTTTCACCATTTCTCACCGACTTCGGCATCGCGGTTTTCCATGACACCACCTGGGAACGCCGCGGCCCCAACCGCCCCGATATGGGCGTGCCGCGTTTTGTCGAGGAGCTTCGGCGGAAGGGCCATCCGGTGATCACCATCGATCGCGACTGCGGCCTTAGCCTGGTGCAAAACCGCGTGGGAGGATTGCCGCTTGTCCCGGAATGAGAAACCCGCCGGCTGGGTTCGCCGCCTTTGGCGCGACATTTATTGGTATCGCGAAGACCGGCGCATCCGCACCGAGTACCGCGGCGTGCGGCACCTGGTCTTCTTCGGCGGCCACGGCCTTGGCGATGAGGTTATGGTAAGCACTGTGCTGCACGAACTCCGGCAGCGGGGCGGTCAGGGCCTGGGCGTGATGACCACGGTCCCGGAGCTCTTCGCGAACTCGCCGGATGTCGATGCGGTCAAACCGATTCGCCACGATCACACCGCTTTCTTCGAGCGAGTGGGGATCAGGGCGGACCCGCTCTACTACATTCACCGGCAGCTTCCGCCTGACATCGACGTGCCCCCACCCCGACACCTGCTCGCCGAGATGTGCCGGCTGGCGGGGATCACCGGCGAGGTTGCACTGCGTCCGTATGTTTTCCTGACGGAGCGGGAAAAGGGCGCTGCCCGTCGGACGCGGCCATTTGTCGTTTTGCAGTCGTCGCGCCGTTCAGCATCCCTCCGCATCGGCAACAAAGAGTGGATTCCAGAACGGATTCAGGCGGTTGCCGACGCGCTGGCGGCGCATCATGAGATCCTCCAGGTCGGCCTGCAGGCAGACCCGGCGATCGCAGGCGCGGTTGATCTTCGGGGACGTCTGACGCTAAGGGAAACAGCTGCCGTGCTATACCATGCTCAAGTTTTCGTCGGGTTGGTGGGATTCCTCATGCATTTGGCGCGCAGCGTCGACTGTCCCGCCGTGATTATCTACGGCGGTCGCGAACACCCCGGCCAGAGCGGGTATTCCGCCAACGAGAACCTCTTCACCCCGCTGCCATGCTCGCCTTGCTGGCGCTGGAATTCTTGTGATTACGATCATCTCTGCATGACATCGATCACCGTAGAGGCCGTGCTTGCAGCGACCCAACGCATCATGGCGCGACCTCGCGACAGCCTCGTGGTGGACCGCGCGGCAACGGATTGAGTCCGGCGATGCCGCTGTTGCGCAGGCTGTCTGAGGCCGGTCCCAACAGCCGCCACCTTTCGCATGGCACTGATTTCCGTCCACAGAGACGCATGAATCCGATACCCGGCTCGGCGCCGACAGCCGCCATTCCATCACGACTTCAATGATCGCCTATCATTTCCCCGGGAAACCAATGCGGACTCTGGGCCGCAAGCTGGCTGGCTGACCTGATTGAAAATCTCGGCGATTCTCTGCACGCACAATCCCCACCGGCCGTTTCTCGCACGGACGCTGGCCGGACTGCGGGCGCAGACTCTCCCGGCTGGCGAATGGGAGTTGATCTTGGTAGACAACGGTTCGGAGCCGTCCGTGCCGGCCATTGCCGACCTCGGGTGGCATCCCGCCGCTCGCATCGTGCGGGAGGATGAACTCGGTTTGACCGCAGCCCGGTTGCGCGGGATTGAGGAAGCTTCGGGAGGCGTACTGGTTTTTGTCGATGATGACAACGTGTTGGTCCCTGACTACCTTGAACGGGCAAACCGTCTTGCGCAGCGATTTCCTGAACTCGGGGTATGGGGATGCGGGTCCTTCCAGCCCGAATGGGAGCAGCAGCCGCCGCCCGAGTTTGCGCCCTATCTCTCCTTCCTCGCAGTCCACCAGGTGCCGGCCGACAGGCGGTCTGCGCGCCCTTACGATTATGCGGCAATGCCGGCGGGCGCCGGTATGTGCGTCCGGGTCGAGATCGCCCGCCGTTACGCCGCGGCGGTACGGCAGGATTCGCGTCGCAAACTGCTCGGCCGGACCGGCGCCCAGCTCAACGGTTGCGAGGATTTCGACCTGGCGATGATGGCGATCGACTGCGGACGGGAAACCGGCGTTTTTCGCGAACTGCGCTTGGTTCACCTGATGCCGCGCAGCCGCATCGAGGAAGCCTATCTGCTGCGGTTGATTGAGGGTCATGCCTATTCCACGGTCCTGCTGATGGCGCTTCGCGGGGACAAGCCGGCGCCTCTCCCGCGGGGTCTGCTAGCTCGATTGCGCGAGTTCCGGTTGCGCCGTTCCCTCGACCTCGTTGAATTGCGGATCCACGACGCGCGACGACAAGGCGAATCCCGCGCCTGGAAGGCGCTGGAGATCCTGGCCGTGAAGCGCCCGCCACTCCCGGCGAGGGAAGTCACATCATGAGCGACGCGCCGGCATGCTCCGTGGTCCTGCCCACCCACAACCCGGATTCGATTCGCCTTCAGCGGACCCTTGGAGCGCTGCGGGAGCAGACGGTACCTTCGGCGACGTGGGAGCTTATCGTGGTTGACAACGCCTCGGACCCTCCCCTTGCCGGGCGGATCGACCTTGCCTGGCATCCGGCGGCGCGCGTTGTGCACGAGCAGAAGCTTGGACTCACCTCGGCCCGGCTGCGCGGCTTCGCCGAGGCGGCCGGTGAACTGCTCCTGCTGGTCGACGATGACAACATGCTCGCACCCGATTACCTGGCCCAACTTACGGCGCGCTTTGCCGCGGAACCGGCGCTCGGTGCGCTCGGCGGCCGCTCACGGCCGGAGTTCGAGCAAAGTCCGCCAGCTTGGACGCGGGCGTTCGATGGCCTGCTGGCCCTGCGGGACCTTGGGGACATTTCGCTGCGCGCCGCGTGGCGGGGCAATGGCCCGCGCGAGTACCCATGCTGCGCCCCGATCGGCGCCGGCATGGCGCTGCGCCGCGAGGGCGCGGCTGCATACGCTGCGGCGCTCGCGCGCGATCCGCGCCGTCGCTCCCTCGATCGCAGGGGAAACCAACTCGTCTCGGGCGGCGATAACGACCTGGTAATGACCATCCTCGACGCTGGTTCCGACGTGGTCTACGACCCAGCCCTGACGCTCACGCACCTCATCCCGGCACAGCGAAGCTCCCGTGACTACCTTGGCCGGCTCAACCGGGCAATCGCCCGCTCCTGGGTGAACGTACTTGCGTTACACGGAATCCGGCCCTGGCCGCAGCTAGCGCGCGGGACGGTCCCGCTGCGCTGCTGCCGTTCCTGGTGGCGTACGCGCGCCTGGCGCGGACCCACCCAATGGGTCCGCTGGCAAGGCCGCTGCGGTCAATTCGAAGGCCAGGCCGACCTCCGGGCCTCCGATGATCCGCCCATGAGCCCACCAGTTCGCGCCCGAACAGGCGAAGGTCAGGGCTAAGGACCGAACCAGTATGTATGCACTGAACTGCCGTCTCGGAGGACTGATCGCCGCCGGCCGGGGATTGCTGCGCCACGGCCGACCGGTGCGCGTTCTCCTGTTTGGTCCACACAGCCTGGGTGACGATCTCCTTTGCACGGTCGTCCTGCGCGAAGCGCGGCGACGCAGTCGGCCGTTTGCCATGATGACGAGCCGTCCGGAACTTTTCCGTGGCAATGCTGACCCCTCGGCCCTGCTGCCCGTTGACGACTATTATGCGCAGGCCCTCCGTCGTCTGGGCGCGCAGGTGGTCCAGCCGTATTATGCCCGATGTGACCCTGGCAACCCGCTCCGCGATGTTTTTGCACCGCACCACATCCTGACCGAAATGTGCCGTCTCGCGGGGATTTCTGGCGAGATCGCAGTCCGGCCCTACCTGTACCTCGCCCACAAGGAACTGCGGGTGGGGCGGATTTTCCCGCGCCAGATCACGGTCCACAGCTCGGCCCGCTCCGCGGCGTTTCCGTTCACCACCAAGGAATGGGGAACCGAGCGTTGGGTCTCCGTGGTCCGGGCGTTGGCGGGCGAATTCAAGCTCATCCAGATTGGCGCGGCCACCGATCCGCCCCTACCGGTCGACTTGGATCTGCGCGGTCGCACCAGCCTGCGTGAGGCGGCGGGGATTCTCGCGGCATCAGAGGTGTTCGCCGGGCTCGAGGGGTTTCTTGCTCATCTTGCGCGCGCAGTTGACTGTCCCGCGGTGGTGATCATCGGAGGCCGCGTGCGCCCGGAGACGGTTGGTTATGCCTGCAATGTCAATCTCTACAGCGCGGTCGACTGTTCGCCCTGCGGCTTGCGCGACGGCTGCCCGCACGGCCTCAAATGCCTCACAGAGATCCTACCCGACACGGTCGCTGCCGCTCTCCGTGAAATGGCGGCACACCACCCAGCCCGCCCCCTGCCGGCCGAAACCGCGATACTCCCGTGAGACTCCAGGTATCTCCCGACGTCTCAGTCATTATCCCGGTCTACAATCGTGGAGAGATCATTCGCTATACGCTGGAGAGCGTGCGGCGCGCCGCCGAGGGGCTTTCTGTCGAGGTTATTGTGGTGGACGACGGCTCCGAACCGCCCGCGGCGGAGTCCATTGCCCGGCTGGGGTTCGCCCCGGAGAAGATCCTCCGCCAGTCAAACCAGGGATTGCTGTTCGCGCGGCTCGCTGGACTGAGCGCGGCAACCGGCCGGTATGTGCTGTTTCTGGACTCCGACGATCTGATCAGTCCCGACAAACTGCGGTTGCAGATCGCGGCCATGGAGAGCGCGCAAGCTGACGTAAGCTACGCCGATACCGCCCGCTGTCTCTTACAGGGCGAGTATGGCGCTTTGTCGATCTCTCTGGATACGTCCTGCAAGGCCACTCAGGATTCCGCCGACTTCTTCATCAGTGTGCAGCCGGCGCCTCATAGCCCTGTCTTCCGGGCGGACTACCTGCGGCGGATTGTGGCCGAAGCGCTCTTTCCACCGTCGCCGCTCTACAATCCGGTTGCCGAGATCTGGTTTTATCACAATGCCGCGCCAAGGCCGGCGCGGGTCGTGAAGGTACCCGGACCGCATTCGATCATTGGCTGCCATCCAGGCGCGCGTCTTACGAACCAGTGGGAAAAACTCGGAGTGGCTTCACTCGCGGTGATGGAAGCGTTTGCAAGGACTTGCCCGCCCACGCCCGCGGCGTCCAAGGCACGCCAGCTTGTCGCCGAGAATGCCTTCGGCGCCTGGCGGCGCCTGCCCCGGGGTTTTTCTCCGGAATTTGGCAGGCGTTTGTTCGGGATCTGGCGCCGGCTCAATCGGGACACCGACCTCCGCAGACTCGGCGGCGGCGGATTCCAGATCCTCGCAGGTTTGCTCGGCCCAGTTGCGGCCGCACGCCTGCTCCAGCTCTATCAGGGCCAATCTTATGAACGTGTCCGCACCATGGACGACGAGTCGTTTCGTCAGCTGATGGCCACACTGCCTCCACCATGACCCCCGGCCGGCTTCTGTATTTCGCCTGGTACAAACCGGCGGAACTCCTGGCCCGCTCGCGACGCGAAGGCGGCCCTGTCAACCAATGGCGCAATCGGCGGGGGCGCCTTCAGATGATCGCGGCCGCGGGCCGGCTGGCGCCGTTGCCTCCACCCCCGGCCAACGCACCGGAAGTGTGCTTTCTCACTGGACGCCGGTTCTGGTATCAAACGGCATTCTGCTTTTGGTCGCTGTGCCGGCATGCCGGCCGGCCGCTGCGGGCGGCTTTCTACGACGACGGCACGTTCGATGAACCGCTGCGGACGGAGTGCCTCCGGCTGTTTCCCGGCGCTAGGCTGCACGACGCCCGCGCGATCGCAGCGTCGCTGGACGAGCACCTGCCGGTCGCACGCTTTCCCACGCTGCGCGCGCGCCGGCTCGTTTACCCCAATCTGCGCAAACTGACCGACGTCCACGCCGGCGCCCCTGGCTGGCGGCTTGTTTTGGATTCCGACATGCTGTTTTTCCGCCGTCCCGACCTGCTGCTCGCCTGGCTCGATGCGCCCGCCTGTCCGCTGCACATGGTGGACGTGAAGGATGCCTACGGCTATTCGCAGGCGCTCATGGAGTCACTCGTCGGCGCGCCAATTCCGCACCGTCTCAACGTAGGTCTTTGCGGATTGCGCAGCGACGAACTTGATTGGGATCGGCTTGAAGCCTGGTGTCGGCGCCTGCAGGCGGTCGAAGGCACGAGCTATTACCAGGAGCAGGCCCTCGCCGCCATGTGGCTGGCCGGCCGCGAGTGCACTGTGGCCCCGCGGGACGACTACGTGCTCATGCCGGACGAGGGTGAGGCGCGGCGACCGCTTGCGGCGATGCATCATTACGTGGATATCTCCAAACGCGGCTACTTCCGTCACGCCTGGAAGCTCGTCGCGGCGCATTGAACCGTGGCTCCGCTCGTCTCCATTATCATTCCCTGCCACAACGCCGCGCCCTGGCTTGCGGCAACGCTTGAGTCGGCGCTGGGGCAGACCTGGCCGGAGAAAGAGATTATTCTCGTCGACGATGGTTCAACCGATGACAGTCTGGCGATCGCCCGCTCGTACGAGCCGCGTGGCGTGTGCGTGCACACGCAGCCCAACGGGGGCGCGAGTGCGGCACGCAACACCGGCCTGCGGGAGACCCACGGAGAGTATATCCAGTTTCTCGACGCCGACGATCTGCTCGCGCCGGACAAGATTGCGCTGCAGATGGCGCTAGCTGAATCATCCGCCCCTGACGTCGTGCTATGCGGCACTTGGAAACGGTTCCGAAATACCCCAGGTGATGCTGTTGAAGTCCCGGAGCCTCTCTGCGCGGACATGGCGCCATTGCCTTGGGTTGCTCTGAAATTTGCCCAGCACGCGATGATGCATCCTGCGGCGTGGCTGGTGTCGCGCGCACTGGCGGACCGCGCCGGACTATGGGACGAGTCTCTTTCGCTTGATGACGACGGTGAGTACTTCACCCGCATCGTGCTCGCCTCGCAGGCAGTCCGATGCTGTCGTGGGGCCGTTTCCTATTATCGTTCTGGCCTGTTGGGCAGCTTGAGCCGCCGCCGTTCGCGGATTGCCTGGGACAGCGCCTGGCGTTCGCTTGAACTGTCCGTCGGGAGGCTGCTCCACGTCGAGGACTCGCCGCAAACCCGCCTCGCTTGTGCAACGGCTTTTCAGCAATTCATCTATGATGCGTTCCCGGCGGCTCCCGGCCTCTGCCAGCGTGCGACCCGGCGCGTCGCTGAACTCGGGGGATGCGATCTCCCGCCACCAATGGGACCCAAAACGCGAGCCTTCGCCCGCGTCTTCGGCTGGCGCAATGTCTGGCGCATGAAATACTGGTTTCATCGCTGATGCCGAAGCGCATCCTGATCATCACGAGCGGCCACTTGTGCCGCCATCCGCGCCCGCTCAAGGAGGCGGAGACCCTCGGACGCGCCGGATACGACGTGACCGTGCTGACGGTGCGGAACCATCCGCCTTCCGAGGCGCTCGACCGGGACCTGCTGCGGGATGCGCCGTTTCGATGCGAGGCGATCGACATGCTGGATGCCAGACGTCCCGCAGTCTTCGCGCGACGCCTCGGACTCTGGCTGGCGCGGCATGCTGCGGCCAAACACGGGCTCCCGACCGTGTATTCGCTCGGCCCCGCGCGGGCCTTGCTCCGGCGCGCGCGCCGCATTCCCGCGGATCTCACCATCGTGCACACGGAGGTGCCGTTCTGGGTCGGCGCGAACCTGCTGCGGGATGGGCGGCGTGTGGCGGCGGATTTCGAAGACTGGCACTCCGAAGACTTGCTGCCCGATGAACGAGCCGGCCGACCTCTTCCGCTTATCCGCAAGATCGAACGAACGATGCTCAACGCCACGGCGTTTGCGACCACCACATCGAACGCTTTAGCCGATGCGCTGCAAGAGCGCTACCGCGGCCCCCGCGCGCAAGTGATCACCAATTCCTTCCGGCTGCAGCCGGATCCCCGTTCGCCTGTTCCAGGCGGGCCGCCGACGCTATTCTGGTTTTCGCAGACCCTCGGTCCGGGGCGGGGCTTGGAACCCTTTTTCACCGCCTGGCAGCGAACGCGACAGCCGAGCCGCGTGGTCCTGCTCGGAGAACCCTATCAAAAGTATGACCGGACTCTGGTCGGAGCATTGCGAGAAAGTCATCGCACCTGGTTAAGTTTCCTTGCGCCGGTGCCTCCGGGGAACCTTCCTGCCACCATCGCCCGACACGATATCGGTCTGGCGCTCGAAGCGAGCGTACCGTCGAACAAGAACTGTACTATTTCCAACAAGATTCTCCAATACCTGAACGCCGGCCTAGCGGTTCTCGCCACACCGACCGCCGGGCATCGTGAGGTATTGGCGCGCGAACCTGACGCTGGTGTTATCGTGGATTTCCACGATACAGCGTCAGCCGCCGCCACGCTGGATGCGTTGCTCGCTGACCGGGAGGCGCTGGCCCGCCGGCAAAAAGCGGCGCGCCGGTTGGCCGAAGAGGTTTACTGCTGGGAGCGGGAGGCTCCGAAATTGCTGGCCGCAGTTGAGGCGGCGTTGGCCGCCACCCCCTGACCGTGAGACGCCTGCTGATCGTATCGCCGCACTGGCCGCCCATCAACGCGCCTGACCACCAGCGGGTGCGGATGAGCCTTCCTTACTACCGTCAGCACGGCTGGGAACCAGTCGTGCTGGCCGTGCGCCCCGACGACGTGGCCGGCTCGCGCGAGCCGGAGCTGGAGCAAACGTATCCGGCGGATGTGCGGGTCGTGCGCTGCCGTGCCTTGCCGCTTCGTTGGACGCGTTGGATCGGACTCGGCAATCTTGGGTTGAGAGCGTGGTGGCCTCTGCTTCGGGCCGGCTCGCGCCTTATCAAGGGCGAACGCTTTGACCTCGTGCTGTTTTCCAACACTCAGTTCATTACTTTCACCCTCGGACCATGGTGGTGTCGCTGGTTTGGAATTCCGTATGTAATCGACCTCCAGGATCCATGGCGCACCGACAGCTATGAGCAGCCGGGCGCACCGCCACCCCCAGGCGGACGGAAATACCTGCTCGCGCGCTGCCTGGCCTTTTTGTGCGAGGGACCGACCTATCGTCGCACGGCCGGATTTATCAGCGTATCGCCGCGTTATCTTTCTGACCTCGCGCAACGCTATCCCTGGTTTCGGGACAAACCGCAGGCGACCATCCGGTTCGGTGTTTCCGTCGCGGATTTCGAATACATCCGTCTTCATCCGCCCGCTGGCGCCCGGCTGGCCCGTCAGGCCGGCAAGATTAATCTGCTCTACACCGGCGCGGCCGGTCCGATCATGCCGCACGCGCTCAATATTCTCTTCGCAGGATTCTCCCGCTACAAGCAGGCCCATCCGGAACGCGCCGCCCGATTCCAATTCCATTTCGTCGGCACCAGCTACGTGGCGCCGGGCCAGGGGACGCCGTCGGTCCTGCCCATGGCGGAGCAATTTGGCCTCGCGGGATCTGTCGAGGAGATCCCCCACCGCATCGGTTATCTGGAGAGCCTGGCGTTGCTGCTGCAGGCCGATGCGTTGATCCTGCCTGGATCGAGCGATCCGGCCTACTCCCCCTCGAAGCTCTATCCCTACTACCTGTCCGGAAAGCCGATTCTTGGCGTCGTGTTCGAGAACAGCCACCTGCAAGAGTTGCTGACTGAGTTCGCCTGCGCGTGGTTGGTGCCGTTCTCTCCCGCAGGCGCCAACGATGCGGCGTATTCTAGGCTGGCGGAGTTCTTCGACCACGCGTTGTCCGGATTTCCCGCAGGTGTCCTGCCACCGCGCAACGATTCAGCTTTCCGCGAGGGTTACCTCGCGGAACCACTGACGGAGGCCCAATGCGAGTTTTTCGCAGCCATCCTCACCCGGCACGCCGCCCCCCACCGGCGGGATTGAGCCGGTTCTCCGCGCCCCGCATTCCCCTCCCAACCGGGATGATCCACTGATCGGACCGCTTGCGTCCATCCGCCCTTCCCACTCTCGATTTCTGCCATGGCTGCTCCGAGGCAACCCTCGATGGAGAATCTCACCTTCCCGCCCGCGGATGAACGGATGCGGCTGCGGCTGTTTCAACAGGCGCTCATCGCCGCGGTCGCCATGGTGGGCGCGTTGTGGTGGACCGCAGGGAACGCCCATGACTGGACCTTCTACCTCGGCATGACGATCTGCCTGTTGGCCCTGCTGCCCACTCTGGTGTGGACGCGCACGATGGGGCACAACTATCCGATCTTTGAGATCTTCATCGCGACCAACCTTACGTCCTACGGGCTTCCGCTCCTGACAGAGCACGATGCGGTTGTGCTCTTCAATGAACGGGTGCGACAGGATGCCGCCCTGGTCGTGGTCGCCTTCCTGGCCGCCGCCAGCATCGCCTACTACGCCACACCTGGGTATCCGCGCACCACCCCTTTTTGGACCAAGCAGGTGCTGGAGCGTCCGAACAAGCAGTGGATGCTCCGGGGCCTGATTCTCTCCACCCTCTACACTTTGATCGTGCCGTATTTGTACGCCCCTCCATCTGGCGTCGAAGGTATCCTCCGCGCGGTGTTCTTCGGCATCGGCACAAGCTGTACCTTTGTCATCTCGATGGCCTGGGGGCTCGGCCGGTTGCGGTCTGGCGAAAAGGCGCTCATCGTTGTGTGTCTCGCATTGCAATTTGTTCTGTTGAGCGCGTCGCTCATCCTGCGGGCGGGGACGTCGATCGTTCTCCTCGGGTTCGTGGGCTACTTCTTTGGTTCACGGCGGATTCCCTACATTGCCCTCGCCGTCGCCCTGCCGATCCTGGCAGCGCTAAATATCGGCAAGTACGACCTGCGCAAAACATACTGGACGCCGGAGCTTCAGTACCAGCCGAGTCTCAACGAGCTTCCGGCATTCTACGCCGAGTGGTTCCGGGCCGGCTTGCGGCCCAAGGTTCAGACCGACACCAAGGCTGGCAAGCTGCTGCTTGAACGCAACTCGCTGCTGCAGATCCTTTGTCTCGTGATTGATCGCACCCCGGACTTCCAGCCGTACCTCTACGGTCAGACCTACAAACAGATCCCTGGGCAGTTCGTGCCGCGCCTCTTCTGGCCGGAGAAGCCGCGTGGTCATATCAGCACCTACACGCTCAGCATTTATTACGGCCTCCAAAGCGAAGAGGCGACCCACGAGACCACGATCGCCTTCGGCTTCCTGCCGGAAGCCTACGCCAACTTCGGCATCTGGGGTGCGCTTGGCCTCGGCGTGGTGTTTGGCGTTTGTTTTCGGAAGATCACGCGGTGGTCGGTGCGCAGCCCGATCTTCTCCTATGCCGGCCTGATGTTGATCCTGCTTTCCGCCTGGAGTTTTCAAACGGAGCTGACGCTTAGCGGATGGCTCGCCTCGCTTTTCCAAGGCTCCGTTTCGATTTTCGCCTTCGCCTTTGTCTTCCGCCGATTCCAAGAAGTCTCCGAGTGACACAACCGCGGGCCGATTGGCTGTGGTGCTGTCGCATCCCACGCAGTATTATAGCCCCTGGTTTCGCTGGCTGCGTATGCACACGTCGCTCACGTTTCGGGTGTTCTATCTGTGGGACTTCGGTGTGGTCGCCCGGCAGGACCCCCAGTTCCAGGTGAAATTCGCGTGGGATGTCGACCTGCTGACCGGGTATGATTCCGAGTTCGTGCCCAACCGCGCCACCCGGCCCGGCACCGGGCATTTCTGGGGGATGCGTAATCCCGCGCTTCTAGCCCGCCTCGAGGAGTGGCGACCCGACGCCGTGCTCCTCTTTGGTTATCGCTATGCCACGCACCTCCGGGTCATCGCCTGGTGCCGCCGTCGGCGGATCCCGCTCATTTTCCGCGGCGATTCGCATCTCCTGGGCCAGCCGCGGCCGTCATTGCTCAAGCGCATCGCGCTGCGCGGACTCTACCGTCAATTCGCCGCCGTCACGTATGTCGGTGCCGCCAATCGCGCCTATTTTGAGGCGTTCGGGGTGCCGGCGGCCCATCTGTATTTCGCGCCGCATGCGGTCAACCATGAGCATTTCGATCCGCGCAATCCCACACATCAGGAGGCGGCGCAGCGCCTGCGCGTTCAACTGGGTCTGCCAGCCGGACGCCGCGTCGTGCTTTTCGCCGGCAAACTGGTTCCCGCCAAGCAGCCACTTGGGCTGCTGGAGGCTTTTCTCTCGGCGCCGCGGACGGACGTCACGTTGCTTTACGTTGGCGAGGGCGACGAGAAGCCTGCCCTGCAAGCCCGCGCCGCACAGGTCTCCGGGGCCGATGTGCGCTTCCTCCCCTTTGCCAACCAGAGCGAGATGCCCGCGCGGTACCTGCTCGCCGATCTCTTCGTGCTTCCGTCGCGCGGCAATTACGAAACGTGGGGGCTCGCCATCAACGAGGCCATGCACATGGGCGTTCCCTGCCTCGTGAGCAATGTCGTTGGCTGCCAGCGCGACTTGGTAACCGATGGAGACACCGGCTGGGTTTTCCGCGCCAATGACCCGGCTCATCTGGGGGCGAAGCTTGACGAAGCGCTGGACGGTCTCCATCGCGACGCCCCCGGCTTCAGGGAACGTGTCGGCGTGCGTGTTGCCGGGTACACTTACGCGCAGGCAACGGACGGATTGTTGCGCGCACTCGCGGCCGCCCGCTCACCGGCGTTGAGCCCATGAAGATCAATATTGTCATGGGGTTTTTCCTGCCGGTGCCGCCCGTCGCCGGCGGCGCCATGGAAAAAGCCTGGTTCCGTCTCGGCCGCGAGTTTGCTGCCGCCGGTCACACGGTCACCCTGCTATCGCGCTGCTGGCCCAACTTTCCGCTGCGAGAGAAGATCGATGGCGTCGAGCTGATCCGCGTGCCCGGCTTCAACCATACGCGGCGGCTTGTCCTCAATCTCCTGCTCGATGGACTTTGGGGGCTGCGCCTGCTCCGCCATCTGCCCGCTGCCGACATCACGGTCTGCAACACCGTCTCGCTGCCCATTCATCTGCCGCGGCTGCGGCCGCGCGCGGGACGTGTTGTCGTTGTGCTCGGACGCATGCCCAAGGGGCAGATCCGTTTTTACCGAGGCGCCGCGCGGCTGATCGCCACCAGTGAAGCCGTGGCCGCCCGGGTAGCCCACGAGTGCCCTGCCCTCGTGCCGCGCACGCGGGTTTTTCCCAATCCCATCGACTGGCAGCTGCATACGTCCTGTGCTGCGCAACGCGGCGATCCGGTGATGGTTGGCTTCGCCGGCCGGCTGCATCCTGAGAAGGGCCTCGAACTTCTGCTGCGTGCCGCCATACGTCTGGCGGCCGAACCCGGGCTGCCCCAATGGCGCGTGGTCCTGCGCGGCCCGAGCGATGTCCGGCGCGGCGGCGGCGGCGAAGCCTATGTGCGGCGGCTGCAAAAAGAGTTTACTGACCGGCTGGGCGGGCGCCTGGCGTGGGAGCCGCCGATCTTCGACGCGGCGGCTCTCGCGCAATTCTACGGCACGCTGGATATCTTCTGCTACCCGAGCCTTGCCGCGCAGGGCGAGGGCCTGAGCGTCGCGCCACTCGAAGCCATGGCCGCCGGGGCCGTGCCTGTGCTCTCGCGACTCGATTGCTACCGCGACATGCTGCACGAGGGTGAGAACGGATTCACCTTCGATCACACGGCGCCGGATGCCGAAATCGGCCTCGCCGCCGTGCTGGCGCGTCTGATCCAGGATTCTAGCCTGCGCCGCGCGGCGGCGACTCAAGCCCAGGCCGAGGCGCGTCGTTTTGACTACGGGGTCGTCGGCCGCGCGCTCCTCGAGGACTTTGCGCAATTGACCCGGTAGCTTCTCCGTCGATATATCCTTTCCGCCTTGCCCGAAGCCGAATCACCTTATCTTGGCCGCAACTGCGTGACGCCGTACCCCCGGCGCGAGCTTGTGCTGCGCTGGGTGTGGGCCTCTGTCCAAGCCACCCTCTTCCGCTGGAGCCCGCGCCCGTGTCATTGGTGGCGCGCGTCGCTGTTGAGGCTCTTCGGCGCCGACATACCGGCACCTGGTCGCGTTGTCGTGTTTCCGTCGGCGCGCATCTATTTCCCCTGGAAGCTCACCTTGGCCCCGCGCGCGATGGTCGGGCGCCATGTAAATCTCTACAATCTTGCCCGCATCACGCTAGGTTTCGGCGCGAACGTCAGCCAGAACTGCCATCTGTGCGCCGGCACGCACGACTTCACCCGCTGGGATATGCCCCTCGTCACCCGGCCGATCATCATCGGCGACAACGCCTGGCTCGGGGCTGATGTATTCGTCGGACCGGGGGTGACCATCGGTGAGTTGTGCGTCGTGGGAGCGCGTTCCGTGGTGGTCAAGGACCTCCCGCCGCGCATGGTGTGCGCCGGGCATCCCTGCCGGCCCATCAAGGAACGGCCTCCCTTGGCTTAGCTTTACCACAACGACACAACGGCACGACGTTTTGAAGATCGAAGCCATACAACCTGGCGTTGATGAGCTCGCGAAGGGTATCGTTGAATGTGCCTTCAAAGTGCACCGCCAACTTGGCGCGGGACTGCTCGAATCAGTCTATGAAATCTGCCTCTGCTATAAGCTACGCAAAGCAGGCTTCAGGTTTGTCAGCCAAGCAACCGTGCCGGTGGTGTACGACGCTCTGAGAATCGGTACCGGTTTAAGGCTCAACCTATTGATCGAAGATCAGGTGATCATTGAGCTGAAGGCGGTTGAAGAATTACTGCCCGTTCATCAAGCCCAACTCCTAACCTATCTGAAGCTGGCGGGCAAACGCCTGGGGCTGTTGATCAACTTTAACACCCCTCTTCTAAAAGACGGCATTCGACGCTTTGCCTTGTGAGACTTTGTGTCGTCGTGCCGTTGTGGTGAATCGGAAAGCATGAAGATCGCCCAGATCGTCCCCAGCCTCGAGGCGAGGCACGGCGGACCCAGCAAATCGGTGTTCCAGCTGGCGGCGGCGCTGGCGCGGCTGGGTCATGAGGTCGATCTGCTGGCCACGGTGCCGGGAAAGGAGACCGAATCGGTTGAGGACGGCCGACTGCGCGTGAGGCAGTTCCGACGCGGCTTTCCGGAGTTTCTCTGCGCCTCGGCCGGCTTGCAGGATCATCTCCGCCGGCACGCTTACGATTGCCTCCACCATCATGCGCTGTGGTTGCGCACGCTGCACTATGCCCGCCAGGCCGCCCGCACGACCGCGGCACGCCTTGTCATCTCGCCGCGCGGCATGCTGAGCGATTGGTCGTGGCGGCACCGGCGTTGGAAGAAACTCCTCGCCTCCAATCTGGTGCATCCCGGTGCTTTTGCCCAGACCAGCGGCTGGCATGCCACGAGTGTCGCCGAAGCCGATGACATCCGCCGCCGCGGGTTTCAGCAGCCAATCTGTGTGGCGGCCAACGGCGTCGGCGCCCCCGCGGCGGAGGAGTTGACGCAGGCGCATGAGGTCTGGTCCCGGCTTTGCCCCGACGTAACGTCCCGGCCGGTGGCGCTGTTCTATTCCCGCTTTCACCGCAAGAAACGATTGCTTGAACTCATTGATCTTTGGGCGGAAGTCGCGCCCAAGGAATGGCTGCTGCTCATCGTCGGGATTCCTCAGGAGTTTACCGTGGACAGCCTGGCCGGCGAGGTGCGCCGGCATTCCGCTCAGGACCGGATCGCAGTATTCGATGGCCGCGACCGGCCACCGCCCTATGGGGTGGCCTCGCTCTTTTTGCTGCCATCCCACACTGAGAATTTCGGCTTGGTCATCGCCGAGGCGATGGCGTGGGGCGTGCCCGTCCTGGTCACCGACACCACTCCCTGGGCGGATATTTCGGTCGAACAAGCCGGCTGGTGCGTGCCGTGGGCGGACTACCGGAAAACCCTGCGTGAAGCGCTGTGGGAACCCTCGGACCGGCTCGAGCAGCGGGGCGCCTGCGCGCGCGATTGGGTGCTCGCTCGATTTTCGTGGGAGCAGGCGGCGCGCTCGCTGGTCGAGTTCTATCAGCGGCTCGACCCGACGACGCCATGAATCCTCCACCATCGACGGGTGCGGTGGCTGCAGCGGATTCCTCCGGACAGTCCGCCTCCTGTCGCCGCGGCGGCAAGTTCGGCCGCCTTGAGCTCGTCACCGGGTTTCACGTCGCCAGCTTGCTGGTCTTCACCGCGTGGGACATCGGGGGCGAGACCGACTTCGCGCGCATCGTCATCTGTGTGTGGGGCAGCCTGGCTGTCTTGATCATGGGCTATGCCTGCCTGCACCGCCTCAAACGTCACGCCCCGTTGCCTTCGGCCCTTCGCTGGCTCTGGCCGCTGCTGCTTTTCAATGCGCTGGTGCTCGCAAGCCTGCTCAACCCCAGCTTCACCCGTTCGATCGTCGGCAACACCGTGATGTTTGTCAGCGGCGGTTCCAGGCCAGGCTGGCCCAGCTCGGCGCGACCGCTCCTTTCCCTCGCCGCACTCTGGCAGTTTGATGCCATTTTCCTGACCTGTTTCAACCTCCTGGTGGCAGTGACCAGGCGAAGGCTGCTGCGCATCTTGTTGTTCATCGTCACCATCAATGCCCTGTTGCTCGCGGTCATGGGCACATTTCAGAAGCTGGCGAGCGCACCCGGTCTTTATTTTGGAAGGGTGCCTTCGCCGAACGAGTTCTTCTTCTCCAGCTTCATCTACCACAATCATTGGGGCGCTTTCTGCCTGCTGTTCACGGCCGCGGCGCTCGGCCTGGTCTTCCATTACGCCGATCACGCTGAAACCGGAGGACGCCGTCATTCGCCGGCATCCCTGGGTCTCGTTGCGGCGCTTTTCCTGGCCGGCTCCATCCCGCTGAGCGCCTCGCGCGCCTGCACGCTGCTGGTTCTGGCGCTGCTGGCCGGCGCGTTCCTTCACTGGATGTGGCGTCTGCGCTGCCGGCGGCGGGCAGAAGGCCGGCCAACGCTGACACCAGCCATGGTGACCTTGGTCGTGTTTCTCACCGCGCTCGGCGGCATCTACCTTCTCGGCCGGCCAGTCATCGAGGCGCGCATTAGCAAGACGCGTCAACAGATCGGGGAGCTTCGCTTGCGCGGCAGTCTGGGCAGCCGTGAACAGCTCTATGCCGACACCTGGCAGATGGCGCAGGAAAAGATCTGGTTCGGCTGGGGTTTCGGGTCCTACGCGACTGTCTTTCAGATGTTCAACCGGCAGGTTTCGGTCGAGGGGTGGGTGCCGTTTTTCGCCGAGGCTCACTCGGACTGGCTCCAGCTGTTGGCCGAGGTTGGCCTCGTGGGCGCGCTTCTCCTCCTCCTCCTTGCGGTCGTGCCGCTGGCCGCCTCGTTGCGCCTGGGCCCGCCGGGGGTCCTGCCGGCATATCTGCTGGCGGCCTGCGCGTTGGTTGTCGTCTACGCCTTGGTGGAGTTTCCGTTCGCCAACCCGGCGGTGATAGAGGCCTTCTGGTTCTGTTTCTTCTGCTCGCTGCGCTATCACAAGCTCACAATCAGCGCGGCCTGATCTTCTTGTCATGTTCTCGGTCCTGATTCTGACGCTCAACGAGGAGCGGAAACTGCCGGCCTGCCTCGCATCGGTGGCGGGCTGTGACGATATCGTCGTGCTCGACTCCGGATCAACGGACCAGACGTTGGGAATTGCCCGGGAGGCGGCCGCCCGGGTGTTCGTCAACCAGTTCGAGAACTTCGCGGCACAGCGCAATCACGCGCACCGGGCGGTCGATTTCCGGCATCCGTGGGTGTTCCACCTCGATGCCGACGAGCAGATGACGCCGGAGTTGCGCGCCGAGTGTGCGGCCCGTCCTGGAGATGAAGCGCTGGATGGTTGTTATGTGGCGCCACACATGCTCTGGGAAGGTCGGTGGATTCCCCGTTGCACGGACTATCCGGCCTGGCAGGCGCGCTTCGTCAAGGCCCGGGGCTTTGAATTCATTCAGGCGGGGCACGGGCAGCGCGAGAATCCATCCATGCGCATGGGCCGCCTGCGGGCGAGTTACCTGCACGACCTGTCAGCCGACGGAGTCGACGGATGGCTGGCGAAGCACCGCTGCTATGCCCGGGAGGAAGCCGCGGCCTTCCTCACTGCTGAGCCTGGGGAGCGGGGGCTTTTGCGCTCACTGGTGGCGGGGCCGGCCCTGGCGCGCCGCCGCGCCCTTAAGCACCTGAGTTTTCATCTGCCGGGCCGGCCGGGCCTGCGCTTCATTTACCAATACCTGTTGCGCGCCGGTTTTCTCGACGGCGGGCCCGGCTACCGCTACTGCCGGCTGCTGGCGCGCTACGAGGGTTTTGCCGATTGCGAGATCAGGCAGCTGCGCATCCACCGGAAGACTGCGGCCGCGCCATGACCGCCAACCCCAACCTTCCGCACGTGGTCTTTGTAAACCGCTACTACTGGCCCGAGGAGCCGGCCACCGCCCAGCTCCTCGTTGACCTGGCGGAGGGGCTGGCGGCACGCGGCCGGAGGATTCTGGTCGTCACCAGCCACGATGGCACGACCGCGACACCCCGCCAGGAGACCCGTCGCGGCGTGGATGTCATCCGGGTGGGAGCCACCCGCTGGGGCCGGCGGGGCATGGCTGGGAAGGCGATTGACTACCTCACGTTTGCGCTGGCCGCGCGCCGCATCTTGCGGCGACAGGTCCAAGCCGGCGACTGGCTTGTCGCCATGACGGATCCGCCGGTGCTTGCGCAGATTTCCGCCGCGGCGGCCCGGCGTGCCGATGCGCGTCTGGTGCATTGGATTCAGGATGTCCACCCGGAGATCAGCCTTGCCCTGTCGGGCAGCCGGCCGCTGGCAGCGCTGAGCTCGCCGTGGAGGCGCTGGCGCGACGGCGCATGGCGGCAGGCTGATGCCTGTGTGGCGATCAGCCGCGACATGGCGGGTCTTGTCGGCGAGCACGGCGTGGCTCCCGGGCGGATTTGGACGATTCCCAACTGGGCTCCGGGCGGAGAAGCCCTGGCATCCGTGCCCAGAAACGAGAACCGCCTGCGCCATGAATGGGGCCTCGACGGTAAATTCGTCGTGGCCTACTCCGGCAATCTTGGACGGGTCCATGCGCTCGAGCCCGTGCTGGCGGCCGCCGCCGACCTGCGGGATGATTCCGATCTCGTGTTCCTTTTCATTGGCGATGGTCCGCAACGCCGGGCGCTCGAGGCGCAGGCGCGAAGCCATGGTCTGACGAACGTGCGTTTCCTGCCGCCGCAGCCCCGGGCGCGGCTTGCCGAGAGTCTCTCGGCTGGCGATGTTCATCTCGTGACGCTGCGCGCTGGGTGCGAACGCTGCGTCTTTCCGAGCAAACTCTATGGCATCCTCGCGGTGGCCCGTCCGATTGTCTACGTCGGCCCGCCGCAGTGTGAACTGGCGGACGCCGTGCGGGCGAGCGGCGCTGGTCTTGTCGTCGATGCCCGAGAGCCGCACACCCTTGCGGCCAGCCTGCGCCAGCTCAGGGATGATGCAGGCCGGCGCACGGCCATGGCCCAGGCAGCAGCTGGTTGGGCCTGCAGCACGGGCGGATTGCCGGCCGCGCTGGCGGCCTGGGAAGAAATGCTCGCGACCAAATAGCTGCCGCAACCCCCCCTGGTCCTCCGAACCCCGTCCGAGCTTGCCGCCCTCTCGCTGCCCCTGATATAATTCTCCCCGGAAATGATCTACCGCCGCCTGATTTCCCTGCTCCTGCTGGTGCTGGATTTCTTGTGCGTGGTTCTTGTCTTCCACCTCATCGGCTGGCTCCGTGGCGTCTGGGATGTGGGCACCATCAACCTGGTTCCGTTGCTCGGCCCGTTCTTGGTGTTCTTCATCGCGGTCCGCCTGATCGACGGCTATTCCGCCCGCACGGACATGATGAGTCTGGCCTACACGAGCCAGCACGCCATCGCTCTCCTGGCCGGCATGCTCGGAATGCTGCTGGTGACCTTTGTGTTCATCAAGGACCAGTACCCGCTGCGATCGTCCCGCGCGGTGATCGCCTTCAGTTTCATCGCCCTGATTCCCCTCACGCTCAGCTACCGGCGCTCGGTGACCCTGCGGGTTGCGGGTAAACGCCAGAAACGGCCGATCGTTTTCGTCGGCAGCCAGGCCAGTTGCGTCGCCTTCAAGGCGTCCTGCGAGGAGAACCATACGAATCAGGAGGTGCTCTATGTCGCGACGGACGCCGACAGCCATGAAAGCATGTCCCCGCTGGTCGGGCTGGAAATGCACGCCGGCGCCCAGCTGCTGCCGCTTGTCGACCGACTGGCCGGACAAATCGAGGCGATCGTCCTGCATGACACCAGCCGTGATCTCCCGTTTGCCGTGTCGGAGAAACTCATGGAGCTGCAATTCGATGGTGTGCCCACCTACACGCTGGAGCTCTTTCATGAGGTGTATTGGCGCAAAATCCCTTTGGACCGCCTGAACCAGACCTGGCTTTTCCAGGAAGGCTTCCGCATCACCCGCGATCCGGTTTATGCTCGCCTGAAACGGGTGAGTGACGTCGCCTTCGCGCTGCTCGGCCTGATCCTGGTTTCGCCGCTGCTCCTGCTCTGCGCCCTGGCGGTCTGGCTGGAGGACCGCGGCCCGGTGTTTTTTGCGCAGACGCGCGTGGGAAAGAACCGAAGACCATTCAGGGTTTTCAAATTCCGCACCATGCGACCCGACACCGCGGACTCCAACCCCTATACCCAACCCCAGGACACTCGCATTACCCGAACGGGTCGGTTGCTGCGCGCAGCCCGACTCGATGAGCTTCCCCAGCTCTTGAACGTGTTGCGCGGCGACATGAGTGTGATCGGGCCCCGCGCCGAGTGGTGCAAGCTCGTTGGGCGCTATGAGCGGGAAATCCCCTGCTATCATTTTCGGCACCTCGTGAAACCGGGGATCACCGGCTGGGCTCAGGTGAACTATCCTTACGGGGCCAATCTTGACGACACGCTGCGGAAGCTGGAATACGATCTCTATTATATCCGCCACTTCTCGTTCGTCCTCGACGCTTCGATCGTCCTGAAGACGATCCACATCATGCTCGGTGGCAAAGGCCGGTAGGGTCTTTCATGATTCTCTCGGATGTTCTGATCTGATGGCATGAGTTGCTTTGTCGCCAGCAGATTGCCTGAACGCCACGGTTGGTTTCATGAAGACCTTTGATTTCATTGCCATCGGCGGCGGCAGCGCCGGCTTCAACGCGGCCCGGGTCGCGGCCGCGTTGGGCAAGCGTGTCGCCATCGTCGATGGGGCGAAAACCCTTGGCGGGCTATGCATCCTGCGCGGCTGCATGCCCTCAAAGACCCTGCTCTACAGCGCGGAAAGGCTGCACCAGGCGCAGCAGGGCCGAGCATTTGGTTTGAAGATTCCGCGCGCCGCCGCGGACATCGCGGCGCTCCACGCCAGGAAGATCCGGATCATCGGTGACTTCGCCGCCCATCGGGCCGGGCAGCTCACCGCGGGACGCTTTGATCTTTATCGCCAGCCGGCCCGGTTTCTTGACGCCCACACCTTGGAACTCGGTGACGGCACCCGCCTGCGCGGCGGCCGCTTTCTTATCGCCACGGGGTCCAAGGTTAGCGTCCCGCCGCTGCCGGGTCTGAGTGACACGGCATTTTGGACCAGCGACGATGTCCTCGACCTCGATTTCGTCCCCGAGAGTGTGATTGTTCTTGGGGGTGGCATTGTGGCCTGTGAGCTGTCGCAATTCCTTAATCGGATCGGCGCGCGTGTGGTCCTGATCCAGCGAAGCACGCACATCTTGCGCGACCACTCGCCGGAGGCGAGCGCCGTGCTGCAGCAGGCCTTCCGGGATGAGGGCATCGAGCTGCTCACGGGTACCCGGATTCGCCGAATCGCCCGGCACGGCCGTGGCATTGCGGTGGATTTCGAATGCAACGGCCGCACGCTGACCCGCCGCGCCCGCTTTCTCTTCAACGCGCTTGGTCGCGAGCCCAATACCGCTGACCTTGGACTGGGCGCCGCCGGGGTAACGACCAGTAACGCGGGTCGGGTCGTCGTGAACCGCTGGCAGCAATCCTCCCAGAAACACATCTACGCGGCGGGTGATGTCTGCGGGCCGCATGACATTGTTCACCTCGCCATCGCCCAGGGCGAGCTGGCGGCGCGCCACGCGTTCGGCGTCCGCAGGATCAAGCCCGTCGACTATTCCCTCCTGCTCAATGTCGTGTTCACTGAACCGCAGCTCGCCACCATTGGGGTGCCCGAGCAAGACCTGCAGGCCCAAGGTGTCAGGTACCTGAGCGCCTCCTATCCGTTCAATGACCACGGCAAGTCGATTCTCATGGAGGCCAACTACGGCTACGTGAAGGTCCTCGCCGAGCCGGTGCGCGGTCGCATTCTGGGCGCTGAGATCGTCGGAATCGACGCCGGCGAGCTCATTCACTGTTTCAGCGGACCGCTCGCCATGCGGGCCACCGTCCTCGACCTGCTCCGCGCGCCGTGGTACCACCCCACCCTGGCCGAAATCATCACCTACCCGCTGGAGAGCATTGCGGAGCAGGTGAAACCGCGAGACGGGCGTTAGCTCACCAGCGCCAGCAAATCTCCCAACTCCACCCGTTTCTCGTAGAGTGCCTTGCCGATGATGACGCCGTCCAGGTTTGGACGGCGTTTTTTCATTTCTGCCAGCGCCATCACGTCCTCGCGACGACTGACTCCGCCGGAGGCGATCACGCGGCAGGTGACTGCCGCAAGCATCGTCTCCTGCGCGGCTAGATTCGGCCCGGTCAGCATGCCGTCAGTGCTGATGTCGGTGTGAATGAGCGTGGCCACTCCGAGCGCGTCCATGCGCCCGGCCAGCGCCACGGCTCCGGTGCCGGCGGTGTCCACCCACCCCTTGACAGCCACCTGACCGTTCCGGGCATCGATCCCCACCGCGATTCTCTCGCCGAACGCCTGCACCAGCCCGGCCACAAACGCCTCGCTCTCGGCGGCGCGTGTGCCGATGACCACCCGGCTGACCCCCAGCCCGAGCGCCCGTTCGACCGCGTCCCGCGTGCGGAGCCCGCCGCCCAGCTGCACCTTTAGGCCAAGGGTGACGACCGCCCGCACTGCCGGAAGGTTGCGCGATTCTCCGGCAAAGGCCCCGTCGAGATCCACCACATGCACCCAGGCGCTGCCCGCGGCCTGGAACTGTGCCGCCACGGCGGCCGGCACCTCGGCATAGATGGTTTCCTGATCGGCGCGGCCCTGGGTAAGTCGCACACAACGTCCGCCCCGGATGTCAATCGCCGGATAGATGGTCATATGGGCCCGATTGATATCCGGCAAAGGCACGACGCCGCCAAGGGAAATCCGCACGCCAGGCCGCGCCGGCTGGCTCCCAAGCAGTGTGGACGCCACCCGCCCGCTGATTGGCCGCAAATGCGGCTTGGATTTTCCCGCCGCCTCCCCATACATTCCACGCCCCTGAAAACGGCCACTTCCTAGATATGCATTCCATCGTTGCCCGAACGCAGTTGAGTCCGAACGTCACCCGGCTGGACGTCGCTGCGCCGCGCATCGCCGATATCCGCCAGCCCGGCCAGTTTGTCATCGTGCGCCGCGCACCCGGAGCTGAGCGCATCCCGCTGACGGTGGCCGATACCAACCCCGCTGCCGGGACGATTACGCTCGTAATCCAGGCGGTGGGCAAGAGCACACGGGAGCTGGTGGCTTTGCAGCCCGGTGACACCATCCAGGACATTTCCGGGCCGCTTGGCGTGCCAACCGAGTTGCTCGAGACCGGCCGCGCGCTGTGCGTCGGCGGTGGCGTCGGCACGGCCGTCGTCCACCCGATCGCGCAGGGTCTCCAGCGCCACGGTGCAAGGGTCATCAGCGTCATTGGCGGGCGGTCGCGGGAGTGGGTTATTTTTGAGGAGGAGTTGCGCCGGCTCGGTGAAGTGCTCGTTTGCACTGACGATGGCAGCTACGGGCGCAAGGGCTTCGTGACCGAGGTGGCCAGGGACGTGCTGACGGCGGGTGGCATCGACATCGTTTATGCGGTCGGTCCCGTGCCGATGATGCGGGCGGTCGCCGATCTCACCCGCCCGTTCAACGTGCGCACCATCGTTTCACTGAACCCGGTGATGGTGGATGGCACCGGCATGTGCGGCGGCTGCCGCGTCAGTGTTGGGGGCGAAACTAAATTCGCTTGCGTGGACGGTCCGGAGTTCGATGGCCACCAGGTCGACTTCGATCTGCTTGGGGATCGCCTCGGGATGTACCGCACTTACGAAGAGCAGTCCCTGGCACCACCCGAC
>PMBT01000047.1:40696-54005 GCA_003153035.1 Opitutia bacterium
CGGGATTTCATTGAGGTAAACCTTGGCTTCACCGAGCAGATCGCCCTGCTCGAGGCCCAGCGCTGCCTCCAGTGCAAAGAGGCCAAGTGTATCGCCGGTTGCCCCGTCATGGTGGATATACCGCGTTTCATTCGATTGATCGTCGAGGGGGACCTCGCGGCAGCGGCGGAGAGCCTGCGCAGCGACAACGCCCTTCCCGCCGTGACCGGTCGCGTCTGTCCGCAGGAAACCCAATGTGAGATCGAATGCGTGCGCGGGGTAAAAAGCACCCCGGTCGCCATCGGACACCTCGAGCGGTTCGTGGCCGACTGGGCCAGTCAGCGGGAGCCTCGTGCCGCTACCGCCGGCACCCCGCCCGGCGGTCGAAAAATCGCCGTGGTTGGATCCGGTCCGGCGGGGCTAACCGCGGCGGGCGAACTTGTGAAACTCGGTCACGACGTGACCATTTACGAGGCGTTGCACCAGCCCGGCGGCGTGCTGGTCTATGGCATTCCCGAATTCCGCCTGCCAAAGAAGATTGTCGACGAGGAAGTGGGCCGCCTGAAGCAGGCCGGCGTGAAGATCGAGTGCAATGTCGTCATCGGCCGCACCTACACGCTCAATGAGCTGCGCGCCCGTTTCGCCGCGGTATTCATTGCCAATGGCGCGGGCCTGCCGGTTTTCATGAGCGTGCCAGGAGAGAACCTCAAGGGAGTCTACTCAGCCAACGAGTATCTGACGCGCGTCAACCTGATGGGGGCTTATGAGTTTCCCCGGACTGACACGCCCATCCTGCGGGGCTCGCGCGTCGCCGTGGTGGGCGGCGGCAACGTGGCCATGGACGCCGCGCGGACGGCCAAGCGCCTCGGCGCGGGCGAATCGATGATCGTCTACCGGCGCACCCTGCGGGAAATGCCGGCGCGCGTCGAGGAGGTGCATCATGCCGAACAGGAAGGCGTGCGGTTCGAATTGCTCGTCGCGCCCGTGGAGGTGCTGGGCGATCCGCAGCGCTGGGTCACCGGGCTCAAATGCATCCGGATGCAACTGGGCGAGCCCGACGCCTCGGGACGGCGCAGCCCGCTGCCCATCCCCGGCTCGGAGTTTGTCTTCGATTGCGATATCGTTGTCGTGGCGGTTGGCACCCGCGCTAATCCGCTCCTCACCGCCACCTGCCCCGAGCTCAAGCTCAACCGCCGCGGGAACATCGAGGTGGCCGCCGACGGCGCGACCAGCCTGCCGGGCGTGTTTGCGGGCGGCGACATCGCGCGAGGCGCGGCTACGGTGATTCTNNTGACCGCGCCGGTCGGTGGTTTTTCCCTTTGAGCTCGGCGTCATTCGCAGTTCAAATCCGGCCATGCCAAAATACGACGTCCCCGCCTTTCTCACCGAACTCCTTCACGCCCGCTCGCCATCGGGTTACGAATTTGAAGCGCAGAAGGTGTTTGACCGCCATGTCAGACCGGTCGCGGACCACTACGCCAAGGATGCTCTGGGCAACCGCCTGGCGACGCTCAACGCCCGCGGCGATCCGGTGCTCATGCTGGCCGGGCACATGGACGAGCTCGGACTGATTATCACCTACGTCAACAAGGACGGNNTTCATCTATTTCGACACCATCGGCGGGCACGACCGCACGGTGATTTCCGGCCGCCGCGTCGTCATCCAGACCGCCACCGGCCCGGTCAAGGGCGTCACCGGCAAGCGCGCGGTTCATCTGATGGACGAGGCGGACCGCAAGAAGGTGCCGGAAATTCACGAGATTTGGATCGATATCGGCGCCCGCTCAAAAAAGGAGGCGTTGGAGCGCGTGTCCATCGGCGACGTGGCGACCTACGATCACGAATTTGAGCTGATCCACGGCAGCATCGGCGCCTCGCGCGCCTTCGACAACAAAGTCGGGGCCTACATTGTCGGCGAAACGCTGATCCGCCTCTCCGCGGTCCGGAAGAAGCTCGCCGCGAAGGTGGTGGCGGTGGCCACCGCCCAGGAAGAGATCGGGGTGCGCGGGGCGACGACCTCGGCCTACGCGGTCAACCCGCACATCGCGGTGGCGGTCGATGTTGGCCATGCCACGGACCATCCTGATTGCGACAACCGGAAGTACGGCGAGACCAAGCTGGGCGGCGGGCCGATCATCTGTCGTGGCCCAAACATCAACCCCAAGATCTACCAGCGCCTCCTCAAGGCCGCGAAGAAGCTCCGGATTCCCTATCAGCTTGAGGCCGACCCGCGGCCGACTGGCACCGATGCGCGCGCCATCCAGATGGGGCGCGGCGGCGTGGCGACCGGACTGGTGAGCGTGCCGCTGCGCTACATGCACACCCCGAGCGAAATGGTCGACCTCGAAGACGTCGAGCGGTGCGTGCAGCTGTTTGTCGAGTTCGCGCTGGCTCTCGAGAAGCGCGATTACGCGCACTGGTAGGTTTTCGCGCTGCGAAAACCTACGCCGCGTCGGCTTTGCTCTCAGCCGGCTTCGCCGCCTTCGTGAGCACCGGGCGGCGGGCGCCCTTCACCACCGCCTCGTCGATCAACACCCCGATCACATCCTCGCGCTGCGGCAGGTCGAACATGACCTCCAGCATGAGGTTTTCGAGGATGGACCGCAATGCGCGTGCGCCGGTCTTGAGTTCGATCGCCTTGCGGGCGATGGCATGAACCGCGTCGCGCGTGAATCGCAACTGCACGCCGTCCATCGCAAAAAGCTTCGAGTACTGCTTGACCATCGCGTTCTTGGTGCGAAGCAGGATGCGAACCAGATCCGCTTCGGTGAGCGGATCCAGCACCGAGACGATCGGCAGGCGCCCGATGAACTCCGGAATCATGCCGTAACGTACCAGGTCTTCCGGCGCGATCATCTTCATCATCTCCGCGGGGGTCAGGTTGTGGTCCCGCGGGTTCACGTGAAAGCCCAGCGAGCCCGAACCGACGCGTTTCTTCACGAATTGCTCGAGCCCCACGAACGCTCCGCCGCAGATGAACAGGATGTTCGCCGTGTTGACCTGAATGTACTCCTGGTTGGGGTGCTTGCGGCCGCCCTGCGGCGGCACATTGCAGACGGTTCCCTCCAGGATCTTCAGCAAGGCCTGCTGCACGCCCTCCCCGGACACATCGCGGGTGATCGAGACGTTCTCCGTGGTGCGCCGGATCTTGTCGATTTCATCAATGTAGATGATGCCGCACTCGGCCTTCTTCACGTCATAGTTGGCCGCCTGCAGGAGACGGAGCACGACGTTCTCCACATCTTCGCCGACGTAGCCGGCCTCCGTGAGGGTCGTCGCGTCGGAGATGGCGAACGGCACATCCAGGATCCGGGCCAGGGTGCGGGCAAGCAGCGTCTTTCCGGAACCGGTCGGCCCCACAAAGAGCACGTTGCTTTTCTCGATCTCGACGTCGGAGAACTCCGGCGCCATCGCCGCGCCGCCTCGGGCCGGCTGGGCGGGATCAAACATCAACCGCTTGTAATGGTTGTAGACCGCCACGGAGAGCACCTTCTTCGCGTGGTCCTGGCCGATCACGTAGTCGTCGAGCGTTTTCTTGATCTCGGACGGCTTGAGCAGGCGGAAGGCCGGGCGGTTTTCGACGGCCGGCGTCTTGATCTCCCGGTCGATGATCGTCTTGCAGACGTTGACGCACGAATCACAAATGTAGACACCCGGGCCCGCGATGATCTTCTTCACCTCCGCCTGCGACTTGCCGCAGAACGAGCACAGGGTCATGCGGGAGGACTTGGCCATGTGGGAGGAGGGTTTAGGTGCGGGCGAAAGCGTGTTTGGCCGGCGTAGGCGGGGCGTTCTTCAGGCTGCCTGCACGGTGCCAAGGATCTGCTGCGCCTCGCGGGTTGAAGCCATGACATGGTCCACGATGCCGTAGGCCTTGGCCTCTTCCGCGCTCATGTAATAGTCGCGGTCCGAATCCTTGTCGATTTGCTCCGCCGTCTTGCCGGTGTGTTTGGCCAGCGCCTCGTTGAGGGTGCGGCGCCAGCGCAGGATCTCGCGCGCCGCGATGGCGATGTCAGCGGTCTGGCCGCCCGCGCCCCCGGTCGGCTGGTGAATCATCACACGGCTGTTGGGCAGGGCAAAGCGCTTGCCCTTCGCCCCGGCGCTCAGCAGCACCGTGGCCATGCTGGCGGCCTGGCCGATGCAATAGGTCACCACGTCGCATTGCAGGAAATTCATCGTGTCATAGATCGCCATTCCTCCCGTCACCACCCCGCCGGGGGAATTGATGTAGAGCTGGATGTCCTTCTTGGCATCCTCCATCTGGAGGAACAGGAGCTGGGCGATCACCAGGTTCGCCACGCCATCGTCGATCGGAGTCCCGATAAAGATGATGCGGTCCTTGAGCAGCCGGGAGAAGATGTCCATGCTCCGCTCGCCCCGGCCCGTGTTTTCGATGATAAAGGGAACGTAATAGCTCACGCGATTTTTGGTTGGCTCAAACCTTGCCCGCTGCCGTCGTGACGGTAGCCTTGCTCACGAGGAAATCAAGTGCCTTGTCGAAGACGATGGCCTTCTGCAACGCCCGCAGGCGCTCGCGGTCCTTGGCAAGTTCCTTGGCCACCTTCTCCGGCTTCTGGTTGGAGCGCATCGCCTCGCGCATGATGGCGCTGTCGATATCGCGCTCATCGGCCTTGATATTCTCCTTCTCGGCAATCTTCGCGAGCAGCAGCTGCGCCTTGACGCGACCCGCCGCGGCCCGCCGTGCATTTTCGTAAAGCTCCTTCTTGTTCTTCTCGAATTCCGCCTCGGGCACGCCGCGCCGCATGTTGTCCTCCATGAAGCGGCGCAACACGTCCTGGGTCTCCGCCGCGATCAGGCTTTCGGGCAGCGGAAACTCGATCCTGGCCGTGAGGGCGTCGCTGGCCTGCTGCCGCTGGGCCCGGCGATTCTCATACTCCTTGCGCATCTTGAGGTTCTCCCGGACCTGCTGGCGGAGGGCTTCCAGGCTCTCCACCTTCTGGCTCTTGAGGAACTCGGCATCCAGCTCTGGCAGCACGCGCTCCCGCACCTCCTGCACCTCGACGGCATAGGCCGCTGCCTTGCCGGCCAGCTCCGGCGCGGCCGCGAAATCAGCCGGAAACGTCACCTTCACGTCCTTCTTGTCGCTCGCCTTGAGTCCGGCGAGCTGCCGGCCGAGCCCGGGGATGAGCCCCTCCTGCTCGCCCTCCACCTCCTCCCAGGTCTGGGGCACCTTGCCGTAAATCTGCTTGTCCGGTGCGAGTTCCGTGACGGGTTTTCCGTCGATCGTGCCCTCGTAAGCCAGCTTCACATAATCGCCCTTTTGGGCCGGCCGGGTGGCGACCCGGAAATCGGCGCGTTCCTGGCGCAGGCCGTTGATGACGTCGTCAATCTCGGCCTCAGTGGCCTCGGTACGCTGCACCTGGGTGGGCAGACCCAAATAATCCGGCACCTCGAACACCGGATGCACGTCGACCGTGAAGGTGATGGCCGAGGACAGGCCCGGCTCGACCGTGCCCTCGTCAACTTCGACCACCGTGATCACTTCGAGCTTCGTCTTTTCGAGCCCCCCCCGGTAGGCCTTGCCCACGACCTTGGTCTTGAGCTCCTCACGGACCTCCTTGGCGAAACGCTTCACAATCAGCTCGGCCGGAGCCCGGCCGGGCCGAAAACCGGGCAGCCGGGCATATTTGGCAATCTCGCCCACCACGGCCTGGTGTTCGCTGTCGACCTCGCTCTTGTCGAGGGTGACGACAAGGCTCTTGCGGGTTTCGGAGATGTCTTTGAGTTCGATATTCACTGCGTCGGAAAAAAAGGTGTGGTGATCAACGTAATTGGTCACGGTACCGGACGGGCGCGCCGCCGGTCAATGCTGGATTCGCCGGAACGGCGCCGCGCGCCGCGACCCGAGACCGTTTCGCCAAAGTCTTGCCCGCGAACCGCCGCGGCGCATGCTCGCCTTCATGCCCAGCCTGGAATCGCTCATTGCCGCGCACCGCACCGTGCTGCTGATCGATTCCGCGTCGGCGTGCGTCCAGGTCGGTTTATGGCGACTTGGTTCCGCGGCGGTCTGGCGGCAGTCTGATCGGGAGGCGGGAGTGGCCATTTTCGAATGCGCCGACGCGGTGCTGACCGAAGCCCGGATCGGCTTGGGCGGGCTGGGTGCGCTCGCGTTCTGCGAGGGCCCCGGTTCGATTCTCGGAATCCGCACGGCCGCGATGGCCCTGCGGACCTGGCAGACGGTGGGCGGCCGGCCGCTGCCCGCGTTCGCTTATCGCAGCCTTGAACTGGTGGCTCGCGATCTGTCCGGCAACAGTTCCTCTGCGCCTTTTGCCGTCACAATCGACGCGCGCCGCGGCACCTGGCATTGGATCGAAGTTGCGCCTGGCCAGACACCCGGGCCGCTCCAGCGCGTGCCGCAGACCACGCTGGCGGCGTTTGTCGGCAGGCTGCTCATCCCGGCCGGGTTTCGGTCCTGGGCGCAGCCGCCGCGCCCGTTTGAGACGGTCGCTTACTCACTCGCCGCACTGTGGCCCCGCCAGGTTGCGGCCGACCTGCTGCGCCCGGCGGCACAGCCTGACGCTTTCCTCCACGAGGATCCCGCTTACGCCACGTGGACTCCGCAAATTCACCGTGCGCCGCGCCCGGCCGCGCCCTAACCATGCCCTCTGCTCCGCAACTTCCCCTCCGCTGCTGGGCCGAAATCGACCTGGCGGCGCTTGAACGAAATCTCCGGCTCATTCGCGCTTCGCTGCCGGCCCACATCAAATACGTCGCCGTTGTGAAAGCCGACGCGTACGGGCACGGCCTGCATCAGACCGTCGCGCGCCTCATGCATGCCGGCGCCGATCTTTTCGCCGTTGCCAATGTGACCGAGGCGGCCGCCATCCGGGAACTCGGCCCCGGCTGGCCCGTGCTGGTGCTGGGTCCCCTGCTGCCGGAGGAGGACAAATTCCTCCTTGAATATGATGTCACCGCCGCGGTCTCCACCGCTGAAGAAGTTGCCCGGTTCGAGGCGGTCGGGCGCGCCGCGGGCCGGGCCATTGCCGTCCACCTGAAAATCGACACCGGAATGGGCCGCCTGGGCGTGTGGCATGAATACACCCGGGAGCTTTACGAGCAGATCCGCCTCGCGCCTCATGTCCGCCTGGACGGCGCCTTCACGCATTTTTCCAGTGCCGACGAGGATCCCGTTTTCACGGACGAGCAGCGCCGCCGTTTTCTGACCGCGCTGCGCGGCTGTCCCGGTCTCGATTTCAGCCGCCTGCTCATCCACGCTGACAACAGTGCCGGCCTTGAAACCGCCCACGGCGAACAGCCGTTCAACGCCGTGCGCGTCGGCCTGCTGCAGTTCGGCATCCTGCCGCATCCGAACTCAATGCTCGCGCGGGTGCATACCGAGCCGGTGTTCAGCTTCCGGACGCGGGTCGGCATCGTGAAGCGGCTGCCGGCCGGAACCGACATCAGCTATGGTCGCACCCAGACATTGCAGCGCGACTCCGTCGTCGCGGTGCTCTGCGCGGGTTACGGCGATGGCATCCCGCGGGCCTGCAGCAGTCGCGCTCAAGTGCTCATTCGCGGCCGGCGTTGTTCGGTGCTCGGCCGCGTAACCATGGACCAGACGGTTGTCGATGTGACTGACGTTCCAGCGGTGCAGTGCGGTGATGAAGCTACCCTGGTCGGCCGCCAGGATGGAGCCGTGATCAGCATCGCCGAATTCAGCAATTGGTCCGATTCAATCCCGTGGGAGACTCTCTGCTCGGTGACCAAGCGGGTACCTAGGATCTATCAAACATCGCTCGGCTTGTAGGGGATTCAAGGATCTACAGGGCTGAGTGTATTAGCGCCATATATTTGCGTCATTTCACGCGGAAGCGTCTTGCCTGCGACCTTTCTGGGCGACTCTTGACCTGCTTTTCGGCCTACTAATAAGAATAGGTCAACAGAAGCATTCTTCCTTTGCTAATCAATGCTTTATGCATTTGTTGAATTCGATTTAAAACCAATGTAAAATGGGTATTTACCCCCACATTTCGGGTTGTGCACGTCGCTGTGGCCACCAGCTTATGGACAGTGATTATCGATAAGCCAATCCGTAGCATCGACAGTTTCCACCCAGCCATTGCGAAAACAATCTATTTGCATTTTATTGGCTTTAACGTCTTCAAGCCGAAGAATAGTTCTCTGACTCTTCTGCTTTCTTTGGCAGCTTTGGCGCTCACCGTGCGAACAGGCGCCCAAGTCGTCACAATCAACCAGGGTTTCACCGGAACAACCGCACCAGGGTGGAATCTCGGCGGAACGGGCTACACCCCGGTCCTGACGGCTGCGCAAGGCATCGACCCCAGCGGCAGCGGTTGGCTGCGCCTCACCAGCAACGGCGGCAACCAGGCGACGTACGCCTACGACACCACATCCTTTAATGCCGCCAATTCCACGATCGCGGTCAAATTCAATTACGCCACTTATAACGGTTCGGGTGCGGATGGCCTGACGTTCTTCCTCGCCGATGCGAGCAAGACATTCAGCGTCGGCGCCTACGGCGGCAGCCTGGGTTACGCGCAGAAAACCGTCGCAGGAGGAGGCGGGGCTGACATTAACGGGATGAACGGCGGTTATCTCGGGATCGGCATCGACGAATTCGGCAATTATTCCAATCCCACGGAGGGCCGCATCGGCGGTGTCGGATCCCTTCCCAACGCCATCGCCGTCCGCGGGCCAGGCCAGGGACTCACGGGCTACAATTACCTCGGCGGGACCGGAAATCTCGGCGCCAACTCCATCGCTTTCCCATCGAGCACGAGCCGCCCGACGGGAGCCAACTCACGCTCGGTCGAGATGATTCTCACCGCCACCAATCAACTGACCATCTATATGTCGAGCGGTGGCGGCGCCTATCTGCCCCTCTACTCCATCGATCTTTCCGGCTATGCCCGACCGGACCAGTTGGTCATGGGATTCACCGGCAGCACCGGCGGTTCAACCGACATCCACGAGATCCAGAACGTGAGTCTCTCCAGCGTGGCCGCCAACCTCTGGACGAACGCCGCGGGCACCAGCACGTGGGGCACGACCGGTGCCAACTGGAACGGAATGGTGGCGCCTGTCACCGGAGCCGATATTCTTCTGGACAACACTTACGTCAGCAGCGCGCAGACCATTGACGGGGGGGCCGGCCAGACCCGCCTAGTTCGGTCCCTCCAAATCGACGCACCGTTCTCCTACACGCTCAACAACGGCACGCTGGAATTCAACAACAACGGCATCCTCGGGCCTTCCGGCATCCTGGTGTCGCAGACCCACGGCTCAGCCGCTCAGACGGTCAATTCAAACCTGGTCGCGGACAACGCCATCGAGATCAAGAACGGTTCAGCCGGCGCGCTCAATCTGACCGGCACCCTCGCCCTCAGCGGCAATACCGTCACCGTCGATGGCACCGGCAACACGACGCTGTCGGGTGTCGTCTCCGGGACCGGCAGCCTGGTCAAGAATGACAGCGGCACGGTCACCCTGTCCGGGGCCAACACGTATACGGGAGGCACGGCGATCAATTCCGGCACGCTGCAGCTCGGCGCCAGCAATGTTCTGGCCGACACGGGATCCGTGAGCATCGGAGCTACTGGAACATTGAATCTCAATGGGTTCTCCGAAAAGGTCGGAACGCTCACGGCAGCCGGCGGTGCGTCCCTCGATTTCGGTTCGCCGACGGCCGGCAATACGTTTGTGTTCGGCTCCTACACCGCCCCGACCAGTGGTGTGCTCGTTGTCAATAACTGGCAGCAAGGAACTGACACCTTGGCCTCAACGGTAGCCGGCCAAAATGTCAGCACCGTGTACCTCTCGGGTTACGGAATCGCCCAAGAGGCGGCGGCGACCTCGAGCACGCTTTACGGCAACGCCTACCTGCTCACCCAATTGGCCCAAACCGGGATCGTTTGGAACGGAAGCTCGAACAACAACTGGAGCAACGTTAACAGCTGGACGGGCGGCGCCATTCCGACGGCGGCGCAGGTCGCCATTTTTGACAGCACCGGAGCTGGCCATACCGGTGTAAACCTCAACAATAGTTACACTGTTGCGGGCCTGAAGTTCGATACAAGCGCGCCAAGCTACACGATTGCCGGTGCCAACACGCTCACGCTAGCCGGAACGCTCCCCTACATCCAACAGAAGAGCGGCAACAACCAGACGCTGAGCTTCACGACCCTCGCACTCGGCAACAACACAGTCGCTGACATTACTGGAGCCGGCAACCTCACGATCAGTTCCGCCATCACCGGCGCTTACAGCCTAACCCGGGACGGCAGCGGTACCGGCAAACTCGTCCTCAACGGCGCGAATACCTTCTCCGGCGGCCTCTTCATCAACAGCGGCGTCGTGCAGGCCGGAAACACCGGCGCACTTGGGACAGGCACGACTACCATTTCCGGCGGCGCGGCGCTGGAACTATCCGGTGGTATCAGCCCGACCAATGCACTTTCGGTCGGCGGGCAGGGAGTCGGCGGCGCCGGTGCGATTCGCAATGTGGCCGGCAATAATACCCTATCCGGTACTGTCACCCTGGCGGCCGACAGCCGCATCAATGCCGATGCCGGCACCCTCAATCTCTCGAACAATGTCACCAGCACGACCAATGCAAATCTGACCCTTGGCGGAGCCGGCACCATCAACGTCACTGGTCCGATCAGCACTGGCGGAGGCGGCATCACCAAGGATGGCGCCGGCACGGTCACCTTCTCCGGCGCGAATACCAATTCTGGCGCGACGAACATCACCGCCGGCACGCTTGCGCTCGGCGCCAGCAACGTTCTTGCGAATACGACCGCGGTCTCCGTCGCCTCGGGCGCCAACTTCAATCTGAACGGCAACTCAGATACGGTCGGCTCGGTCGCTGGCGCCGGTAACGTCATTTTGGGCGCCGGGGCGCTTGCCGCGGGGTCCAACAACACCTCGACGACCTTTTCCGGAGTCATTTCCGGCACCGGCGCCCTCACGAAATCCGGTACCGGCACGCTGACCCTGTCCGGAAACAACACTTACACCGGAGGCACGAACATCAACGCCGGCACGCTGCAGCTCGGCGGTTCGGAACGCATCGCCAACAACGCCGCGGTGACGATCGCTTCCGGCGCGACGCTGAATCTCAACACCTACACTGAGACCATCGGTGCACTCTCCGGAGCCGGGAAGGTTCAGCTGACCACCGGGACGCTCGTCGTCGGATCAGGAAATGCCTCATCGACGTTTTCCGGTTCATTCGCGGCAGGCGACAAGGGAACGTTTGAGTTAACAGGCACTTCCCCGACATCCAACACTCTCACCTTCGGCTCCGGGATGAACCTCTCTTCCGGAACCTTGGTGCTCAATGGCGGCACGCTCAACCTCGGCGGCTTCAGCAGTACGTTTGGAGCCCTGTCGGTCACGGCGAACTCAATCATCGATTTCGGCACCGGGAGCGCCTCGATCTTAAACCTGAATTCTCTGACGATTACCGCGGGAGTCACGCTGACGATCGCGAACTGGACCGACACCATCGATTACTTCTATTCGCTGTTGAGTCCCGGCGCCCCGAACCTCGGGCAGATCGCCTTCACAGGGTACTCCGCATCCGGCACGAAATGGCAGTCCTTTGATCACCAGATTACGCCGGTGCCTGAACCGTCGACCTACGGCGCCGCCTTCATGCTGCTGGGGCTCGCGTTGGGCGCCTGGCGGTGCTTCCGCCGCCGAAATGACGTAAGCGCCCATTAGCCAAAAGCTGCAATTGAGGTAGGACGCTTTTCTGACCTGCAGAGCGCCACTTCCTCATGGCTGGTGGGACAGAGGGTGATTGCCCTATTCTCGGGGTGGTCAAACTGGAGTAAAATGGTCGTGAAAGTGTCCTTTCAGCTCCTGTCCGGTTGATTTTGCAATAGCTTGGCAGATTCAAACCTGCGATCATCTAGTCCGTGACGGACGCAATTGCGAAATGACGATCAACCTACATTTGCCAGCCCACGTTGGAAGCCGACTTGCTTTGCTCGGCAAGGCGCTGGCATTTGTTGCGGCGGGTGTGGGCCTGTTGATCCTCACGCCACTGCGCGCGCAGACGACGCTTTACTGGGATATCAACGGTGCGACTGCCGGATCAAGTGGCAACACGCTGGCGGCCGGGACTTGGGACGAGAGTACCAATAATCTCTGGAGTTTGAGCAGTGACGGTACCGCTGCGACGCAATTGTGGAGTGCCACGGCCGGAGACAAGATCGCCGTTTTTTCTGCCGGAACCAACGCCACCGGGGCATTCACTGTCACAGTCAATGGAACCGTCAACAACGTCGCTGGGATCACTTTCGAAGAAGGCGCCGTGACGCTCGGCGGAGCGGGAACGCTCACGCTCACGGGCACACCATCGGTCAATGTTGCCGCCCCTTCCGCCACCATCTCTGCGGTCCTGACCGGCACGGTCGGTTTTTCCAAGGCCGGCGCCGGCACGCTCACCCTTTCCGGCGCCAACACCTACACCGGCGCCACCAATATCAACGCCGGCATCCTCAGCGTTCAAAGCGCGGGCGCGCTGGGCACGGCAGCCAACACCGGAAATACCACCGTAGCCAGCGGTGCAACGCTCCAGCTGGCGGGTGGCATTACCACTACCAATAGCGGCACCCTCGTCCTGAACGGAACCGGGACGGGATCAGGCGCGCTACAAAACGTCAGCGGAAACAATACCTGGAACGGCAGCATTGCGCTCGCCTCCAACGCCACGGTTTTCTCCGCAACCGCCGGCAACATTCTTTATATCGATGATAATTACGTCAGCGCACAAACCCTGGCCTTGGGAAACCACACCCTCACCGTCGACGGTCCTGGCGATACATGGTTCAATGCTAATGCCGGCGTAGTTGGGGATACCGGAGGACTCATTAAGAATGGAACCGGCCAGCTAACTCTTTACGGCTACAACACTTATTATACCGGCGCCACTGTCGTGAATGCCGGTTCCATCGAACTCGTTGTCGGACCGTTTTCGCCGGGATGGTATGGGATTAATGGCCCCCTGACCATTGGCGCCGGATCGTCAAATCCAGCTCTTGCTGGCACCGTGAAGGTCGATATCTGGACGAATAGCTACGCGAATCAGATCTCCCCCACCTCAGCGGTTACCATCAATTCAGACGGTGTCCTCAACGTGGGAGTGTCAACCGGCCTTGGATCCCTCACCCTCAACGGCGGGCAGGTGAACATTACGAACGGCCAGACCGTCACCGCCAGCAGCGACCTCACTTCAAACGCCAATAGCGCACATCAGACTTCCCTGATCTCGGGCGGCACGCTCAACCTTGCCACCGGCAACATCAACGTGGCCCGGGATTCAACCCTCGCCAGTGAC
>PMBT01000156.1 GCA_003153035.1 Opitutia bacterium
GAGCTTGAAGGGCTTGATGATGGCGATGATGAGCTTCATGGTTAAGGCGGGTTGTAAGTTGAAACCAGAGGAGTGGCAGAAGTCTTGATGACGCGCAGTGCCTCAGTCGCCACGCGGGTGCGTCGGGGCTGCGACCACAGTGTATAGAGGAAACCGGACGGATGGGGAAGCGGTTTATCGAGCGCGGCAGGAAGCGGGTATTCGGTGGGCGCCGGTGCCCCAGGCGGCGGCGGACCCGATCCGGCGCTGTTTGGCCTGCGCCGTGCTGTGAACAACTCGCTGCACTTTCCCGTTGCGGTCGCAATTTCACCCCTCTCTAGTCTGCACCTTTACGTTGCATGCACCTTAAGGCGCTCAAGCTTCACGGCTTCAAGTCGTTCGCTGATCCCACGATTCTCCGCTTCGAACCCGGCGTCACGGCCATCGTCGGCCCCAATGGCTGCGGCAAGAGCAATATCGCCGACGCGATCCGCTGGGTTCTCGGCGAACAGAGCGCCAAGGCCCTCCGCGGGGGCAGGATGCAGGACATCATTTTCGAGGGCGCCGAGACGCGGCGGCCGCAGAATCTGTGCGAAGTCTCCCTCCTCCTGAGCGAATGCGAGCAGCAGCTCGGCATCGATTTTCATGAGGTCGAGATCATGCGGCGCACCACGCGGGACGGGCAGAGCGACTATCTGATCAACGGCCAGCCGTGCCGCCTCAAGGACATCTCCAAGCTTTTCATGGACACGGGCGTGGGCCGCACGTCGTACTCGATCATGGCGCAGGGGCAGATCGACCAGGTGCTTTCCTCGAAGCCGGAGGAGCGCCGGGCCGTCTTCGAAGAAGCCGCCGGCATCACGCGCTACAAGAGCCAGCGGCGCGAGGCCCTCGGCAAGCTGGCGCTGACCGACCAGAACCTGGCGCGGGTCTCGGATGTCATCGCCGAGGTGGGGCGGCAGATCGGCAGCCTGCGCCGCCAGGCGTCCAAGGCCATCCGCTACAAGCGCCTCAGTTTTCGTCTCCGTCACCTCAGCCTTGCGCACAGCGGCTGGCAGTGGGCGCAGCTAAGCGCCACGATCGCCGGGCTGGAGACGGACGTCGCTCGCCGGCGGTCGGCGAGCGAGGGGCAGCGGGCGGCGCTGGAGGCCCGCCAGCGCGAGCTGAACGAGATCAAGGCGCGGCGCAGCGACTTCAACCAGCGCGCGCAGGAGGCCCAGCAGGCCGTCTTCGATCTCCGCTCCCAGAAGGAGCAGGCGGAGAATCAGGCCGGCGTTGCCGCCATCAAGAAAACCGGGCTCGATGAACGGATCCAGTCGAGCCGCGACGACCTCGCCGAGCTCGAAATGCAGCTGCGCGAGGTGACGGCGCAGGTGGACAGCGGCGCCCAGGACAAACAGCTTCAACTGAACCTGCTCGGCAGCTCGGACGCCGTGTTCCAGCAGCGCAACCGCGAACTCGCCATTGTGGAGGGCGAAATGAGCCGGCAGGACCAGCAGCTCCAGCAGGCGAAATTCGAGTTGCTGCAGCTGGAAAGCACGATGGCGCGCCTGCGCACGGACTGCTCCGGTTACGAAGTCGACTCGAAGACCAGCGTGGTGCGGCACACCGAGCTCGCCGCGTCGCTCGCGGAGGTGCGGCAGGCCGGGACGGCCGCCACGGATCGCGCGCAGGCGGAGCAGCAGCGCCTCGAGGGTGCGCGCACCGAGCAGAGCCGCGCCCACAATGAAGTGCAGGCCGCGCAGCATGAGCTGACGGAGGCCACGCAGCGATTCCGCGAGGGCCAGCGCCGTCTTCAGGATCTTGACCGCACCCTGGCCCAGCGCACGGCGCGATTGCGCCTGCTCCAGCAGCTGCACGAAAAGTGGGAGGGTTTCGGCGAAGGCGCCAAGGCGCTCCTGCAGGGGCGCCTCGAAACCGTCCTCGCCGGCCGCCGGGTCTCGCCGGTCACGGAGGGGATCGAGGTTAAGTCGGAGTTCGGCCAGGCGCTCGAGGCGCTGCTCGGATCAGCCGTTGAGGCCATCGCGGTGGCCGAGGTGTCCGTGGCGCGGCAGATTCTGGCGTACCTGGAGGAGCAGAAGATCGGCAGCGCCTGTCTGCAGCTGGCCGCCTCCGGTCCGCGGATTCCGGAGAGCGCGACCGCGGGGCTGCCGGCCTTCATCCGCCCGGCCACGGCCGCCCTCGCCGGCCTCGATCCGGCGCACCCGGTGGCCGGTTTGCTGGCGGCCTGCTATGTCGCGGACAGCCTGGACGCCTTTCTCGAGCACTGGCAGGCGCATCCGGATTTCCAATTTCTCCTCGTGGCCACGCTGAAGGGCGAACTGGTCGATCGGCGCGGCCTAGTCTACGGCGGGCACCAGAAGCGACCGACCGGAGGCATCGTGCAACGCGAGATCGATTTGCGGACGACCGCACGGGAGCTGGTTCGCGACCAGCAGCTCCACGACGAACAAAAAGCGGCCGTCGAGCAGCTGGGCACAGCCTTGGCCGCGGCGGAAGCCGCGCTCGAGCAGCAGCGGAAGCACGTCCTCACCGCCACGCAGCAGGTGGCGGCGGTGCAGGCCGAGGCGCACAGCGCGGAGCGGGCCGCCGAAGAGGTGGCCGGCCGCCTCGTGCGCATGGAACGGGAGCTCACCGGCCTGGAACAGGTCCGGGCCGAGGCGGAACAGCGCCTGGTGCGCGCCCAGACCGGCCTGGCTGCGGCCGAGGCGAAGGTCGCCGCCCAAAAGCAGGCGATTGGGGCGGTCGAAGGCCAGATCGCCGCGCTGCGGGCGGACCGCGACCAGAAAAAAGAATCGCTGGCCCAGGCGCGCCTTGATCTCGCCGAACACCGCCAGAAGGTCGAGGTGCTCGACCGCGGACTGGGCGAAATGGAGCGGCGGCGCGCGCAGATCGGCGAACTGCTCGGCCAGCGCCAACAGGAGGTCGAGGCTTGGACTGACCAGGCGACCGAACTTTCCCAGGAAGCGGCTGCCGGGACCGCCCGCGCCGGCGAAATTGCCCGGACGCTGGTGGTGGCCCAGGATTCGGTGGAGAAGATCCGCGGCGAATTGGTGGAAATCGAGCGACAGATCGGCGGGATCGAGGAAGGCCAGCAGGCGTTGCGCGCCGAAGCCGAGGCGGCGCAGGAGGAACTCAGCCGGGTCGAGATCCGGCTCGCCGAGAGCCGTTCGCGCGCCCAGTTTCTGACCGAGGAAGTCCGGCACGAGTTCCAGGCCGAGCTCGCCACGACGGACTGGAAACAGCTGCTCTGGCATTCGGAGGACGACCCGCCGGACCTCAAGCTGCTTGATTTGGATGACGAGGACGAGCCGGCGGAGGGGAAGAATCCGATGCCGGAGACCGGCGAGCCGACGGCGGCGCCCGGGGCTCAGGCGGCAGGGGCGGGCGGCCCGGCCAGGTCGAAAGGCCGGAAACCCAAATCGAAACTCCGCCAGAAGGGCGAGCCGGCGGCGGCCGACCTGGCCGCGCTTGAGCAGACGAACTGGGACGAGATCAAGGCGGCTGTCGAAGCGCTGCGGCAGCGGCTCAACAGCATGGGCCCGGTCAACCTCGTCGCCATCGAGGAATACGCCGAGCTGCGCCAGCGGTACGATTTCCTGAGGACGCAATGCGACGATCTCACCAACGCCCGCGCCGAGCTGCTCAAGGCCATTGATGAGATCAACCGCGCCTCGCAGCAGCAGTTTGCGGTCACGTTCGAGCAGGTGCGGAAGAACTTCGAATATACGTTCCAGACGCTCTTCGGCGGCGGACACGCCCGCCTGGAGCTCATCCAGGCCGGAGACATCCTCGAAAGCGGAATCGACATCGTCGCGCAGCCGCCCGGCACGCGGCTGAAAGGCATCTCGCTGCTCTCCGGCGGCCAGAAGACGCTCACAGCGGTCGCGCTGCTCTTCGCCCTCTACATGGTGAAGCCCTCACCGTTCTGCCTGCTCGACGAACTCGACGCGCCGCTCGATGAGTCGAACATCGGACGCTTCACCAAGCTGCTGAAGCACTTCGCCAAGGACTCGCAATTCCTCATCATCACGCACAACAAGCGCACGATCGCCGCGACCAACGCGATCTATGGTGTGACGATGGAGGAGCGCGGCGTGTCGAAGACCGTTTCGATGCGGTTCAATCACGAGCAGGGCGAAGCCGAGGCGGTGCCCGAGACGGTGGCCGATGCGGTCCGGCAGGCGCAGCCCGCCACGACCCTGCCCGGGCAACCCGAGCCACCGCCACCGGCCCCGGAGGTCTGAGCTTGCGTTGTGGCCGGCCGCGTTGAGGCCGGGCCTCGGACAGCCTCGGTCAGTTCTTTTTCACCCCGAAGCGCTTCACGATCGCGGGGGTCACATCGGTCACCCGGATGGTCGATCCCTGGTAAAGCGGAGCCTCCACAATGATGTCGACGCCGGTCTCCTGGGCGATGGCCGGCCAGTCTGACTTCACCACGTCATAGATATTCTTCAGCGAAGCTTCACCGGCCAGTTGCCTCTGGGCGAGTGCCTGCAGTGCGGTGAGTTCCCGGTCAATCCGGTCAACGGTGACGTTGTCACCGGCCGACGCCGCCTTGTTGCGCTCCTCGCCCATAGCCTGCACTTTTGCTCTCCAGATCTCCGAGCGGTAGTAGACTTGCACGACCATGGTGCGGCTGAAGACGCCAATGGTGACCTTGGTGTCGGGGGCAGCCTGAGCGCGGGCCGCGGGCGCCGAAGCGAATGAAAACATTAACAACGCGGCCGCGACGGCGGTCGCCCGGATGGGGTATGATTTCATGGCTGAATGATCGGTTACCAGCGCCGGCAGGGGTCCTCGACGGCGCTGGCGCGATTCAGAGTATGCAAGGCGCAAAAGGTCGCGGCGAGCGTGAAATGCGCTGCCGACCGTGTCGATTCTTCATGTCGGACCATGCAAATTCCCGAGCCTGCTGGCCGGCGATAGCGGCGGCCGCGGGAGGCAATCCCGGACCGGCAAGAGGAACAGGGCCGGTCTTAAGCCGGCCTAAGGGACAGGCAAATTATGGAAGCTTAAGGGCCGGCTTAAGGGACAGGTAAATTATGGAAGCTCGCGAAGCTTCAATTGCGGTCAGCGGATTGGCACTCCGTCGGCCGGGCAAACGCCGACAGAGCTGGAAGAAAGTGAAACATGCGGCCCGCTCCGTTTGGTTTCCCTGTGCCACGGCTTCCACCGGGCCTTCCCCCGCCGGGTGTTCTCCCGTTGGATGCCTGCAGAAAGTGGAACACCGAAGGCCGGCCGCGGAGTTGCCGATCGATTGGCGAAGGTTGCCGATGAGGAGTTCGCTACATGTTGAGACCTTGCCGCGAACCGAGCCTGCGGCTACACTTGGCGTATTCATGCGAATCCTCTGCGTCATGCTCGCACTGCTCCTGCTGCCGGCCGCGCTGCGCGCCGGGGATTTGCGACCCGTTATCAAGCGCGAGGCCGGCAAGTGCGCCGCGGCGTGGGAGCGGAGCGATTACGAAGAGATTCTGGCGTACCTGCCGCCGCAGATGATTCGACAGTCGGGGGGGCGGGCGGCGGCGCTGCGGGAGCTCAAGGGCCAGTTCGCCCAAGCCCGCGAGTACGGGGTCGAGCAGCTGGAAGCCATCCTTGGTCAGCCGGCAACGCCGAAGCCAATGGGGCGGTGGCTCACCTCCTTGATCCCGCTGACGGTGGTGCTGCACCGCGCGCCGCTCGACCTTACCCAGGAGACGCACGTGCTTGGGCTCTCCGCCGACCAGGGCAGGCATTGGTATTTCGTACTCCTCTATCAAATCACCCAGAAGGATCTGAACGCGCGGTTCCCTGAATTCGCGGGGAAGTTTGTCGTCCCCGAGGATCCCGCGCCGCGCCTGGAGGCGTTTCGCTAAATCAGGGATCAAAAACGGCCGCCCTCTGCTGTCTCAAAACATCGCTGTCCTATTTCCAGATGTTAAAGTTCAACCGGAGCTTCTTCCTCTCTAGCAGCACCCGCCAGTCGAGGAAGAGAAAGGCGGCGAGGACGACCAGGCCGGCGACGATGGTGATGATTCCCTTCCAGGAAAACGTGCCATACGCCAGATCGACGGAGTTGCGGATGGCGTAGCGGCCAGTGAAGAGCATGACCGCATCGCTCACGAACTTGGCGACAAAGAAGGGCGGAAGGATCTGGGCTGGCTTGATCCGGGCGAGGCCGGCCGCCGAGAACAAGGCGGTCGTGGAGAGCGGCGTCAGCGAATAGAGCAGCACGAAGGGCCAGCTGCGCCAGAGGCTGCCAGTCAGCTTCCGGCCGGCGAACTTCAGCTCATTGCTCTTGCTCTGCTTGATGACTTTCCCGAAGAACCAAGGGGCATAGAGGCTGAGTCCGTAGCGGCCCAGCACCGATCCAGGCACGCCCACGGCGAGCACCAACCACGGGTTCAGGTCAAACTTCACCAGCATGAATATCATGACGGTCCAGACCGGAGGTCCAATCACCGGAATAAGGTCAGTGGCCAGGGCCGCCAGAAACATCGCCAAGTAGGGCCACATATTAACGCGCGGGGAGGAGTGCTGGAGGGGCGACGAGGAGCTTTTCGGCGGTGGAGCAGATTCAAGTTTGAAAGGTGTGGAGAATGGCGGCGAGCGCGAAATGCACTGCCGGCCGTGGCGATCCTACCCGTCGGTTTCCTCAGGGCTGCTTTTTCGTAGCCTCCGGTGCCTGGCGGCTGAAGCCCCAGGAAAACGAGGCGTGCAGCTTCTCGTTGCCGCCGACGCTCACGCCGTGAAACATCGTCCCGGCCATCGCGGTCGAGTTCAGCAGCCGGGCGACGAATGAGAAGACGAGAATGCGGCGCAGGGGTTATCGGCGGTTGTTGTTATAGGATCGGTCCATGGCGTCTTCCAGCGGTGTCGGCTGACGCCATACGATTTGCTGCATTTCTTTCAGCAAATCGCGGCCTTCGGAAACCTCTCCGATCGCCTTGAGCGCGTCGGCGAGGTGTTTGAATTCGTTGATCCGCGCAAGGCGTTCATCATCCCGATACATCAAAGCAGCGTAGTTCGGAAGGTTGCTTCGGTACGGATCCTGGCCCTTCACGCTTGCGCCCGGATAGCGGTGCCTCAGCAGTTGTTCCAGTCCCGATTTGCCTGTGACCGCCGGCTCCGTAAGGACGATCTTGGGCGCGTAAACTACGAACTTCGGCAACGGGATGACACTATCGGCATGCACTTCCGGGTGCTCAGGGTGCGAGGGGAGTGAATCGAACGACGGGAGACCAGCAACGATTGCCGCTGAAATTGCGGGCGAGATCCGCTGAACAGCACCAGGTGATCGCGACAAGGCGGACAATGATGGGGCCTCTTGCGGGACAAGCGGTATCGATAACCAGGCTGCACAGACCAGCCCACACAGAGCTGCCTTAGGGCGCTTCAACACGGATTCATTCAGTCGATTTCAATGCCTGCTCCGGTCAAGCCCCAAAACGGCTGGCCTAAGGGACAGGCCAGTCTGGGAACCTCGCGAGGCGTCGCTGGCTTGGCGCTGAATCGGCCGGGTTCCCGCCAGCAGAGCTGAGAATAGGTGGAAGGCGTGGCCCGCTCAACGAGACAGAACGCTGAAAAGGGTAAATTATGGAATTGCCACGAACACCGGGGCGTCGCAGTGAGAAAGATCACCCATGCTAACTCGGTTCAGAGATCAATTCCCTTGGATCGGAACCGGGCGGACGCCCGCCGGAGAACGGGGGGCGGCGGGCGAGCGGCTGGCGGCCGAGTTCCTTCATGAGAAACAAGGCTACCAGATTGTGGTTCGCAACTGGCGCAACCCACGCGACCATCGCCAGGAGATCGATCTCGTGTGCCGCGATGGCGACGTGCTCGTGTTCGTCGAGGTGAAGTCCCGCTCCGCCGACGCGCTGGTGCCCGGTTACTATGCGGTCGACCGGCGGAAGAAACGGGTGCTGCTGCGGGCGATTCACGCCTATCTGACGCAGCTCCGGCTCCGGCCGCGCACCTTCCGGTTTGACATCGCGGAGGTGATTACCGGCGGGCAGATGCCGCCGCAGGTTCTCCATTTCCAGAACGTGCCGTTGTTTCCGAAGGGCTATCACGTGCTGCGATAGGAGCCGGGCGGATGAGGGCGATCCCGACCTACAATTCAAACCATCCGGTGGATCTCGTAGGATACCCACTCGCGGGCGATTTTTCCTATTCATCGCGCGCAAGCGCGCTTCCTACCAATGTCTACAGCCGGGATAAGATTTGGACCTCTCGACCAGGGCACGTAGGAAGACTCTCTCCAAATGCGCCATTGGGGGTGGTTGGACTTCCGGCCCGCGACGCATTCCTTCCTATCATCTTGCCGGCCGGCGCTTTTCCTCTGACAACCATCCTCTGCCATGGCTGATTCTCCACGCCACCCGTTTCTGCAGGGATTGAGCATCTATCGCGGTGCGCCGCCGACCGTCGTCGTCATTTTCGGCGCGTCCGGCGACCTCACCGCCCGGAAGCTCATCCCGGCCATCTACAATCTCAGCCACGACAATCTGCTTCCGCCCGATTTCTATTTGATCGGCTTTGGGCGCAAGCCCGTTCCCGACGAGGAATTCCGCCGGCACATGGACGCGGCGATCAAGGAGTTCTCGCGCCGGGAATTCAGTCCCCAGGTCTGGGACCACGTCGCGCGCAACACGTTTTACCTGGCCGGTGGTTACGACGAACCTGGGGCGTTCGAGCGCCTGCGCGTTCTCATCGATAAGCTTGAAGCGCAGGCGGGCCGCGAACTGCAATCGCTCTTTTACGTGTCCACGCCGCCGACAGTCTTCCGGCCCATCCTTGAGAATCTGGGCGCGTCCGGTCTGGCCCGGCGCCATCTGGGAACGGCGGTGCAGTCCAAGGTGGTGATTGAGAAACCGTTTGGTCGCGACCTCACCTCGGCGCGCGAACTCAACCAGACCATCGCCGGAGTGTTCCAGGAGCCGCAGGTCTTCCGCATCGATCACTACCTCGGCAAGGAGACGGTGCAGGACCTGTTGGTCCAGCGATTCGCCAACGCGATTTTTGAACCGCTCTGGAATCGGAATTATGTCGAGTGCGTGCAAATCACCGTCGCCGAGGAGGTCGGCGTCGGCGCCCGCGGCGGCTACTACGAGCAGAGCGGTTGCGTGCGCGACATGATCCAGAACCACACGATGCAGCTGCTCGCGCTGACCGCGATGGAGCCGCCAGTGTCGCTCGACGCCGAGGCGATCCGCGACGAAAAAGTGAAGCTCCTGAAGGCGATCCAGCCCCTCGCGACCGGTCCAGGTGGCGATGTGGCCCGCGCGCAGTATCTCGCCGGCCTCGCCGGTGGCCAGCCGGTGCCGGGTTACGTGCAGGAGGAGGGAATCAGCCCCCAGTCGGCCACCGAGACGTATGCGGCCCTGCGCATTGCCATCAACAACTGGCGCTGGGCGGGCGTGCCGTTTTACCTGCGCTCGGGCAAACGCCTGGCCCGGCGCGTCACCGAGATCGCCATCCAGTTCAAATGTCCGCCCGGCGCGCTCTTCGCCGGGACGGACCGGTTTGATCTCGCGGCCAACACCCTCGCGTTCCAGATCCAGCCCGACGAGGGCAGCACCGTGTTGCTCAACGCGAAGATTCCCGGGCTCGAGACGCGCACGCAGCCGGTGAAGATGCACTTCCGCTACGCTACCACCTTCGGCTCCAACACCCCCGAGGCCTACGAGCGGTTGGTGCTCGATGCCATGGTCGGTGATGGCACGCTTTTCATCCGCGGCGACGAGACCGAGGCGTCGTGGCGGCTGATCACGCCGGTCCTCGAATCCTGGCAGGCGCAGCCGCGCGAGGGATTGGACGGCTATCCCGCCGGCTCTTGGGGCCCGCAATCCGCCGAGGCGCTCCCGGCCGCGCGCGGTCACGAATGGCGAAAACCTTGAGCGCGGCGCGAGCGCGCAAATTCCAAGTTCCAATTCTCAAATCCCAAGGAAGCCCCAATGGCCAAATCCAAGATATACAGGCGGGCTAGATTGGAATTCCGGACTTCAGGATTTCCTTGGAACTTGGGACCTGGAACTTGGGATTTCTTGGGCGTTTGGTTTTTGGAGTTTGGAGTTTCCCCAAGATGACCTCCGTTTTTGACGCCTTGCCCGGTCTGCAGGTGCCCGTGAGCGGCATCGCGCCGGGCCTGGCGCGGCTGTGGGAAGGCGAGCCCGGAGAAGGCAATCGCGCGCCGTCGGAATTTCGCGCGTCGCAGATGAACCTCGTGCTGCATGTCGGACTGCCGACCACGCCCGACGACGGCATGGCGCAGTTCAACGCGGCGGTGCGGTTCACCCAGCGATACCCGGCGCGCATTCTCGTGCTCTGCCCGCGGGCGGAAGGCGGATCGGAGCTCGCCATGCGCGCGAAAATCTACAGCGAGTGCTTCATCGGCAAGTCGCGCCATGAGATGAGCTGCATTGAGGCGGTCGTGCTGAGCTATCCGCAGGAGCGGCGCGAATTTCTCGAGGATCAGGTCTCGATCATCGTCGAGACCGATTTGCCCATCTACTATTGGGTTCACCGCATGTCGCAGGTCCACAAGATCGCCACCTACCAGTGGCTCCTGCGCAATTCGAACCGCTTTCTGATCGACACGGCGGTCTCCACCCCGGAAGCCCGCACCTTCGCCTGGCCGCGTCCGGACGGATTTCGAGATCTGGTTCACGCCCGGTTGTTGCCGGTGCGGCAGTCAATCGGCCAGTTTCTCAGCGCCTACCCGCCTGCCACCATTGTCCGCGGCCTGCAGAAAGTGACCGTGGCGAGCGGGCCGGGTTTGGCCGCCGAGGCGCGGGTGTTGCTTGAGTGGACAGCCGCGCGGCTGGAAGCGTGCGGCGTGCCGGCGCAGGGCGGAGCGGCGTGCACGATCCGGCCATTGGCCGCGGGCGCGACCTCGTCGCTGGAACTCAGTTTTGCCTACGACGACAGCCGCCGCTTTCTCTGGCGTGCGGATTTCGCGCGCGGCGGCGCCTATTTCGAGAGCACGCTCAGCGGCAGCCGGCAGATCCTGCCCATGACCACCGGTCTGCTTTCGACCGAAGCCGCGCTGGGCGAGGCGATCTTCTATTGAAGATATGTCTTCACAGGAGGAAACAGAGGGAACTGAGAGGGTTTTGCTTTCGTCGGCTGGATCATGAATCCCGAAGGCAAGCGAATCGGACTCTGGGAACCAAGATCACCCAAGCGCAAAGTGACGGTCGCGAAATGAGTGGGAGCCGGAAAGAGCTGGGATTAACCTGCCTGGCTGCTGCGAATCCGATCCCTCAACACCGGAATAAACTCCTCGTAAGCCAGAAATGCGGCTCCCTTCTTGGGCCGGAATATCGAAATCGACTCACTCCCGTCTTGATTCGCAAAAACTAGGCCTTCGCAAGGGCGGAGACCATCGAAGGCGATCCAAAGAAGCGTGAGCGTGCCGACTGCTAGAAAGCCTACAACCACCGCGGTTAGCTCTGGAACGTTGAGACGCTTCACAAGCAATGCCGCCAAAATCGTTGCGATGGCGAGAACAAGAGAGACCGCAGATCGAAGATAGAAGCGTTTATGTGTGATGATAGGCTCCGGCGACAGATCACTCAGCCGGACTCGGGGGAGGACTCTGGATAGACCCATTCCACTCTCGCCAACAAGAAGCTCTTCGTCACCTAGAGTATACGTTTCCCCTCCCAGTTCCGGTGTTTGCTGGAAAGTGAGGGGCTGCATGGCACGCTGGTGTTGGCCACCGTGGAAAGCGCGGGGAAAGCGCCGTCTCAGCTGACGATTTTAAGAACGGCGTACGTTCGCTTGCCTTTGCGCAACAGCAGAAATTGTCCGAACAGCAGATCGACGGTCGTTGCGGCGCGGGCGACCTCGGTTACGCGGACATTGTTGAGGTAGATCCCGCCGGACTCAATATCCTTGCGCGCCTGGCCTTTCGAGGGACATAGGCCGGCATGGACCAACAGGTCGATGACGGACGCGCCGCTTCCGGCGAGCTTTGCCTTCTCGAAATCCCTGGTGGGCACCTCACCGACAACTTCCTGGAAGACCGCCTCGGTGACCCCTTCGAGCCCGCCACCAAACATGATCTCGCTGGCGCGGACAGCGTCGTCGCAGGCAGACGGACCGTGAACGAGCGCGGCGACCTCGCGGGCCAGGGCCTTTTGCGCCGTGCGCGCTCCGGGGTTCTGCCCGTGTTCAACCGCCAGGGCTTCGATCTGCTCGCGCGGAAGGAGGGTAAATTTCTTCAGGTACTCCACCACCATGCTGTCCTCGGAGTTGATGAAGAACTGGTAGAAGCGGTAGGGAGACGTCTTCGCCGGGTCGAGCCACACCGAGCCGCCTCCCGTGCTCTTGCCGAATTTTTGCCCCGCGGCGTCGGTGATGAGTGGAAACACCAAGCCCCAAGCGACCACCCCGAGCTTCTTCCGGATGAGGTCAACGCCGGCGGTGATGTTGCCATACTGGTCTGTGCCGCCAACTTGCAGCTCGCAGTCGTGTGTTTCGCGCAGGTGCAGGAAATCGTTCGCCTGCAGCAGCATGTAGCTGAATTCCGTGTAGCTGATGCCGCTGTCGCTCTCGAGGCGAGAGCGCACGCTGTCTTTCGCTAGCATGACATTGACGGAAAAGTGCTTGCCAATATCGCGGAGAAAATCGAGGTATGAAACCGAGGCCGTCCAGTCGGCGTTATCGACGAGCCGCGCCGGATTCTGCTTCGAATCGAAGTCGATGAATCTGGCCAACTGCCGCTTGATGCAGGCGACATTGTGCACCAGCTCCGCGCGGTCGAGCAGGTTGCGCTCGGTCGAGCGGCCACCCGGATCGCCGATCATGCCGGTGGCGCCGCCGGCGAGCAAAATGGGGTGATGTCCGGCGAGTTGGAAGCGGCGCAGCATGAGCTGGCCGATGAGGTTGCCAACATGGAGACTGTCGCGGCTGGGGTCGAAACCGCAGTAGAGGGTGATCGGCCGGCTCGCCATCCGAAGACCGAGGCCATCAAGGTCGGTGCAGTTCGCGACCAAATCGCGCCATTGAAGGTCTTCAAGGAGGTTCATGGTGACCGGGCTGGTTATTGCGGGCGGCGGGGATGCGGACAAGGGGAAAGTGACTAACTTATGACTTCAACGGCCTTTCCAAAACCGTGGCTTATAACGGGAAAAACAAATTGTCTCGGGGGCCGCGGGTGCCGTAGCTTACCTGTTTCACCCCGGCGACTCACACTGCCGGCGTCCTCAACTTAAAACCGCGACCACCATGCCTCTCTCTGTTGGAACCAAAGCTCCCGATTTCACCCTCAAGACGAAAACCGCTGACGGACTCAAGGACGTCAAGCTAAGCAATAATCTCGGCAAGAAGCAGACTGTGCTCCTGTTCTTCCCCCTGGCATTTACCGGGGTCTGCACGCAGGAGATGTGCGACATCACCGCCGGGCTCGGCCAGTACACGGCGCTCGACGCCGAAGTCTATGCCATCAGCGTGGACAGCCCGTTCGCGCAGGAAGCCTGGGCGAAGCAGAACAGCATCAAAGTGACGCTGCTTTCCGACCTCAACAAAACCGTCACGAAGGCCTACGATGTCGTGTTTCCGAATCTGGCCGGCGTGGGTGACACGGCCGCGCGCGCGGCATTTGTCGTGGGCCGGGACGGCAAGATCAAGTACGCCGAGCAAACACCGACGCCGAAGGACCTGCCAAACTTCGCGGCGGTCCAGGCGGCGCTGAAGAAGTGAGGAGCCTGTTGTTGTAGGAGTGAGCTTGCTCGTGATTTCAGATCGCCTGCAAGCAGGCTCCTACATGGCATGATCTGCAGTTCCATGAGCGACCTTCCCAATCCGTTCAATGCGCTCCGGCAGCTCTCCGCCGTTGGCGGCGCAAAGTCGTTTTACTCGCTGCTGGCGCTGGAGACGGCCGGCTTTCCGCGTCTCCGGCGCCTGCCGGTTTCGCTCCGGCTCGTCCTGGAGTCGTTGCTGCGCAATTGTGACGGCCAGCGCGTGGCGGAGCCGGCCGTGCGCGCCCTGGCCTCCTGGCAGCCCAACGCGGCGCGCACCGAGGAGATTCCCTTCGTGGTCGCGCGGATCGTGCTGCAGGATTTCACCGGNNCCGGCGTGCCGCTGCTCGTCGACCTGGCCGCGATGCGCTCGGCGGTCCAGCGCCTGGGCCGGGACCCGAAGATCATTGAGCCGCTCGTGCCCGTCGACCTGGTGGTCGACCACTCGGTGCAGGTGGACTTCGCCGGCAGCGCGGACGCATTCCAGAAGAACCTGGAGCTCGAGTTTTCGCGGAACCGCGAGCGCTACCAGTTCCTAAAATGGGGCATGCAGGCCTTTGACACATTCAAAGTCGTGCCGCCGGGCATCGGGATTGTCCACCAAGTTAACCTTGAGTACCTCGCCAAGGGCGTGTTGTCCGCTCCGGCGGGCGGCGACTCCAGTCAGCAGATTGTCTATCCAGACACGCTGGTGGGCACCGACTCGCACACCACAATGATCAATGGCCTGGGCATCGTGGGNNGGCATCGAGGCCGAGGCCGGCATGCTTGGCCAGCCGGTCTATTTCCTCACGCCTGACGTCGTGGGTATGCAGCTGACCGGCGCGTTGCGCGAAGGCGTCACGGCCACCGACCTGGTGCTGACCATCACCCAGATGCTGCGCCAGGCGAAGGTCGTTGGGAAGTTTGTCGAATTCTTCGGCCCGGGCGCGGCCTCCCTGCCGGTCGTGGACCGCGCCACCATTGGAAACATGGCCCCGGAGTATGGGGCGACAATGGGCTTCTTCCCGATCGACGCGGAGTGCACCAATTATCTCCGCGCCACCGGTCGTCCAGAGGAACAGGTGCAGATTTACGAGGCCTACTACCGGGCGCAGGGCTTGTGGGGCATGCCGCAGAAGGGCGAGATCGACTATTCGCAAGTGATCGAGTTGGACTTGAACGCCGTCGTCCCGAGCGTCGCGGGTCCGAAGCGTCCGCAGGACCGCATTGAACTGCAAAGTCTCAAGCAGGAGTTCACTACCGCCTTCTCGAAGCCGGTCGCCGAAAGTGGTTTTGGCAAGCCGGCCGCAGATCTGCGCCGGGCCGTGCATCTTTCCGCCAACGGGACGTTCCACAGCGGCGGTGGCAGCCAGGCGCCGGTTTCCGTGCAGGGAGCGGCCGCCCGCGACACCAATGCTTCTACCGAGCGCGAAATGGCCAACAATCGCAGCATGCCTGACCGCGTCGCCGCGGTGGCGCCGCGGATCGAGGGCGACCTGCGCCACGGCAGCGTGCTCATCGCCGCCATCACCAGTTGCACCAACACCTCCAATCCGAGCGTCATGCTGGCGGCCGGACTGCTGGCGAAAAAAGCCGTCGAGCGCGGACTCACAGTGAACCCGTTAGTCAAAACCTCGCTCGCGCCCGGCTCGCGGGTGGTGACCGACTACCTCGACAAGACCGGTCTGACGCCGTATCTCAACCAGCTCGGATTCCAGACGGTCGGCTACGGATGCACCACGTGCATTGGCAACTCTGGCCCGTTGCATCCGGCGATCGAAGACGCCGTGGTGAAGAACGATCTCGTGGCGGCCTCGGTGCTGTCGGGCAACCGCAACTTCGAGGCGCGGGTGCACCAGAGCATCAAGGCCAACTTTCTCATGTCGCCTCCGCTGGTGGTCGCATTTGCGATCGCCGGCCGGATTGACATCGACCTCGGCCATGAACCCCTGGGCAAGGGCAAGGACGGCCAGCCGGTATTCCTGCGCGACATCTGGCCCACCCTTCAGGAAGTCCGCGACCAGCTGCAGGCCGCGCTCAAGCCCAACGTGTTTCGGCGGCTCTACCGGGACTTTGCGGCCCAGAACCCGAAATGGGACAAAGTGCCGGCCGCCGCCGGCAACGTTTACGCGTGGGATGCGAACTCCACCTATATCCAGGAGCCGCCCTTCTTCGCGCAACTCGGCCTGGAGGCCGGTCGGGTGGGCAAGATTGAGGGCGCCCGGGCGCTCGGCATCTTCGGCGACTCGGTCACCACCGACCACATCTCCCCGGCCGGCTCGATCAAGAAGACCTCGCCGGCCGGACGATTCCTCCAGGAGAGCGGCGTGCGCAGCGAGGATTTCAACAGTTATGGTTCGCGCCGCGGCAACGATCGCGTGATGACGCGCGGAACGTTTGCCAATGTGCGGATCAAGAATCTCATGCTCGGAGGCGCGGAAGGCGGCGACACACTCTATTTCGGCGGGCCGGGCGCGACCGGGACCGCTCCCGAGAAGATGTCGATCTACGACGCGGCGATGCGCTACCAGGCCGACGGTACGCCGCTCATCATCATCGCCGGGCAGGAGTATGGCACCGGTTCGTCCCGGGACTGGGCGGCCAAGGGAACGAGCCTCCTGGGCGTGCGGGCGGTCCTGGCGCAGAGTTTCGAGCGCATCCACCGATCCAACCTCGTGGGTATGGGTGTGCTCCCGCTCCAATTCAAGGAGGGCATGACGGCGCAGACGCTGCGGCTGGACGGCACCGAAACCTACAGCGTGGAGGGGCTCGGCCCCGCCCTCCGGCCGCAGCAGGATCTCACGCTGCGCATCACGCGCCGGAACGGGGAGGTGAGCAGCGTGCCGATGCGCTGTCGCATCGATACGCCGATCGAAATCGAGTACTATCGACACGGCGGCATCCTGCCGTATGTGTTGCGGCAGATCATCGCCAAGAACTGAAGCTCGGGTGGCCCGCTGGCGGGCTTCGGGCCTGTTATCGCGCGCCAGCACGCTCCGACTGCGGCCATCATGTCCGAAACATCCAACCAGCCGGTCTATCTGGTCGACGCCTATGCCGATCCCGTGATCGTGCGCCTGGAGGGGCGGGCCTGCCACGCCAACTGCGCGTGCCTGCAGGATTTTTTCACCCAGATGATCGGACAGGGAAAGACGCGATTCGTGATGGATTTTGCGGGCTGCACGAGCATGGACAGCACGTTTCTCGGCGTGCTGGCGGGAGCGGCACTCGAATTGTACCGGAAAACCCCGGCCGGAAGCCTGGTCCTCTGCCGGGTGGGCCGTCGCAACCTGGAGCTGTTGCGCAATCTTGGGCTGCACCGGCTGCTCACGATCGATGCCGGCGGTTTTCGGATGGGGTTCGGCCCGACCGCGACAGCGCTGACGNNAATCTTGTCGCGGCGGACCCGACAAACCAGGGCAAATTCCAGGACGTGATGGCATTTCTGCGCAATCGCGTGGAGCAGAAATAGGGCCGGGCTCCCGCCCCGGACGGAGGTTTCCCGGCCTCTAGCGGCGGGCCTGTCGCCTCACCTTCTGTCTCGACCCGGCGGCGGCCGCCTCGAGAATCCCCCCATGCTCTTCTTTCTCCTGGGTGCCGCGACCGGCGCGCTGGCCCTGTTCTGGCTCGGTGCGAAAGCCCGTGCCCAGGCGGACCGGCTGGAGGAGGAGAAGCTGGTGCTGGCGCAGGAGAAGCAGCTGGTGGTGGATTTCATGCATCACATGGTCCAGGCGCTTGGGGAGGGCCTTTCGCGCGACGACTTGTTTCAGCGCATTGTGCATGCCGCCATCCTTTGCACGGGCGCGCTGAGCGCCTGCATCTTCGAGAAGCGCGCCGACAACAAGATGCAGGGGGTGGCCGTGGAAGGGCTGTTCCCTCCGCACCGGCCACTGCCGTCGCAGGCCAAGACCAAGCTCACCACCCGGGCGCGCTTCATCGAGCAGGTGCTGAAGTCGGAGGTATTTGACATCAACGAGGGCATCGTCGGCCAAGTGGCGCGCACGGGCGTCGGCCAGCTGATCGCCGATGCCGTGACCGACCCGCGCATCGTGAAGCACGACGACCCGGCGCTCGCCGTAAAATCCGTCATCGCCGCGCCGATACGGTTTCAGGACCGGATGATCGGTGTCCTGTCGGTGGCCAATCCGGCGGACGGACTGCCGTTCATCGAATCCGATTTTTCGCTCGTCATGTCCCTCGCCGAGCAGGCCGGGCTGGCCGTGCACAACCTCGAGTCCCTGCGTTTCCAGATTGAAAAGCGGCAGCTCGACCTTGATCTCGCGCTCGCGAGCAGCATCCAGCAGATGCTGCTGCCGGCGGCGGCGCCGCGCTTCGCCGGACTGGACGTGGCGGCACAATACGTTCCCACGCAGAAGGTCGGCGGGGACCTCTACGATTTTTTTGTCCTCGGTCCAACCCGGCTCGGCATCGCCGTGGCCGACGTGTCCGGCAAGGGCATCCCGGCCTCGCTGCTCATGGCGACCTGCCGCACCAACCTCCAGCAGATCGCATTGCGCCACGAGTCGCCGGCCCGGGTGCTCAGCGAAGTGAACCGGGCCATGGCCGGCGATGTCTGCCGCGGCATGTTCATTTCCATCATCTATGCGGTGATTGATGTGGCGGCGAATTCGGTGACGTTGGCGCGGGCGGGCCACGAGCTGCCACTCTTTTCGCGGAGGGATCCGGCCACTGGCGAGATGGTGAGTGAGTTTGTCGGCTCGGAGGGCATGGCCGTCGGCATGGTCGATCCGGTCATGTTTGAAAGCGTTATTGCCGACCAGACGGTTTCGTTCGTGCCGGGCGACACCCTGGTGCTCTACACCGACGGCATCACCGAAGCGACCAACGGCGAGGACACCGAGTTTTCGGGCAGCCGGCTGGCCGATGCGTTGCGCATGCTGCGCAGCCGGGGGGCCGCCGAGATCACCGAGGGCATTCTCGACCATGTCCGGCGATTCTCGGGCCGGGATCACCACCGCGACGACCTCACGCTGGTGACGGTTAAGCGGGTCTAGCGCTGCTTCAATGCTGCCAGTCAGCAACAGCAAGCGGCCGGGCTATTGCGGCGCATGAGTCCGAAACTGGCCGTGGCGCAGGAATTCGATGGTCCGGGCGATCACCTCGCGGTGGCGCATCATCAACGGGTGGGTGGCTGCGACCACAAGATGGTCGCTCATCCCCGCCACCTTGGTTCTTTCGACCGAGACCTTGCCATCGTTCGGTCCGGGGATGATCAGACTGTTGATCCAGTTCAGCGACCGACTGCCGGCGATGACGCCCAGGCAGAACCGGACGGGTCCGAGGCGGCGAGGGATCGAATCCCTTGTCGTGCCCAGTTGGCGGCCGGCGGGACCGTTCAGAAGCGAGAAAACCCTCCAACCGCCCAGGCGGTCGACAATCTCGGTGCCCTGGTTGGGCGGCCCGAGCATGACGACGCGGCCGGCAATCGCCTGAGGATGCCGGTCCGCATACTGCCGCAAGAGGATCCCGCCCAGCGAATGCGCGACAAAGTGGATGGGTCCGGCCCCCCGGGTGCGACAATCTGCCAGCGCCTGACCCACCACCTGCTCGCTCAGTTGCTCGATGGGTGCTTCGCGGGAACGGTAATCGACGTTCAGGACATCGAATCCGGCCGCCTCAAGCGCCCGCTGCATGGGCCGCATCGATCTCGCCGTCCGGCAGAGCCCGTGCAGCAAGACCACGATCTCGCGCGGCGGGAGACCAGTCGGGACCTGCAAAGGTGGAGGGAGGACCATGCGGAAAGGCGTGCGCTTCAGGGCATGGGTCGGCGCGCTGAAGTTTGGACGAATTGACCAAGAGAGCGGTGACCGGACCGCCGGGAAAGACAAGCCCGGCAAGTTCGCCGTTGCCTGCCTGCCCATCCGCAGCCACGTTGTCCGTCCCATGGCTGCCGCCCAGACCGCCGAGCTCCTCGACCGTTTCTCGCTGCCCGACGCTGGCGGCCATTTCGGACCCTATGGTGGCATCTATGTGCCGGAGACGCTGATGACGGCGCTGGAGGAACTGGGCACGGCCTACGCCGCGGCGAAAGCCGACCCCGCGTTCCAGGCCGAATTGCGGCGTCATCTCCAGGAATATGCCGGGCGGCCCACGCCGCTGTATTTCGCCGAACGCCTGACCCGGCACTGCGGAGGCGCGAAGATCTTCCTGAAGCGCGAGGACCTGCTGCACACCGGCGCGCACAAGATCAACAACGCCCTTGGGCAGGCGCTGCTGGCCCGCCGCATGGGCAAGCGGCGGATCATTGCCGAGACCGGTGCCGGGCAGCACGGCGTGGCCACGGCCAGCGTCTGCGCGAAGTTCGGCTTCGACTGCGTNNTCAACGTGTTCCGCATGCGCCTGATGGGCGCCGAGGTCCGCGCCGTCGAGGCGGGACAGCAGACGCTGAAGGAGGCCATTAACGAGGCAATGCGCGACTGGGTGACGAACGTGCGCAGCACGCACTACATTCTCGGCACGGCCTACGGCGCCCATCCGTATCCGATGATGGTGCGCGATTTTCACCGGGTGATTGGGCTGGAGGCCCGGGACCAGATCCTGGCGCGGGAGGGCCGGCTGCCTGACGAGCTGATCTCCTGCGTGGGCGGGGGCAGCAACGCCATCGGCCTTTTCTTCGATTTCCTGGAGGAATCGGCGGTGGGCCTCACCGGGATCGAGGCGGGCGGACGGGGCATCCGGGCCGGGGACCATGCCGCCCGCTTCGCCGGCGGCCGCGTCGGCGTGCTGCAGGGCTGCAAGACATTCCTGCTGCAGAACGCCGACGGGCAGATCGATCTCACCCATTCCGTGAGCGCGGGGCTCGACTACGCTGCGGTCGGTCCGGAGCATGCCTTCTACCGGGATCGCGGGCGGATCAATTTCGGCTATGCGACGGATCACGAGGTGCTGGAGGCGTTCCAGCTGTGTTCACGCGTCGAGGGCATCATCCCGGCGCTGGAATCGACCCATGCGCTCGCCTACGCCATGAAGCGGGCCCGGGAGCTGGCCCCGGACCGGATCATCATCATCAACCTTTCCGGCCGCGGCGACAAGGATGTGCAAGAAGTCGCCAGGCTGCTAGGCAACGCGAAGGGATAAGTAACAAGTATCAAGTAACAAGTGGTCGGTAACAAGAGGCAAAAGGATGCCGGAGCAGCCGCGAGATTTGGTTGAAAGGAGCTTCCGTTTTGCGACGGAAGTGAGCCGGTTCGTCAACCGGCTCCCAAAGTTGCGTTCGAATTACGAAGATTCACGCCAAGTCGTGCGCTCCTCGGGGTCCGTGGCGGCGAATTATATCGAGTCGCAGGAAGGACTTAGCCGGAAGGATTTCTTCTACCGCATCAAGGTTTGCCGCAAGGAGGCGCGGGAGTCCGGCTTGTGGCTCCGGCTGGTCGATATCGCTGGTGATGCGATGCTCGCGCTCGAACGCGACAGACTCGCGGCGGAAGCTGACGAGTTGAAACGGATCTTTTCGGCGATCGCCGGAAAGGACGATACAACCGGACCTCTCTAGGCGTAGGCGCGCAATCTTGCCACTTGCCACTTGTTACTTGTTACTTGGTTTCCATGAACAGCATGACCGGTTATGGACGCGCGACAGCCGCGCTCGGCAGTCACAACCTTACGGTGCAGGTTAGCTCCGTGAACCGAAAGACCCTCGACCTGACGGTCGCGCTGCCCCGGGACTGGGAAAGCCTCGAGCCGGAGGTGACCGTCAAGGTCCGCGAAGCGGTGGTCCGCGGCAAGGTGCACGTCGAGGTGGAGCTGACCGGGCGGCCGAACGCCGCCGAAGCGAAGTGGAGCGAGGAGGGTGTGGCCCAGACCCTCGACCAGCTCCGGATGCTGGCCGGGAAACAGGGCGTGCCTTTTGCGCCGACGGCGGATCTGTTGTGGCAGATTGCCAGCGATGAACGGCAGCCGGTGCAGTTTCCGACGGTGGATGCCAGCCGCCCGGCCATCATCGCCGCGCTGGGCGAGGCACTGCAGGGATTCGTAGCGATGCGGGCCCGGGAGGGCGCCGCCCTTCAGGCTGACCTGCTAGAACGCCTGGCCGCCTTGGAACGCGAACTTGACGCCGTCTCCGCCCGGGCGCCCCAGGTGCCGGGACTCTATCGCGAGATGCTGTTCAAGCGCCTGCGCGAGGCCGGTCTGGAACTCCTCGATCTTGGCGACGAGCGCGTGCTGAAGGAAATCGCGCTGTTTGCCGACCGCTGCGACGTCAGCGAGGAACTGACGCGCCTGCGGAGTCACCTCAGTCAGCTCGGCCAACTCCTGCGGACAGACGGCGAGATTGGCCGGAAGGCGGAGTTCATCCTGCAGGAAATCGGCCGCGAGAGTCACACGATTGGCAGCAAGGCCAATAATCTGGCGATTGCGAAGGCGGTCATCGAGTTCAAGAACGAGCTGGAACGCATCCGCGAGCAGATTGCCAACGTCGAGTGAGACCTTCCGCGTGCACCTCCGTCGGCACGGCCGCCCGCTGGCATTTTCGTCTGGCCGTGGGGGCGTTTGCAGCCGCCGCCGCGGCCGAGCTGGCGGGACAGGCCCTGCGCGGACCAGCCGGCGCGGGACCGGCCGGCTGGCTGGCGCTGTTGGGCGGCGCCGGGTGGGTGGTGGGTTTGGTGTGGCGCGAGCGGGTGGGCGTGATCCGGGCGTGGCTGTGCGCGGTTTGGGTCATGTTGACGAGCCTCCTCGTGATGAGCCTCGCGGAACGAAGAGGCTTCCTCTTTGGCAACCTCGGGTTCACCGGACTGGAATTGGTTGCTCTTGCGCGGGTGCCGTTGAGCGTGCCGCTCCTGTGGTGGCTGGTGGTCGGCGGCAGTTACCTCGTGGTGGAGGGGCTGTGGGGCGAGTGGCGGGCGGGGGTCTCCGTCTTCACCGCCCTGATCACGGTGCAACTGGCGCTGATGATCATGCCATTTCTGAGCAGGCTGCGCGGTTACTGGCGCTGGCCGGCGGATTCCAACGGCTCACTACCGGCGGGCGGGGGCCTCTTCGGCATGCCTTGGGCGGTGCTGGCGGCCTGGTTTTCGGTCGGACTAGCGTTGACGTTTGGGCTGGTGGTTCTCGGCGACAACTGGAGCTCGGCAGAGGAACGCACGCGCCGGCAGGCCTGGACACCGGCCGCCGTGCTCTTGACCCTCACCGTGGTCTGTCTGAGCGCCAACCTTCTGGCGGGCCTCTGGCTGGCGGTGGCGTTCAGCGCAGCCAATGGCGTGCTTTTTGGGGCGGTCCTGGTGTGGTACCTGCGGGACCGCGGCGGCGCGCGCTGACGGGCGCGGCTGGACGACTCCGTTCGGGAGCGGGTAACGCCCGGCCGGGAGGACGGCGGCTCCGCCTATTGCAACGATGGCTCCGGCTGGCGGAGGGAGTGGAGCAGATAAATCACCACGCCGACGCAGATCCCGGAATCGGCGACATTGAAAGTGGGATACACGTAACTGCCAAAGTGAAAATCGAGGAAGTCGATGACGTGCCCATGGAGGAGCCGGTCGAGGAGGTTGCCGGTGATGCCCCCGCAGAGCAGCCCAAAGCTGATTTGCACGGGCAACAGGCGCAGACCGAGTTGGCGCCGCCAGGCGTAGATCGCGACCAGCGTCGCCACGGCGAGCAATGCAAGGGAACCGCTGCGGCCGCTGAACAGGCTCCAAGCCGCCCCCGTGTTACCAACATTCACGAGATTAAGGAAATCCTCGATGACCGTGATTTGTCCAGGCGGGCCGTAGGTGGGGTACGCCATCCGCGCGCGAATCCACGCCTTGGTTGCCTGGTCGAGCACGAATACTCCGGCGGCCAGCGCGAGCAGCCAGCGGTAGGCCAGGATGCGGTCGAGCCGCGGGCGCGGCTGGGAGGCGGCGGACGGCGGAGCCGACGGCGTGGCCGAAGGGCCAGGCGGGAGCGACGTCATTCCTCGGGTTCTTCCTCGACGATCTTGCCGCCTTCCTCAGTTGTGGTGTCGGCGAAGATGCCCGCGCGTTGCACGGAGCGGTGCCTGGTCTTTTCGAGCTCCTTCTGCGCCTCGGCGGAATAGCGCGTGAAAGGCACCGCCAGCAGCCGGTCCTTGCCGATGGGCTTGCCGGTGAGTTCGCAAATGCCGTAGGTGCCATCGCGCACGCGCTTGATGGCGGCTTCAACCTCGGACAGCGCCTCCTGCTCGTTCGAGACGAGGCTGAGCGCGAAATCACGGTCGAAGGTGTCGGTGCCGGCGTCGGCCATGTGCTGGCCGTAGCCGGAGAGATCGCCGGCGTCCTCCTTGGCGGAGCGCTTGAGCGTCTCCTCGGAGTGCTGGCCCAGCGATTCGAGCACGTGGGTGCGAAGATCGACGAGCAGCCGGTAGTACCGGCGGTATTTCTCGGGCACATCCTCGGCATTGTCGTGATCGGCCGTGCCTTTCTTGCTTTTGTTGGGATTGAAACCGAGGATGTCGGCGAGGGAGGCGGCCTTGATATGGTTGGGGATGGGCGGCCGGCTCGAACCCTTGGGGCTGGGCTCACCCCGGACGGCCTCCCTGGCGGGCCGGTTGGTCCGGTTCTCAGCCGCCTTGGTGGTCTTCTTCTCGTTCTTCTTTGCAATCTCCCGCACCTCATCGAGGCTAAACGCGATGGGCTTGGTGGTCTTGCGCTCAAGAATGCGGCGCTTGAGGTCGTCAGATTTCTGGGGTTTCGCTTCCGGGGCGCGGGCTCTGCCGGCTGGCGCCCGTTTGGCGGGCGGGGCCTTCCTGGCCGCCCGGGCGGGTGTCCTGGACGGGGCCGGCTTGGCGGGTTTCTTGGCGGGGGCGGACTTCTGCTTTTTGGCCATGATGGAAAAGGGGTTTGCGGGTTGGGGCTCAGGCGCTGAGGGCGTCAGCGCAGCGCGGACAAAGATCACCGTGGGCGGTTGGCGGCAAGGCCGGCACCCAGCGCCAGCAGCGTGGACAGCGAACGAAACCCAATTCGCGGGCGGACCGGACTTCGATGGAGATCTTCGAATCGGCGGCGGATTCCTGAAGCTCCACGTGGGAGACGTTCAGTAGTTCGGCCAGATTGGCCCGGTGCTTCAGCACCGTGGCAAAGAGAATCTCGGCTGGCGGGCCTGCGATCGTGACGGCGGCGTCCAGCGACTTGCCGATGCTTCCCTGCTGGCGGAGGGTCTCCAGCCTGGCGTTCGCCTCAACCCTCAGCCCAAGCAGCAGACTCTCGAATTCCCGGGCCAGGACGGCATCGCTCCAGTCGGCCGGCGCGACGGGCCAGTCCTGCAGATGCACCGATCCCCCGGCGTATTCGGTTCCAGCCGCGGCGAACGTCCAGGCCTCGTCGGCGGTAAAGGTGATGATGGGCGCAAGAATGCGCACCAGCGTGCTCAGGATCTGGTGGAGGGCGGTTTGCGACGAGCGGCGCAGCGGGTGGGCGGCCCGCAGCGTGTAAAGCCGGTCTTTCAGGATATCGTGGTAGGTCGCCGAGAGCGTGACCGCGCAGAATTGGTTGCAGAGCTGGTAGACGCGGTGGAACTCGTAGGCCTCATAGGCGGCCGTGCACTGCCGCAGCAACTCGGCCGTCTGGTGCAGCGCCCAGCGATCGAGCGGGTCCATCGACACGAGCGGGACGGCATCCCCGGCCGGATGGAAGTCGAACAAGTTGGAGAGCTGGAAGCGAAAGGTGTTTCGCAGCAGGCGGTAGGTCTCGCCGACGTGCGAGAGGATCTCCTTCGAGATGGGAATGTCGTCACGGAAATTCTGCGATGAGATCCACAGGCGCATGACGTCCGCGCCATACTCCGCGATGTAGGAATCGCTCGTCTGCGGCTTCTCGTAGGTGCTGCTCTTGGAGATCTTCTTGCGCTCCTCGTCGACAATGAAGCCGTGGGTGAGCACGATCCGGTAGGGGGCGCCGCCGTAGGCGATGACCCCGGTCCACAACGAGGACTGGAACCAGCCGCGATGCTGGTCGCTGCCCTCGAGATAGAGGTCGGCGGGCCAGTCCGTGCCGCCGAGGCCGCGCCGGAGGGTGGCGGCATGCGTGGAGCCCGAGTCGAACCAGACGTCAAGCGTGTCGCGGCCGGAGGTGAGCGTTTCGGGGGCGGGCCAGCCGGCCGGCAGTTTCACGCCGGCGAGCAGCTGGGCGGGAGCGGCATCGAACCAGAGGTTGGACCCATGCTCCTCGAACTTGTCGGCGATGCCACGAACCACGCCGGCGTCGAGGTAAGCCTGCTTTCGGGCATCGAAGAACGCCGGGAGGGGCACGCCCCACGAGCGCTGGCGGCTGATGCACCAGTCGGGCCGCGACTCCACGGCACTGCGGATCCGGGCCTCGCCCCAGGCCGGCACCCATTGCACCTTGCCAATCGCATCGAGCGCGGCCTGGCGCGCGCCGCTCTTGTCGAGGGACACGAACCACTGGTCGACCGCGCGAAAAACGATGGGAGTCTTCGAACGCCAGCAGTGCGGATAGCTGTGGGTGAACGATTGCTTCGCGAGCAAGGCTCCGGTGGCGGCCAGCTTTTTCAACACCCCGATATTGGCGGCCGAGGTGCGTTTCTTGGCCAGGTCCTCGACGGTCTCGAGCGTCGTCAGCCCGACGAGATCGGCGGGGATGCGGCCGTCATCAAGGAAGCGGCCGTCATCGCCGACCGGACAGTAAATCTCGAGGCCGTATTTAAGACCGGTGTGGTAGTCATCGAGTCCGTGGCCGGGAGCCGTGTGGACGCAACCGGTGCCGCTCTCGGTCGTGACATAATCGGCAAGCACGACCGGCGAGGGGCGATCGACGAAGGGGTGGCGCGCCTGAAGACCTACCAATCTCTCACCCCTAATTGCGCTCGCAACGTAAGTAGAAAACTCTTTGGGCGGTTGCGGTCCGGATCTCGAAAGTGTCGCCTGAAACTGGGTCAGTGTGCCGGAATCATGGGCCACCAGATAGATCTCATCGCCGTAAGTCACTAAACCGTAGTCTATGGTCGGATTTATCGCGATGGCTAAGTTGGCGGGAATCGTCCAAGGAGTGGTGGTCCAGATTACAATGTAGATTGGCTTCTTTTGGTCGTGTTCGGTGAGGGCATCGAGTAATCCGAATTTCTTCGCTTCGGCCGCCGGCACCGCAAACTTCACCCAGATCGACGGGCTGACATGGTCCTGGTATTCGATCTCCGCCTCGGCGAGAGCCGTTTCAAAGGGGATGGACCAATAGACGGGCTTCTTGCTCCGGTAGACGAGTCCCTTCTCAATGAAAGCGGCGAAAGTGCGCAGGATATCGGCCTCAAAGGCCGGGGCCTTGGTCTTGTATTCGTGCCGCCAGTCGGCCAGGACGCCCAGCCGTTTGAACTGCCCGGTCTGCCGGGCAATCCATCCCTCGGAGAAATCGTCGCAGAGCTTCCGCAGCTCGGAGGTGGTCGTCGGTTGCTTGTTTGCCTGGAGCTCGCGGGTGACTTTCTGCTCAATCGGCAGGCCGTGGCAGTCCCAGCCNNCAGCCGGGCACATAGGGCGTGCGGAAACCCCGCAGCGACTTGAAGCGGAGAACGATGTCCTTGAGTGTCTTGTTAAGCGCGTTGCCGATGTGCACGTCGCCGTTGGTGAACGGCGGCCCGTCGTGAAGGACAAAGGCCGGGGCGGCGGCGCGATTCTGCTGGATGGCGTCGTAGAGGCCGATCTTCTCCCAGTGCGCGAGACGGGCCGGCTCACGCTGCACGAGATTCGCCCGCATCGGGAATTCGGTTCTCGGAAGCTGAAGCGTGTCTTTCAATTCATGGGCCATTCGGGAAAAAGCGCGTGAGGCTACCCCAAGTCTCCCCTGAGTCAAGGGAAGAGGGANNTCCGCGAGACGCTGGCCGGCCGCGATGCAGTTGGCCAGCGAGATGCCATCGCGAACATGGCCGCCGATGAAAAGGCCCGGGTGCCGGGTCTCGGCCTCAGTCATCGCGTCGAGGAAACGCTCGTAGCCGAGATTGTATTGCGGGATGGCGTGAGCCCAGAAGGTCGTGTGCGAAAAAACCGGATCGCCGTGGACTCCGAGCAGTTCGTGCAAGTCGGCGAGGACGCGCGGACGGAGGACTTCGGGCGCCAGGCGCGCGAGCTCGGGCTGGCGGGTGCCCCCAAGGTAAACCGTCAGCGCCACGTGACCGGCCGGCGCGCGGCCGGCAAACAGCGTTGAGGAGAACAACACACCGAGCACCGAGCGGTGCTCAATCTCGGGGACCAGCGCCCCGAACCCGTCCAGAGGGTGGGTCACCTGTTCGCGTCGGAACCCGAGAAAGAGCGACGCAACGGGCGGGTAATCGATCTGCTCAAGCGCGGCCAGCGGGCGTTCACCCGAGGTGCCGAGCGACAGCTGCGCCAGCGCCGCGGCCGGCAGCGCCAGCACGACGGCGTCGAATTCTTCCGTGGCCGCAAGACCCTCGCGGCGGCTGACGAGTTTCCAGGGCTTACCCGGAGAAAGGCTGATGACGGCCGCCCGGCTGCGAACAGCGCCGGCGGGCAGCCGCGCCGCGAGCGCGGTGGGCAGTGTCTGAAGGCCGCGCGCGAACGAGACGATGCGCGCCGCGGGCTTCTCACCCCGGGCGCGCCGCGCTTTCATCGCGGCAATCTGCCCCCGGATAAGGGAACCGTGAGTCTGCTCGATCTCCCATAGCTTGGGGAAAGCGAACTTGGTGGAGAGCATCTCGGGGTCTCCGGCATAAATGCCGGCCACGAGCGGATTGATCGCATAGTCAACAATTTCCTGGCCCAGATGGTCGCGGACAAACGTCGCCAGGCTCACGTCGGCCGGCCGCACCCGGGCCCGGAAGAAGGGCTCGGCGAACAGCCCCAGTTTTGTCCGGAGGGAGAACAAGGGGGTCGCGAGCAACTTGTGCGGCGCCATCGGCACCGGCACGAGCCGCCCGCCGCGCACCAGGTAGCGGTTCTTTGCGGCCGGCGCGGCATACCGGCACTCCGCCTCGAGGCCCAGCTCCGCGACGAGCGCATCGAACGGCGGTGATTCCAGGAGGGAGTTCGGCCCGTTCTCGATCAGCCAGCCATCGTTGATTGTCGTCGAGACGGCGCCGCCGAGACGGTCGGACTGCTCGAACACGGTGACGGCGTGCCCCTGGGCGTGCAGCCGCCAGGCGGCGGTGAGGCCGGTGATGCCGCCACCGACGACGGCAATCCGCTTCTTGGTGGCTGAGGAGTCAGTGGGCATGATCGAGGAGAAGGCGGGAGGGCAGATATTGGTCTACTAGAGGAGGCCGTGGATTTCCAGTCCGGTGTCGGGCAATCAGTTCTTCCATCCGGTCACGGTGCTGACCAGCGCCGCCACACATTCGGGGCTGGCGTCGGGTTGGATGCCATGGCCCAGGTTGAAGATATGTCCGGGACGGTCGCGCATCGACTCGAGCAGGCGCTGGGTCTCATCACGGACCGCCGCGGGCGTCGTGCTGAGCAGCGCCGGGTCCAGGTTGCCTTGCAGGGCCACCTGGATATTCTGGGCGCGCAGCGCCGGATCCTGCCGCAAGGCGTCGTGAACCGCGGCCAGGTCGACGGTCCCGTCGACGCTGAGAACGCGCGCGCCACTGGCGGCCTGCGCGGCCAGATGCCGCGAAGTCCCTTTGGCGTACAGAATCACCGGAAAATCCGCCGGCAGGGCGGCAATGATGCGGCGAATCCATTGCAGCGAAGCCGGCTCGTAGTCCGGGCCGGCAATCAACCCGCCCCACGAGTCAAAGATCTGGATGGCGTCGGCGCCGGACTCGATCTGCAGCTTGAAATACTCAATCAGCGCGATGGTGAGTTTCTCGAGCAGGGTGTCGAAGAATCCGCGGTCGGCGACAAATAGCTGCCGGAGGCGGGAGAAATCCTCGGAACCGCCTCCCTCGATCATGTAGCAGGCCAGCGTCCACGGGGAGCCGCCAAAGCCGAGCAGGGCGTGCTTGGTCCCGAGCTGACGGCGGAGGAGGCGGAGCGCCTTCCCGACGTAGGCGAGTTTCTCCCGGAGATCCTCGGTGGACAGCCGGTCGAGCTGGGCCCGGTTCTCGAGACGGTATTCCATGGCGATGCCGCCCTCGTCCCTGAACCGGTAGCCCTGGCCCATGGCCTCGGGCACGACAAGGATGTCGGAAAACAAGATGGCGGCATCGAGGGCAAACCGGCGCAGTGGCTGGAGGGTGACCTCGGCCGCCAGCGCGGGAGTGCGCACGAGGTGGGCGAAGGAATGCCGGGCCTTGAGCTCGCGGTATTCCGGCAGGTAGCGGCCGGCCTGGCGCATGATCCAGATCGGCGGCCGCTCGAGCGGGCGGCAGGCGCAGGCGGCGAGAAAGCGTTCCCGGGAGGTCATGGGAGAATCAATCGGAGGGCGGCAGAACCGCCGGCAGAGTAGCGAGCATCGCATAGTGAGTAGTGAGCAGGGATCCGGCCGGTTCAAATCTTATTCCGCCAGTTGCCGGCCGACACGGCGGGGCCAGGGCGTCCAATCATGGGCTGCAAAAATGGTTGGAGTTATGTATGGGGTCGTTCAACGTGCCCGTTCGCCTCGGGGCGTCCGCCACCGGCGCCCAGAACCTCCGCATGAATTCCGCTGTCCTCGCCACCATTGCCGCCACCGGGTTTACCGTGGCTTTTTTCCATGCGGCGATCCCCACGCACTGGTTGCCATTCGTGCTGGTCTCGAGGGTCCGGGGCTGGAGCCGGCCAAAAACCATCGCGGTGACACTCGGCGCCGGGCTGGGCCACGTTGGTCTGACGACGCTGCTCGGGGCTGCCATCGCCTGGTTCGGATTCCAGCTCGACGAGCGGGTGGGCCGGCTGTTCCCGTGGGTGATCGGCGTTTTCCTCGGAGGAATGGGTCTGTACTATTTCTGGCGGCAATGGCGCGGCAAGGGCATCTGCCATCATCACCCGCCGGGCGGCCATCACGCCGCCAGCGAAGCCTGCGGGCACGCGCCGGATCATACCCATTGGGACGAGGAACTGAAGGACAGCCCCATCGTCTCCGACCGGGCCAGCGACTGGACGGCCATCGGCGGGCTTTTCATGATGCTGACCCTGTCGCCGTGCGAAGGGTTTCTGCCGATCTATCTTTCCAGCGTCCGCTTCGGGTGGCGCGGGTTCGGATTGCTGAGCGCCATCCTGGCCGTCGGGGCGTTGGCCGGAATGACTCTGTTCACCTGGTTGACACTGCTCGGCATGGAACGCTTCAAGGTCCAGCGATTTGAACGCTACGAGGCGGGACTTCTCGGCGGTCTCTTCAGTCTGTTGGGCGCTCTCGTCATCGTGCTGGAGCACTGATCCGGCTGCCCCGGCGAATCCCGGGAGGCGCCCCGAAGTCATTTCTTGGCGGCAGGAATCGCCACGTGCACGGTCGCATCGGGCTCGGCAGGCGCGCCGATGAGCTGGTTGCGCTCGTCCGGATTGAGGGGCACGAGCTTGAGGGGCGAGGCGGTGTCACCAGTCTGGGTCGGGGCGGCGGACGGCGGCGGGCTGGGCGGAACCGGGGTGGGTACGGCGACCTGGACCGGCAGCGAGGCCGGAAGCGTGCCGGCCGTGGTGCCGGCCAAGGCGGGCGGGGGAACGACCGGCGGGAGCGCGGCAAAACCACGCTCCACCAACTGGGTGGTCAGTGTGTCGCGGCCCTTGCGCTCGGGACTGCCCAGCACCACGGCGATGATCCGGCGGCCATTGCGCTGAACCGTCGTGGCGAGGGAATACCCCGCTTTCGCGTACCAGCCGGTCTTGAATCCGTCGCAGCCTGGCACCAGGCCGAGGAGATGGTTGTGATTGATGAAATTGTTGACCACGCCGTTGGCGTGGTGGAACTCGTGGGTCTGCGTGGAGGTGTACCGCAGGATGTCCGTCTTGGCGATGAGCTGGCGGCACAGCAGGGCGATATCGCGGGCGGTCGAGAGGTCGGCCTCCTGGCCCTTGCCGGGTGGCAATCCGTGGGGAGAGTGAAACTCGGTGTGCGTCATGCCAAGCTCGCGGGCCTTGGCGTTCATGAGTTCCACAAACGCCTCCTTCGAACCCGTCGTGTGGATGGCGAGGGCCACGGCGGCGTCATTGGCTGACTGCACCATGAGCAGATAGAGCAACTCCTCCACCGAGACTTTCTCGTTGTGCACGAGCCAGGCTTCGGATCCGCCCATCTTCGCGGCTTCCGCCGCGATGGTGACGGGGGTCTGCAGCGTGAGTTCCCCGCGCTGCAGCTTGTCCTGGATGACGGCAAACGTCATCAGCTTGGTCACGCTCGCGGGCGGATTCTGCACATCGGCCGCGGCCTCGACGAGGACCTTGCCAGTCGCGGCGTCGATCACGATGGCGCTGCGAAAGGCCTCAGGATTGAGGGCAGTCGTGGCAGTTTTGGTGGTGCTGCGGGCCGGCTTCCGCGCGGACGCATCGGTCGCGGCCCGGACGGCGCCGGAGAGCACGCAGCAACACAACAGGAGGAGGCGGAGGGAGGAGGTGGACATGCGAAAATGAAATCAGTCCGTGTGCCGCGAACCCGCCGGGCTGTCAATCGTCTCCGGTTAGCCGGCGAGCGTCCCGTCGCGGCTGATTCTGCATAAAGAGGTGGAGGGCCCGGCCCTCCAGCGGAATCGTTGCGCGCCGCACCGAGATCAACCGGGAATCGCCCACCTTATTCCGCTGGCGGCAGGGCGTGCAGCTTCAGCTCGGGGTTTTTCTCGACGAAATAGCGCATCGTCCAGTCATTGGGGAACAGGATGATCGGCCGGTCATCGGTGTCCCTGCCCCAGGCCACCCCGCTGGCCGTGACGAGGCTGGCCGGGCGCTCCAGCGCCGGATGGGGTTCGAGCCACCGCAGAAACTGCCACGGGGCGGCTTCGAGGCGCGACTCGGCGCCGTATTCCGCCTGCAGGCGGTATTGCACCACCTCAAATTGCAGCGGACCGACCGCCGCAAGCAGCGTTACCCCGGAAGGTCCGTGCCGCAGGTTGAACGATTGCACGATGTGCTCCTGCAGCAACTGCTCGAGGCCGGCGCGGTATTTCTTGGCGTTGGCGGGAATCGGGTTGCTGATGAACGTGAACACCTCGGGGGGAAACCGGGGGATCTCGTCGTAGACGATTCCCGGATCTTCGGTGAGCGTGTCCCCGATGCCGAACAGGTCGTAGCCGACCAGGCCGATGATGTCCCCGGGCCAGGCTTCGTCGACCGTCTCGCGTTCCTGCCCGAAGAGCTTGTGGGAGGAGGAGAGCCGCACGCGCCGGCCGGACTGCTGGTGGATCACCGTCATGTCGCGCTCAAAGTGGCCGGAGCAGACGCGGACAAACGCGATGCGGTCGCGGTGCTTCGGATCCATGTTGGCCTGGATCTTGAAAATGAAGCCGGAGAATTTCTCGTGGTCGACCGGCACCAGCGGGTGTTCGACGACGGAGACTGGAGACAAGATCGACAGGCCGGCCGGCGCAGGAGTCTCTTCCTTGTCCGCGCTTCCCGGGAACTTGGAACCTGGAACTTGGAACTTGCCGCCGCTGCCGGCGGCGCTGCGCCGCGGCTGCGGCGGCACGGCATCGCGCAGGAAACCGTTGAGTAGAAGCTCCACTCCAAAGTTGTTGACGGCGCTGCCGAAGTACACGGGCGTCTGCCGGCCGGCCTGCACGGCCGCGAGATCAAAGGCATGCCCGGCCCCTTCCAGCATGGCGAGCTGCTCGGCGACCTCGTGGTGCGTGGGCTCGTCGAGTTTCTGGCGCACCACGGGATCGGCAAAGCCGGCCACCTGCTCGGGCGCGCGATAGGCCCCGCCGGGGACGCGCTCGAACAAATGCACTTCGCGGTGGCGCCGGTCGAAAACCCCTCGGAACGCCGGCCCGTTGCCCAGCGGCCAGGTGACCGCGCAGGCCTGCAGGCCGAGCACGTTCTCCAGCTCGTCGAGGAGGACGATGGGATTGAGCGTGGGCCGGTCGCATTTGTTCATGAAGGTGAAGATGGGCACGCCCCGGAGGCGGCAGACCTCGAAGAGCTTGCGCGTCTGCGTTTCGATGCCCTTGGCCGCGTCGATCACCATCACCGCCGCGTCGACCGCGGTCAGCAC
>PMBT01000133.1 GCA_003153035.1 Opitutia bacterium
TAACGACGAAACCCGAAGGATGCTCCAGGGGCTCGAAACCCTGTTCTACGAATCTCAGGAAGACGTCGACGATCTGCTGGAAGTTTACCTGGACAACAGCCCGTGATGCTGAACCGTCGCCCGTCGGTGGTCGCGAAGGGGCGGGAAACGCAATATTGGGTATTCTACATTTCCCCGCATCCGCGCGCGGACGCCAATCGCCTTGTCTTTCGCCCTAGGCGGGCTGATCTCCTGCCGGCGGGTATGGTGACACGGGGAAAACGCGCCTAATCAATTGTGACATAGGCGGACACAGGTGACTGTGTTACAGTCTGCGATAGCAAACGCCCCAATAATGGACATGGGAAAACCGCTAATCTATTGATATTAGCGGTTTTGCTGTTTTTGGAGGCGCGGGTCGGAATCGAACCGACGCCACTCCCTCCCGGGAAAAAAGTGGTTGCAGGCGGTAGCGTTTCGGAGGGAAGGGGAGCCGGAGGAAGCAATGCGTGCTACACTCTGCTACACTAGCGTGGCGAGCGCTTCCTTGCTGAAGCCGAGCAGCTCGGCCGAACGTCCTTCGCTGATCTTATGGGCCCACGCGGCATCGGCCAGGAGCGCGCGCCCCACGGCAACCAGATCGAAATCACCTCGGTCGAGCCGCCGCAGAAGCTCGTCCAAAGAACTGGGCGTCGAAGCTTCGCCCTTGAAGGCCGCCAGAAAATCCCCGGAGAGCCCGACCGAGCCGACCGTGATCGACACTTTGCCGGTCAGCTTCTTGGCCCAGCCCGCGAAGTTCAGGTCGGAGCCAGCGAATTCCGGTTCCCAGAAGCGGCGTTGCGAGCAATGGAGGATATCCACCCCGGCCTGGACCAATGGAATGAGCCAGGCCTCCATCTGAGCGGGTGTGGTCGCGAGTCTGGCGGTGTAGTCCTGGAGCTTCCATTGCGAGATGCGGAGACAGATCGGAAACTCCGGCCCGGTTGCATGGCGAACCGCCCGGATAATCTCAACGGCAAAACGGGTTCGCTCCGCCAAGGAACTCCCTCCGTAACAATCCGTGCGCTGATTGGTGGGATGCCAGAAGAACTGGTCGATCAGATAGCCGTGCGCGCCATGAATCTCCACCGCATCAAATCCCAGCGCTTTTGCCTGGGCCGCGGCTTCGGCGAAGGCGCGGATCGTGTCGGCGATATCCTGCCCGGTCATCGCGACGCCGCCGATCTTGCCGGGCGCGATGTAACCCGAAGGCCCTTCGAAGGGAGCGGGAGGCAGCCAGGCGGAATTCTTGGGAGCCACGACGCCCATATGCCAGAGCTGTGGGGCCATGAGTCCGCCGTCGGAATGCACTTGATCGATCACCGCCTTCCAGCCGAGGAGCGCCTTTTCTCCGAAAAATCGAGGGATATCCGGATCGTTCGACGAGGCCGCACGATTGACCACGGTGCCTTCTGAGATGATTAACCCAACTTCCCCGGTGGCGCGTCGACCATAATAATCGGCTACATTGCCGGCCGGCACACCGCCGGGCGAAAACGAGCGTGTCATTGGAGCCATGACGATCCGGTTCTTGAGCTGGAGTGATCTTAATCGGAAGGGCTGAAAGAGCTGGAGGATAGGCATGAGTTGTTGGGGGAGATGATTTCCCACGAAAAAGATACTCGAGTCGGCCGGCGGCCACTATGGGTTCTACACCTACCTGCTTGGTTCTGGCCCGGGCTCGGCCGGTTTTGGCCAGAGGATCAGGTGTCCCCCAGCGGCAGCCTGGGGCCGGTGTGGTGAGGCAATTGCAGAGGAATCTGATGCTCGGCTCCAAACGCGCGGCCGGGACAGGCCAGCAGTCACATGACTAATTTCTGATGGCGGTTGGATCGGCGGTTCTTCTTGTCGGGTGTCGGCGCCGACGCTGGCGGACAGGCCGCCGCCTACGGTGCAATGGCAGTCTCCAGGGGCACCCGCCGTTCGGAGATCAGCCGCCGTTCAGCTTCGTACCAGATCGCCTCGTCGCGGCCCTCCGGTTGGCCAGATTCGGTCCACAGCTGACGCGCACACTGCGCGATCTCGTCGTGGCTTGGGCTAGGATTTGTCTCGGTGGCGGTTGGGATCAGGGCTGAGTTCATGAGCATTGGAGTCGTAAGGAAAATGGGCTGCGCCGCGGACGTCGCTGCGCGTGACCCAGCGGGAGCATGGGGGATCCCGAAGTCTTGCACCATTGGGCATCAACCTACTGCGGAAAGTCCGTTGCCTCTTCCTGCAAATTAACGCTGCTTTTTTTGCGACGCGCGGCTGCCGCAGACCGAGATGACTACGCCGGGCTGCGAGCGCATCGTATCATCGCAGTTACATCAGTTCCTCGGAACTCCAAGAGCGACGGAGCTCGGCATTCATACTCACGCGCCTCACTTTTCCATCGCGACCTCGTAGGTGCCGCTGCGCGCAGCTCGATTGCACCAGGCTCGATGATACAACTCCTGCTGAGCCGCCAGAACGTTGGCCTGCTTGCCTCGCCAAATATCCAAAGCCGGCTGCTGGATGGCGCGCGCAAACGAAAACGCCAACGCCCAAGGCAGTCGTGATTTGAATCTGACGTTCATGGCGTTCAAACGGGCCGTTGCCAGTTCGCCGGACTGGCCGCCCGACAGGAACGCTATCCCCGGAACGGCAGCGGGGGCGGCGCGCAAGAGGCACTTTACCGTGGCATCGGCGACCTCGTTCACCGTATTTTGTGTAGGGCAGGTCGATCCCGGAAGCACCATGTTTGGAACCAAAAGCGTGCCCTCTAGCATCACCCGTTCGTTGTAGAGTTGGCTAAACATCGTTCGGAGGATTTCCTCCGTTGCCTCGCCGCAGCGTTCCAGGGTGTGCGCGCCGTCCATGAGCACTTCGGGCTCGACGACAGGAACTAGTCCGACCTCCTGGCACAACGCCGCGCAGCGAGCCAAGAGCTGCGTGTTGGCTTCGATGCAATCGCGGCTGGGGATGCCCTCGCCGACGGCAAACACCGCGCGCCATTTGGCAAAACGGGCGCCTAGGCGAAAATACTCAGCCAGGCGGCCCTGCAATCCGTCCAGGCTTTCCGTGATCTTCTCTCCGGGATGCCCCGCCATGTCCTTTGCTCCGGAATCGACTTTGACGCCCGGAATCATATCATCGTTGGCGATGGCTTTGGCAAAGGGAGTCCCGTCCATTTTCTCCTGGCGAATCGCCTCGGCGCAGAGAATCGCGCCACTGATGCACTCACCGAGAGCGGGCGTGGTCATGACCCACTCCCGGTAGGCGCGTCGGGTCTCCTCGGTCTGCGGGATCCCCAGGCGGGCAAATCGCTCGTTGCAGGTGGGAATGCTCTCATCCATCGCCAGCAGGCCCTTGTCGGCAGCGACGAGCGCTTTCGCGGTGTCGATGAGCTTTTGCGTGTTCATTGAGCGATTGGCAGCCAAAGCCGCCAGGCTGTCCCTTTCTGCATTGCGCCCCGATCCCACGTCCAACGGCGGATCTCGGGCAAATCTTGACCGTGCCTGTCAAGGCGCTGCTTGTGCTCCACCAGCTTGTCCTTGAGCTGCTGCTTGAGGCAGATGCCGTTCTTGCCGGTCCGTGGCACCCGAGCGACGACGCCCATCCCGAGATGGAGACAATCCCGATTGTTGGGCACGGTTAGGTCGAAGGGCGTTGGGATTGTGGCGGCGCGCCAGGAATCGTCCGTCTTCTGGAGCAGGTCCGGCGAGGGCGCTCTGGGATTGGTTTTCATGGCGTGTGATCAAACCGTTCTTGCTCGCCTCCTGACGCCGGAGGCGGCTGGGCAACGAGCCAGCGCAAGGGTGCCGGTTTCCAACAATACGGGATGGCCCGGGCGAGTGATAGTAGGTGTTCCCCGTAGGGTCTCATGGCCTCGGCCGGCTCAGGCCATCTGGTTGATGGTCCGCCGAAAGCGGTTGAGCGCGATGGCGAAGAACACGGCGCCGATGGCGACCAGCGCGAGAAACTGCGGCCACACCACGCCGATGCCGGCGCCGCGAAAGAGGATGGCCTGGCCGAGCGCAACGAAGTGCGTGGTCGGCGCGGCCTGCATCACCTGCTGCACGATGCCGGGCATGCTCTCGCGTGGAGTGAAGCTGCCCGAAAGCAGCTGCAGCGGCAGCAGGATCAGCACCGCCAGCATCCCAAATTGCGGCATCGAGCGCGCCAGCGTGGCCATGAAGATGCCCAGTGAAGTGGTGGCGAAAAGATGCAGTGCCGCGCCGGTCAGGAACAGAAGTACCGAACCCTCAATCGGCACGCACAGCACCGTCTGGACTACGAACACCAGTGCAATGGCGGCAGCGAGCAGCACGACCAGTCCCATTGACCAGACCTTGGCCAGCATGATCTCGAATGGCGTGACGGGCATCACCAGCAGGTGCTCGATGGTGCCGTGTTCGCGCTCCCGGATCAGCGCGGCACCCGTCAGGATGATCGAGAGCATCGTCACGTTGTTGATGATCTCCATCAGCGCGCCGAACCAGGCCTGCTCCAGGTTGGGATTGAAACGCGCGCGCAGCGCCAGATCCACCGGCGGCGCGGGGTTGCTGCGGTAGCGGTGGACGAACTCGTTGATCTCGCCCATCACCATTTGCTGGATGTAGCTGCTGCCGGTGAAGGCTTGGCTCATGCGCGTGGCGTCCACATTGAGCTGGAGGGTGGGCGACCTGCCGGCGAGGACGTCCCGCTGGAATTCCGGGGGAATGTCCAGCACGAAGGTGTAGTCGCCGGCGTCCATGCCCGCATCAATGCCGGACAGCGGGATCATGGCCGGTGGCTTGAAACGCGGCGGATAGAAGGCCGAGGCAATGCGGGCGGAGAGCGGCGAGGCATCCTCGTCGACGATGGCGAGCGGCGCGTTGTGCAGCGTCTCCGGCATGGCTGTGGCCGCGACGTAGATCGATACCGTGAAGGTGTAGGTGATTAGCACGAGCATCATCGGGTCCCGCGCCAGACTCCAGAGTTCCTTCACGCCCAGACGGTAGATGTTGGCAGCATGCGGCATGATCAGGCCTCCTGTTTCTTGAGCAGCGCGATCGAAAGGCCCAGGATGATCGGCACTGACAGCAGCAGCGGCCAGAACGAGGCGCGCAGGCCATAGAAGCCCAGCGACTTGCTGAAGACGCCGCGGCTGATGGTCAGGAAATGCGAGGCCGGGTAGAGGTGGCCGATGAACGAGCCGAGACCCTCCAGCGAGGAGACCGGGTTGAGCATGCCGGCGAACTGGATGGCCGGGATCATGGTGCCGATGATCGTCACGAACAGCGCCGCGATCTGGCTGCGCGTGAAGGTGGAGGCAAACAGGCCGAAACCGGTCGAGAACAGGACAAACAGCAGCGCTGCTACCGCCAGCGCCGGAAAACTGCCTTTCACCGGCACCCCGAACACTGTCACGGCCAGCAGCGTGAGCAGGCCGAAGTTGAACATCGCCAGGACCACATAGGGCAGCTGCTTGCCGAGCAGGAATTCGCTGCGGGTGACCGGGGTGACGTAGAAATTGATGATGGATCCAAGCTCCTTCTCGCGCACCACCGCCAGGGCGGCCAGCATCGCCGGGATCATCAGCAGGAGCAGCGGGATGACCGCTGGCACCATCGCGGGCAGGCTTTTGACGTCGGGATTGTAGCGAAAGCGCGTCGCGATCGCGGCGAAGTCGGCGCCGAAGTCCTGACCGAGCCGGCGCTGGGCCATGTCGAGCAACCAGCCCTGATGCATGCCCTGGACATAGCCCTCGACCGTCTCGGCGCGTTGCGGCATGGCGCCGTCCACCCAGGCGCC
>PMBT01000046.1 GCA_003153035.1 Opitutia bacterium
CGACTTCGGCCCCTGGGAACAGATCTTCTACGGCGAATTTGATGGCAAGCGGAAAAGCGCGTCCTCGTGAAAATCATCGGCGAATAGGGTCAGTTGCGGAGGGGGCCGCAGCCAGACAAGGGCGGATCGGGTCACAGAGAGCACACAGAGTCCACGGAGACAGCTTCAGCGAACTCTGTGTCCAGAGAACCGGTGCGCGTTTCCTCGAACGAAATCACTCCGCCCGCAAGGCCACGACCGGATCAACCCGTGCCGCGCGGTGGGCGGGCAGCCAGGCGGCCAGGCCCGCAATGAGCAGGAGCACCAAGGCGGCGGCGACCAAGGTAGGTGGATCAATGGACCCGACGCCGTAGAGGTTCGCGCGAATCAGTTGGGTCGCTCCGAGCGAACTAAGCCCGCCCGCGACCACGCCGGCGAGTGCCAGCCGGCCAGCCTCGCGGAGGATTCCCCGCGCGATCACGGGGCCCGTTGCCCCCAGGGTCAGGCGGATCCCGATCTCATAGCGTCGCTGGGCCACGCTGAACGCCAGCAGGCCATAGATGCCCGCCGCCGCCAACGTCAAGGCCAGCAAGGAAAAGGTCATCAGGAATAGGGTCTGGGCTCTTTCCGAGACGGTGGCGTTGGCGATGACGTCCTCCATCGTGCGCGGGCCCGACAGCGGTATCCGCGGATCCATCTTCTGTAGCAAAGTGCGCAGCGACGGCACGATCGCCTGCGGATCGCCGGCGGTGCGGATCGCGAGACGCATGGTGGACCAGGCCTGCTGCGCATGGGCCCGGTAGAACGTGCCGCGCGAGCCTGCGTCTTCGCGCAGGCCGCTTTGTTTGACGTCAGCCACCACGCCCACCACCTCCCAAGTCACATCGGCCGCCTGGTCGATCACCACTCGTTTACCCAGAGGATCGCGATCCGCGAAGAGGGACTTCGCGAGTTGCCGGCTGACGACCACTACGCGGCGCGACCCGGCTGAATCCGTCGGCTGGATATCCCGTCCGGCCCAAAGCGGAATGCCCATGGCCCGAAAATAGCCGGGCAGCACGACTCGTTGGTAGCCATCGCCGCCATCCGAGGGTTTCACCGGCGGCGCATCAGCCGCGTAGATGCCGACGTTGTTGTAGGGGTCACGCAGCGGCACTTGGCTGACGACAGCCGCCGACTCCACCCCGGGCAGCGACCTCACGCTGTCCAGGAGTGTGGAGAAGAAGACCAGGCGTTTCGGGTCGGGATAATCGCCCGGAGGCAACGGCACCTCCGCGGTCAGCAGGTTCCGGGGATTGAATCCCGGGTCGACTCGATTGAGCGCGGTGAGGCTGCGAACAAGGAGCCCGGCAATCACAAGCAGGACAAAGGAAACCGCCACCTGCCCTATGACCAGTCCGCCGCGGAGGTGAACGCCGTGCCGTCCCGATCCGCTGGCGCCGGACTTGAGGTCCCTCGCCGGATTGACCTGTCGGGCGCGCCACGCCGGCAGCAGGCCAAAGCCGAACCCGGTGAGGAGGGTCGTCGCGAACGCGACCAGGAGCATGGAGCGCGAGATTCCGACATCGCGAAGAAGCAAGGCCTCGACCGGCATCAGGTGGAGCAGGCCACGCTGCATCCACACGGCCAGGATCGACCCCAGCATGCCGGCGGCGCCAGCCAGGATCAAAGCCTCGGTCAGGAGCAGGCGGACGAGCCGCCAATGCGAAGCCCCGATCGCCGCCCGCACGGCCAGTTCACCGTGGCGGGCTGCGCCCCGTGCGAGGAGCAATCCCGCGGCATTTGCACAGGCAATCAACAAGATCGCAGCCGTGCCGCCGCACAGCAGCCCGAAGCCGGAACGGTACTGTTCGGCGAAGCCGCTCAGCAATGGCGTCAACAGCAGAGCTTTCCTGGCGTTGGTGTCCGGATAGGCCCGCTCCAATTGGGCGGCGATGACGTCGACGTCGCTCTGTGCCGCGGCCAGACTCACTCCGTCCCGGAGCCGTCCCAGAACGAGCCAGTTGTTGTACCGCCGGGGGCCCAGGTTCTGCGGCCGGAGCGGGAACCACACGTCCACGTCATGGATGAACTGGAAGTCCCGGGACGTCACCCCGACAATGTCATAGGCGGATCCGTCGATCGTCAGCGACCGTCCGACCGCACTCGTTTCTCCCGCGAAATGCTTCTGCCAATAGTCGTGACTGACGATGACCACAAGTGGGCCGTTGTCGCGGCATTCCTCAGCCGTGAAGTGACGGCCCGAGGCCATATTCACGCCCAAGGTCCGAAACAGTCCTGCGCTAACAATCAGACTTCGGGCGCGTTCGGCGCTCTGGTCTGCGATGACCGTCACTTCCATCGGAAAGGCAAAGTATGCCTCCAGGGCGGAGAAGGAATGGCTTTGGTCGCGGTAGTCCACGTAGTCGGGCCCTGCGACCATGGGATTGATGTCTCCGCTGTAGGTGGCGCGACCCAGCACCAGGCGGTTCGCTTCAGGATAGGGCAGTGGCCGGATCAGCACCGTGTACAGCGTGCTGAACATCGCGGTCACTCCGCCGATGCCCAAGGCCAGGATCACGATGGTCGCGATCGAGAAACCTGGACTCCGGCGCAGCGATCGAATCCCGAAACGCATGTCGCGAGCGAGGTCTTCCAGCCACGGCAGGCCGCGAGCATCGCGGTGCAATTCGCGGGTCTGGTCGACGCCGCCGAGGGCGATGCGGGCCCGACGCGCTGCCTCCTCCGGGCTCATCCCGGCCCGAAGGTTGTCTGCGGTGGCCGCTTCGAGATGCTGCGCCAGCTCCTCGTTGAAGTCCGCGTCGAGCGCGGGCTTGGCAAAGACCGCGCGCAGGCGGGCAAGAAAGGTGTGGAGATTCTTCATCGGCAAAGGGCTCGTTTTACAGGAGGAAACGGAGGCAAGGGAGAGTAGCGATTCAGTGGATTCCCGGCTCTCGGCTCTCTGTTTTCTCCGTCACCTCCTGTGAAATTCAATCGGCGACTCCAAGGTCACCACTATGGCAATGCCTCGCCCGCGGGTGCGTCGAGGATCCGTTGGACCACGCCCGATATGCGTTGCCAGTTTGCGGTTTCCGCGCCCAGCCGCCGCCGGCCGCGTGCCGTGATCTGGTAATATTTCGCCTTGCGGTTGTTGTCCGAAGTGCCCCATTCCGCGTCGATCCACTTTCCCTGCTGCAGCCGCACCAGCGCGGCATAGATCGTCCCCTGGTTGAGCATCAGAGCGTCAGCCCCCACCTGTTCGATCCGGCGTGCGATGCCGTAGCCGTGCATCGGCCCCATGCTGGCCAGCGTCTGTAACACGAGCAGGTCGAGCGTGCCCTGGAGCAAGTCGAGTTTGTCATTCGCCATAAGTGGCTCCTGTGGTTGGGCCACACGAAGGCGATGTTCCTGTGGCCTGTCAACAGGAATGCGGCCAAGGCGGCCGCATTCCTTTCCGGCGTTCACGCTCCTCCGGCCGTCCACCGGGTCTGGCGGGAGGAGCGCCGCCTGGCGGTGCGTTTTGGTTTGAACCCGAAGCCGCCAGCAGCCACGGAATTCTCCTGCTCGTGAACCCCGCGACTCCAGCATTACCGACAAATCCCCGGATCGCCATCGTCGGCGCCGGCGCGATTGGCACATTTTACGGTGCGCAACTGGCGCTGGCTGGCGCCGAGGTTGATTTCTTTGTGCGCAGCGGTCTGGCGGAGATTCGCGCCCGGGGCATCACCTTGCGGGAGGGCAGCGCCCTGCAGACCCTTCCCGCCGCCCGCACCGCCGTCTATGCCACCACCGAGGAGATTGGTCCCGTCGACATTGCGATCATCACGCTCAAGAATACCGCCAACGACCGGCTCGCCGCCCTGCTGCCGCCGCTGCTCGGACCGCAAACGATCATTCTGACTTTGCAGAATGGCCTCGGCGCGGACGAATTGCTGGCGTCGCTGTTCGGCCGGGAGCGCGTGGTCGGCGGACTGGCGTTCATCGCCGCCGTTCGGGAGGCTCCGGGAGAGATCCGCATTTACACGCCAGGGTATGTGACCTTGGGCGAATTCAAGGGCCCAGCCGGCAAACGGGTGCGGCAGTTAGTGGAACTCTTCAGGCGGGCGGGCGTGAAATGCAATGCCGTGGATGATCTGGCGGAAGCGCGCTGGAGAAAGCTGGTCTGGAACGTCCCGTACAATGGACTGACCATCGCGGCCGGCGGCATTACCACCGACCGGATCCTGGCCTCGCCGGAGTGGAAGCGGGAGGTGCGGGCGCTGATTGACGAGGTGGTCCGTGCGGCCGCCAAATTCGGCTATGTCATCACGGCGGATTTTATCACGGAGCAGTTCGCGCACACGCGGCGCATGGGCGCCTACCAGCCGTCAAGTCTGGTCGATTATCTCGCCGGGCGCGCGGTGGAGGTCGAGGCGATCTGGGGCGAGCCGCTGCGGCGCGCCCAGGCCGCCGGCGTGGCCATGCCTCACCTGGGAAAACTCTACGGCCAGCTAAAGGAACTGACCGCCGGCCGCGGGTAGCAGCAGGTCAATTAATCGTTGACATGGGGGCGGTGTCAGGCCCGTTCGGGCGACGGCGGTGTCAGAACCAACGAACCTCCGGATTCAGTACCCATGAGGCAAAGCGCAGCCGGGCTCGGCAACTTGTCAACTAATAGTTGACATGTTACCAGCACAACCCGCATGCAGTGCGGCGCGGTTGAAGTCTACTTCAGCTGGACGTCCCACACCTTGGAACGGCGCGACTTGCCGGCGGGGCCCTCGATGTCCAGGACGACATCGTAGTTCGGCTTCGCGTCCTTGTAGACATGCATCGGATTCTGCTCGGTCGAGGTCTCGCCGTCGCCAAAGTCCCATTTCCAGGAGGTGACTTTGCCCACCGACAGGTCCTTGAAGGCGACCAGGCGGCGGTCCATATCCACGACCTTCCAGGACCACTGTGCCTCAATTGGTTGCAGAAACTGCGGTTCGAGCGGCATGAGCTTGAACGCGCACAGCAACGAGGCGTCGCCATACATCATGTGGTGCCGCGAGAGGTTCCAGAACGCATTGCTTCCGCGCCGGTTCACATCGTCGTAGTCCATGATCGCGAAGCTCAGGCCGATGATCTTGTTTTCGCTGAGAACGGATTCCACGGCGCGCTGCGGGCCCTCCGGGCCGGCGTAATCGAAGGGGGTGATCCAGAATTCCAGCACCAGTTTGCCGGACTCTCCCGGCTTGAAATTGTAGGCGTACGCCGCATTGGCCCACGGAAACTCCTTGGTCCAGGTTGCGGCGCTCCACGCCATGCACCAGTCCTTGCCCTCCGCCGGGGTGAAAATGTGGTAGTTTTGCGCGTGCGCGCCCTGGATGGCCCAATGAGCGTCCGCCACGCCGATCCGGTCGTCGGGCGCGGCGCGGGCCACGCCGACTACCTCGGGTGTCCAGAATTCGCGGTGGCTCTTGTCGATCAGCGGGCCGCCGGAAGCATCGCCGTCCACCACGATTTCAAAGGTGTCATTATGCAGGTCGGGCCGGGCGAAATCCCAGTAATCGTCGTAGGCCTCGTAGAGAAAATACAGCCGGTTGAGCCCCTTGACCCAGCCGACGCGGATCTTCACGTCGAGATTCTTTGGGTCGGGCTTTGCGTGTCGGCTGCTGTCGTCGACAAACTGGTCCATCCCGATGGCATAGCTGTCGGGAACCATGGCCCAGTCGTCCGTACTGCCGTCGATGCGCGGGATCTGGTCGGCAGGGAATTGAAACACCTTGAACGTCACGTCCGGGCGGTCCAGCGCCGTGGCGGGGGACAACAGAGTCAAGGCAGCGGCCGAGAGGAGCAAGGTGCGCCGGGGTGTCATGGGGGTATTTTTTTCCCGGCGCCCGGGGACGCAATGCTCGAATTGCGCTGCAGCGAGACCGGTCGCCGGACCGTGACGTCGAGACGGGTGTTCGTGGGGAGGAACGCTGCTTACTCTCCCGGGGCGGCGGGCTGAAGGATCTCCTTCGGCCGTTGCGGGTTGTGGTAACCGCCCGCAGCGTCGTCCCAAGCCTCGAGCGGCATTTCGTAGAGGCGGCCGGTCTGGGCATCTTTCATCCGTTCATAACCCATCGTACCCTCGCGCTGCGCCTGGGAGATCCGGTACTCGGACAAGCCCTTTTGACTCCAGTATTCAAGCAGCGCCGGGTTGTCGAGCGGCTGGTTCCTCGGGGTGAGCGTCGGGCCGCTTCCCACCATCTGCACGGGATTGGTCATGACTACGGTCCGGGCGATCGCTGCGAGCCAGAGCTTCGCCGAGTCAAACTTCGCGGGCGGAGCCTGGTAGCCCAGCAGGAATGCGTTAGACGCACCGGAAACCGCCATCACCCCCGTTGTCCAGATGGCGCGCATGGGAATGCCGCTGACGGCATACTGCAGCTCGATCTCCTGCACCTTCCACGCCACGCCCGACCCTCCAGGCTGATCCGGCAGGTCCCTCGTGCCGAGAACCTGGACGGCGCCGTTTTCTGGAATCATGCGTAATATCCACAGCGTGAGATCCACCGGGTTGGTCGGCCCCGGCGAGTTCAATAGGAGCGCCGCGCTGACCGACGCCAGCCCGTCCGGCGCGGTGAGAGTGACCCCGTTGGCCGATTCACTCTCGGTCCAGCCGGCCGGCGTCGCCCAGCGGTAATAGCGACCCTGATGGACGGCCAGAATCGGACGTTTGATTGTCATCGCGGAGCGGGGCGGGCGGGCGGGCGGCTTCGCCGCCTGGACCACCGGTGCTGCCTGAACGGCGGGTGTCGGTGCGGTGACATTCTCTGGCGCCGCCTGAAGGACCGGCGCCGTTCGGGCGGTATTCTCCTGCACTGCCGGCGCCGGTGCTTTCGCTGGTTCCGATTCCGCGGCCGTCCCGCTGATCTTGGCAATCGCCGCGCGCGCCAGCCCGCGGATTTCCGGCGACGAATCCTGGGCCGCAACCCGGCGCAGAGCCGGCAGCGCGTTTCGCGCCGGCGGGCCGATCCGATCCAGCGTGGTCACCGCATAATCGCGGAGCATTTCCTCCGGCGCAGTGAGGAGTCCGACCAGGGCCGCAACCGCCGGGGCGGCGGCCGGCCCCAGATCCATCAGCTGCAGGCATACGTCGCCCTTGCCATTGGCATCAATGGCCGGGTCTCGCAACTGGCGCGCCAGCGAATCAACGTCGGCCGGGGCGGCCGCCAGGCACCGCGCGGCCCCCATGACAATCAGCCACCGCACGAAATATCCGGCCCATGAAGTTTTCATTTTGGAGGCTCTCTGGGGTTGGAGCAATCGGGTCGCGGCAGCAATTCTGCCGGATCGATCACAGAATCCATCACAAAGGAGAACCGCGGAGGACGCAACGCCGGGAATTACTCCGGCTGGCGCGATCCCTCAATCGCTTGCGTCCGGGCCGCGGATAACTTGTCAACTAATAGTTGACAAGGTCCCGATGGTTCTGCCGGCGGCAGTCGGCCGAAGACGTTGCCCGATCAAAATGCGCCTCCGGAGGGCGCGTCCCCTCGGAGAGCGACGCAAAGTTGCGCAAGCACTAATGTCCCGGCGGCTAGTCGTGGTCCGCGGCGGTGTCGGCCCAGGCGGGCGGCGGGCCGCTGCGAAACTCGGAGTGCCGGATCTTGCCGCCCACGAATGCAAGAAAGCCACTGAGACCCAGCGCGGCCACGGCGGCGACCAGCGTGAGAGGCAGCGCGATGCGATGCAGCCGGGGAGACTTCCAATGTCCGACCAACGCGGCCGCGGCCAGCGCCGCGGTTGCGTAGAATCCCCAGACGATGCGTTCGGCGAGATGCTCGTGCCAGTTGAGCCACTTTTGCTCCGGATCATTCGACATCGCATAGACCCGGTCGTAGGCCTCGTGCCCGAAGTACGCGACCGGCCACGCGGTGCTCGCCGTGAGCAGCATCAGCAGAAGGGCGATGGCCTGGCCCGACCGGCTCCGCGCCAGGAGCGCCACCACGAGCGAGAACACACCCGCGGCCAATCCGTAGATTGGCAGGGGGTGCAAGACCACGTGGAGGTATTCCGGTTGGCGCAGGGCCGCTAGGAATTCCGTCCACAAGAGCTGCATGGCAGCCGCGGGCCTACTTCACGATCTCGATGTTCTCGAGCAGATTAATGCCGTCGCGGTTTACGAACTTGCCCTTCACGGTAATCGTCTTGGCGGCATACGGCGCGAGCTCCGCGTTGGCTGGCTTGTGCTCGCCGATCAGCAGGTAAACCGTGCCGTCCGCGCTTTTGAGGCCGACCGGCAGGCCGCTGGAGATGCATTTCTCGGCGCACCCGGCGTGCTTTTCGCCGCTCGCGCCATGGTCGAGATAACAGGCCATGTCGAGGACTTCGCCCGTGACGGTGACGGTGCTGCCGCTCTTGGCCATGTCCATATGGCCCATGTGTTCGCCGGACATTTTCATGTCATCCTTGGACATTCCCATGTCGCCTTGGTCGGCGGCTTGCGTGGCGAGTGGAAGGACGACGGATGCGCCGAGAACGGTGAGGAGAGCGATGAGTTTTTTCATGGGATTCATGCAGATTGAGGATTGCTATGAAAGTAGCCGACATTGGGGAAATTCGCAACCGCAGCTCGTGAAAGAACCCCGGCACACGGCGTTCGTAACGTATTGCGTTACAAGCCACCTCTGTCGTGCCTTGGTCGATGTAACGTATTGGGTTACAATTCCCAGGGAGGGTCCGGAGCCGCCGGGCTGATGGGAGTGCGGCGGCACCCGGTCACTAGGCGGGCCCAAGGGCGGCAACGATGAGCCAGAGATCATCTACCGGAAGAAGGGCGGGCTCAGCCCTTGGGCTCCTCATTGATCGAGCTGCACGGGCGCGGCGGGAGACTGGCAATCGCTCAGACCGGCGGTTCCGCGAGCTTCAAGGCAAAATGGTACGACGCGATGTGCATGCGCTCCCGGAAATAGAAACGGTGCGCGTCGCGGCGGTGCGTTCCGGAATCAAGGGAGAACATGTGGCAACCGTCCGCGGCCGACCGCGCGACGAGCCAGTGGAGCAGCTGTGCGCCGTAGCCGTGCGAGCGGCTGTCCGCGGCGGTCACCAGATCGTCGACATACATCGTGCGGCCGTGTGCCAGCATATCGCGAATGCGGAATCCGCCGACCGCGCGGACCACCGCGGCCTCGTCCTCGAGAAACGCCAGGGCAAAACCCTCGCCCTGCATGCGGCGGACGCGGGCGACAAAGCCGCCGGCCTCCAGGTGGGGGCGGAGCTGCTGCATCACGGGGAAGCAGCGGGCAATATCGAGGTCGGTTTCGGCGAGGCGGATGGTGGGCATGGTGATGGGGGCAGTCAGTCAGGTTGAAGGTAGTGGCCGCCCGGGCGATGGCGGTGTTCATTTGGAGGGTCTGCCCATCGGCAGCGACGAAGGACCGGTTTTCAACGCGGACGCCGGGTTTTCCGGCCCGGCTGCACCAGAGACCGGCCACCGGGCCGCGGCCCCCCGGCCGCGCTGCGAGGTGATGATCGTCACGGAGACCACGATGACGGCGGCCGCGGCCAGCGTGCGCGCCGTCACGGGCTCGCCCAGGATCAGCCAGCCAAGGAAGACGGCGACCAGCGGGTTCACATAAGCATAGGTCGAAACGCGAGCCGGCGTGCTGTGCTTCATCAGCCAGACGAAGGTGGAAAAACCCACGAGCGAGCCGGCGACGATCAGATAGCCAAACGCCAGCCAGGAATGCCGGGAGACAGAGGCCGGTGAGAATCCCCTGAATTCTCCGGACACGAGCGCCGTAAGCATGAGGGCCACCCCGCCGCAGAGCATCTGCATGGCGGCAGCCGTGAGCGGTTCAGCCGGTGCGCGGACGTGCCGGCCATAGATTGAGCCAAAAGCCCAGAAGATCCCCCCGGCGAGAATCGCGGCCACGCCGCCCACGTTGAGACCGCCGGCCGCGGCGCTTTCCCACGGCGCCGCCAGCCAGACGACGCCAGCAAAGCCGAGCAGGAGGCCGACTCCGGTCAGCGAGGTGGGGCGGTGTCCGCCGCGCCAGGCCCATTCCGTGAGCACCATCAACAACGGCTGTGAGCCGATGATCAGCGCCGTGAGCCCCGACGGGATGTATTGCTCCGCCCAGGCCACCAGGCCGTTGCCGCCCAGCAGGAGGAAGCTGCCAATGATTGCGTTGTCGCGCCACTGGCGCGGGCTGCCTCGGAAGCCGCGGGTGACCGCCAGCCAGCCGGCGAGCAAACTGCCAGCGACGAGAAAACGCGCGCCGGCCATCAAGAACGGCGGCAGCGTCTCGACTGCAACGCGGATGCCGAGGTAGGTGCTGCCCCAGACCAGGTAAATCGCGGCAAAGGCCGTAAGCAGAGCGGAGCGGGAGGGCGCGTTCATGGCAGAGTGCCGCGGTCAGACCGGCCGGCGAACGTCTCAACTGATCCGGCGAAATCGAGGACCTCGACTTCGTTGAAGAGGAGAATGGCTACGTTGCGGCGCATGGCGAACGGTCGTCGGGAGCGAAGATGAAAAGCGAGGGCGATTTTCGGGCGGGGAATTCGTCTAGAGCTGCCGCTTCGCCAGGTCGCCGAGGGTCTTGAGCGCGGCGTCGATCTCCGCGGTCCAGGGGATGCCGCAGTTCATGCGGAGGCAGTTGTGGTAGCGGTCCTTCACCGAGAACAGCGGGCCGGGCGCGGTGTTGATGCGCCGCTTGAGCGCGTCGGCGTGCAGTCGCAGGGTGTCGACGCCGGCGGGGAATTCAACCCAGAGGATCATGCTGCCCTGCGGGCGGCTGAAGCGGGTGCCCTCGGGGAAATGGCGGGCGATGGCCTGCGAGAACACGTGCATCTGGCCCTGGTAGGCGCGGCGGATGGACCGGAGGTGATGGTCGTAGCCGCCGTCGCGCAGGAAGTCGGCGAGCACTTTCTGCAGCACGGCGGGCGTGCCCATCGTGTTGGTGAATTTCAGGTGGCGCACCCGCTCAAACTGGCGCCCGGGCGCGGCCCAGCCGATGCGGAAGCCGGGGGCGAGCGTCTTGCCGAACGAGGAGCAGAGCATGACCAGGCCCTCCGTGTCCCAGGCCTTGAGCGGCTTGGGGCGGCGCTCGCCGAACTGCAGGTCGCCGTAGATGTCGTCTTCGATGGCGGGTACCCCATAGTCGGCGAGCAAGCGGTAGAGCCGTTCCTTCTTCGCGTCCGGCATGCACGAGCCGAGGGGATTCTGGAAACTGGGCATGACCAGGACGGCCTTGATGGCATTCTGATCGAGGGCGGTGCGCAGGGCGTCGAGGCAGATGCCCTCGCGCGGGTCGGTGGGAATCTCAAGCGCCTTGAGGTTGAGACTCTGGATGATGTCGAGGAATCCGAAGTAGGCCGGCGTCTCCAGCGCCACAATGTCGCCGGGCCGGGTGACGGCGCGCAGGCAAAGGTTGAGGGCCTCGGTGCAGCCGATGGTGATGACCAGCTCCTGATGGTGCAGCGGGGCGCCGGCGAGGAGATAACGACGCGCGATTTCGCGGGCCAGCGGTTCATAGGCCCAGTTCATCACATAGCGGCCGACGAGGTTCGGATCGCTGCGGCTGACCGCGCCAAGCAGTCGGGCAAGTTTCCTGGTGGGGAACAGCGAGTAGTGCGGGCAGGCGGTGGCGAACGGGACGTAATTGGAATCCTGGGCGAGCTCCCGCATCCGCGCCATCAGGTCGCTCAGGCTGACGTAGGCGGGCCGGGCCATGGGCCGGGCCATGCGCGGTTCGGGGACACTGAGCAACGGGCGAGGGCGCACATAATAGCCGCTCTGCGGCCGGGCCTCGAGATAGCCGCGGTTCTCGAGCAGCATGTAGGCCTGCAAGACGGTGGAGATGCTCACGCCGCGCTGGAGGGACATGCGGCGGACCGACGGCACGCGGTGTCCGGGGCGCAAGGTGTCCTGCTCAATGAGCCGCAACAGCGATGCGGCGATTCCTGCATAGAGCGGCCGGGCGGGCGCATCGTCACCCGCGGGTCCGGACGGCCTGGAGGGTAGCAGCGGTAAGGCCGCCGGGGGATTGGCCGCGGGCGAAAAGGTGGGGGCAACAAGGGAGGAGGTCATGACCGTAGAAGCAACAGCGTAGCACCGGGCGGTCGCGCCGGGCAGCAACAGTGCCGGCGGAATCCGACCAGTACAGTTGGCAGGAAGCTCAACTGTATCCAGTACAATCTTCCGTGGCGGCCGCTGCCGGTGGGGCCAGCCTCTTTCCGCCGGCGCACTTTGTCATTTGATAGATGACAAACAGCGGATCGCCATGGCGCCCGTTCTCGCCGGGGATCTGGCCCGGATTTTCCACAGCGCAGCAGAAACGCAACGAAAGTGGCACGTGCCGGGTGGGCTCGCGCCGCCTCAGGAATCATGGCGCGCCGCGACGAATTGAACCGAGGATAACCTGAAATCCGGAATGGCTCCGCTGAAGCATCCGCCCGCTGTCGGCAGGGCGCTGGCCTGGAGCCGGCTCAGACTGACAATGTGCCGCGCAGGTAGAGCACCGCCTGGCCGATAATGCCGACGCGGTCGCCGCGCAGTTCGCACCAGAGTTCACCGCCCCGCGCGGACACCTGCCGGGCATGCAGGCGAGGGCGGCCGAGGCGCTTCGCCCAGTAAGGCGTCAGCGTGCAATGGGCCGAGCCGGTCACCGGATCTTCGGCCACACCCGCGTCGGGCGCGAAGTAGCGCGAGACGAAGTCGCAATCGCCGTCGCCGGGCGCGGTGACGATGATGCGCCCGGGCAGGACTTGTGCGAGGAGCGCGTGATCGGGTCGCAGACTGCGCACATCGGCGGCCTGGGGATAAAGACACATCCATCTCGCCGGAGCCTGGAGGACCAATTCCGGGGCGCGCCCCAGCCCGCGCAGCAGAGCCAGTGGCGCTTCGCAGGGGGTGGTCGTGGGACGCACGGGAAAATCGAGTTCGAACCTGTCCGGCCCCAAGCGCGTGGCCACGAGCGGGCCGGAGCGGGAGTCGAACGTCACCGTCTCGCCGCGTTGGCCGAGTTCGCGGAAAAGCACCCAGGCACTGGCTAGCGTGGCGTGACCGCAGAGGTCGACTTCAATGGCGGGCGTGAACCAGCGGAGGTGAAGGCGGTCGACGCCGGTCCGGACGAAAAAGGCGGTCTCGGACAATCCATTCTCAAACGCGATGCGCTGCATGACGTCGTCGGGCAGCCAGCGCTCCAGCGGCACCACCCCGGCGGGATTGCCGGAGAAGACCCGGTCTGTGAAGGCGTCGATCCAGAAGAAGGGCAGATTCATGCGAGGAAGCTCGGACCTCCCAGATCCGGTCCGCAATCCCCAAACACCTGTGCGGCGCGGTCACAGTGCCCACTGTGCTCCACCGGAAGTTCTCCGCGCCGGGCAATGCACCGGGGAGGCCCTCCAGGCGTTTGGCGAAGACCAGCGGGCTTTAGGAATATCGCTGCAGGGCGGGTCCGGTGAGGCGGCAAATGCGCCAGGCGTCCATTTCCGCAGCGCCGAGTTTCCGGTAAAATCCCTTGGCGGGCTCATTCCAGTCGAGCACGGCCCATTCCATGCGGCCGCAGCCGCGCGTGTTGGCCAGGGTCGCGCAGTGCCGGAGCAGCGCCTTGCCGATGCCGCGACGGCGCAGGGCGGGCTCGACGAAAAGATCCTCCAGGTAAAGGCCGGGCTGCGCGAGAAAAGTGGAGTAATTCTGGAAGAAGACCGCGAACCCGGCGGGCGCGTCCTGCCAGAACGCGAGGAGGCATTCCGCCGCCGGCCGGCCGTCCGGCGGAAACAGGGTGGCCCGGAGCCGCTCCTCCGTGGCCGAGACTTCGGACAGCAGCTGCTCGTAGACGGCGAGATCCCGGATAAACCGGAGGATCAGCGGAACATCGAGCACGGTAGCCTGACGGATGACGATCATGGGAGACTCCTGTTGAAAGGCCGGAGGCGGGCCGTGTCGAACCTCCAAATGCCCGGCGGGCGCATGACAGTCGACCGAAGGCTTGTTCTGGCAGATCTTGAGCCGATAGTATGATTGCACTGTCGGGGCGGCGGTGCATATCTCGTCGTCATGACTTTCTGGAGTTCGACGCCCCGGCTTTGGGCCGCCGTCCCCGAGGCAAGCCATGACTGGATTCTCGGTCTCGGATCCGGAGCCGCTGTGCTGGCGTGCGTGGGCCTGTGGCGGTGGTGGCTGCGGCGGGCGGGGATGATGAAGAAAGCAGTGACACAGGATTTGCCGTTGGGCGAAGATCGCTACCGCCGGTTGTTCGACAACACGCCCGTGCAGATTCTGGAGCAGGATTTTACGCGGATCGTTGAGGCTTTTTCCCGGCTGCGGGCGGAAGGGGTCACCGACCTGATCTCCCATCTCACGGCGCATCCCGGGCTGTCGCATGATTTGCTGAGGCGGGTGCGGTTGACGGACGCCAATCGCCCGGCGGTCGCCGCCGCTGGGTTTGCGGACAAGGCGGAGGCCATCGCGCGGTTTCCACAACATACTACGGCCCCGTATCTGGAAGTGTTCAATGTCCAGCTGGGCGCCTTCTGGGCCGGGCGCCGCCTGTTCGGGGAGGAGTTCCGGTACCTCGACGCCGACGGCCGGGAGCGCGCCTGCCTGATGCAATGCCGGGTGAACGAGCGCGACGGGCAACCGGAATTCTCCCGGGTGGTGCTGGTGCTGCTGGATGTCACCACAGCCAAACGGACGTCGGCGGCCAAGATGGAGAACCAGCAATTGCTGCGCGACATCCTCGCCCGGGCCAACATCCTGATGTGGTGGGCCCAGGTCCGCCGCGACGCCGGCCAGCTGCGGTGGAAGCTTAACGTTCCTTCGCAGTCGTTCGACAGCCAGCTTTTTCAACTGGCGACGGCAATGGACCGAGGGGGACTCTGGGACGGGGACCACGTGCCCGAACTGGCCGAAATCACGGCCCAGTCCGACCAGGCCATTCTCGGCGGCAGCCCCGGCTACCAGCATGAGTTTCGCGTGCTCTCCGCCGAAGGCGCCACCCACTGGGTGAGCGAGGATGTGGGCATTTCCCGCCTGGGTGAGGACGAGTGGAGCCTGGTGGGCGTCGTCACGGAAGTGACGGCCCAGCACGAGGCCGAGGAGGCCCGGAAGGCGACTGAAACGCGGCTGCACCAGATCCTGACCCAGGCCGACTGCCTGCTTTGGCAGGCTCACGTGGCGGAGAACGCCGCCGGGGAGTTTGCGTGGACCCATTACATCCCCCCGTCCAACCTTTACGAGGAGTTGTTCGGTGGTCTTCCCCCGGGACCGCGGGCGATGCGGTGGACGGAATTGGATGTGCCGCAGTTGCCCGAAATTCGCGAACGCGGCCGGGCGGCCATGCGCCAGGGCGCGGCTGGTTACGAACAGGAGTTCCAGGTGCGCCGGCCGGAAGCATCGCTTTGGCTGCACGAGCAGGTGTCGATCACCACCATGGGACCGAGCCAGTGGAACCTGATCGGTGTCATCACGAATGTGACTGCCCGGCATGAAGCCGAGGAGGCGCGCAAGGCCAGCGAGGCGCAGCTGCAGCAGCTCCTATCACAGGCGGACTGCATGCTGTGGCAGGCGGAAGTCGTGGAAAACAAGGCGGGCGCGCTGAACTGGGCCCTTTATATTCCCCGCTCCAACCTTCACCGGGAGTTATTCGGCACCAATCCCTCGGAATATCCGAATCTGATGTGGAGCGAGCTCAACGTGCTGGAGCTCCAGGAAATGAATGCGCGCAGCGAACAAGCGCTACGCAGCGGCGCGCCCGGCTACGAGCAGGAATTCCGCGCCCGCCGGGACGACCGGATCTACTGGCTGCACGAGAAGGTTTCGATCACCGCCGTGGGACCCGGCCGGTGGAACGTCGTCGGGGTCATCACCGACGTGACCGCGCGGCGGGAGGCGGAGGAGGCCCGCAAGGCCAGCGAGATCGAACTACAGCAGATCCTCGAACAGGCAGACTGCCTCCTGTGGCGCGGGCGCGTCAGGGACGTCGACGGCAAACTAAAGTGGATGATGGATATTCCCGCCTCTGGTTTGCTCCGGCGGGTATTCGGCCATGAGGGCGATTTCGTAACCGGCGAATTGTACCGCGGCCTGACCGTGCCGGAGCTGCCGGAGATGGAAAAACGCAGCGAGGCCGCCCTCCGGGGAGGCGCGCCAAGTTTTGAACAGGAGTTTCGGGTGGTGAAACCTGAGCGCACCTATTGGCTGCACGAGCGGGTGTCCATTGCGTCCCTGGGGCCAGGCCAGTGGGGGCTCTTCGGCCTGATGATCGATGTGTCGGCGCTCAAGGAGGCTGAGCAGGTGATCCGGGGGAGCGAGGCGCGTTACCGGGAGCTGTTCGAGCGTGCCGTCGAAGGCGTATACCAGTCGGGTCCGGACGGGCGTTTCTTGAGCGTGAATCCCTCCATGGCCCGCATCTTCGGCTGCGCCACGCCGGAGGAGTTCATGACCTGGGCGGAGAAAGGAGCCGAGTCGCTCTACGTCGAGCCGGGCATTCACGCGGAGTTCCTCGCCAGATTGGGCGAACAGAACAGCGTGGCCGATTTCGAATCAGAGGTGTACTGTCGCGGCAGCACCACCAAGTGGATCCGCGAAAATGCCCGGGCCGTGCGCGACGCCGACGGCCGGAGGCTTTACGTCCAGGGATTCGTCGGCGACGTAACCGAGCGGCGCAAGACGCTGGCCGCGCTCCAGCAGTCCGAGGTCCGCTACCGGGCGCTGTTCGAGAACATCCCGGTCGCGATTCTGGAGATCGGCCTGCAGAACACGGGCCGCGAACTGCGCAAACTGCACACCGCCGGGGTGACGGATCTGTCCGTGCATCTCGCCAGCCAACCCGCCGCGTTCGCAACGCTGATGAAGTCCGTGCAGATCACCGCGGTCAACGACACGGCCGTCCGGCTGTTGAAGGCGGAGTCAAAGGAGCATTTCGAGAAAGAGATCGCCCGGCTCTTCACTGTCGAAGGGGTGCAGATGCTGCGGGATTTCCTCGAGTCGGTCTGGCAGGGGCGGAACGACGGTGAGATGGAAGCGACGTTGAAGGATTTTGCCGACGGGGGGCACGACACCTCCCTGCGGTGGTGGATGCCACGCCAGGATGAGTGGCTGCGGCTGGAACACGCGGTGGTGGCCGTGGTGGATCTGACGGAACTTAAGCGGGCCGAGGCCGCGCTGGCCGCCGAGAAAGAGCGTCTGACGGTGACCCTGCGCGCGATGTCGGAGGGGGTGATCACCACCGACACTCAGGGAACGGTGCTGTTCATGAACCGCGCGGCGGCCGCACTGACCCAAAACGACGCTACCATTGCCGTGGGACGGCCGCTCGCGGAGGTTTGTGTCCTTAAAAGAGCGCGGTCGGTCGCACCGTTCAACCTGCCGATTAACCTGGTGCTGGCGGACGGCGCACTGGTGGATCTGCCGGCTGGGACGACGTTGGTGGGCCGCAACGGCGCGACCTGCCTCGTGGAGGGATGCTGTGCCCCGGTGCACGATGCCGGCGGCGACCGCATCGGCACCGTGCTGGTCATTCGCGACGTGACGGTCCGCCAGCGCTTCGAGGAGGAACTAGAGCGCGGGTCCCGGCTCGAGTCGATCGGGATCCTGGCCGGCGGCATCGCCCACGACTTCAATAACATTCTGACGGCGATCATGGGTAACATCACCCTTGCCCAGCTCGACGCGGAGGCACTCCCGGCCGTCCATCGCTCGCTGCGCGAGGCCGAACGGGCGACCTTGCGGGCCCGGGATCTCACGCAGCAGTTGCTGACCTTTGCCAAGGGCGGCGATCCCGTGCGCACGGCGGTGCTGCTGCCGGAGATCATCATGGAAACCACCGAGTTCGCGATGCACGGCTCCCGCGTAAAGTGCGAATTCAACCTGCCGGCCGGACTCTGGCCGGCCGATGCGGACAAAGGCCAGTTGAGCCAGGTCGTGCAGAACCTGGTCATCAACGCGGTGCAGGCCATGCCGGAGGGCGGGGCCATCTGCATCAGCGCGGCCAACGAGACCGTGGCGGCCGACACGTCGCGGCCGCTCACTCCTGGTGACTACGTGCACATTTCCGTGACCGACACGGGCACGGGCATCAAGGCGGATCATCTCGCAAAGATCTTCGATCCCTACTTCACCACCAAGCAACAGGGCAGCGGGCTGGGCTTGAGCACGGTGTACTCCATCATCCGCAAGCACCAGGGCCACATNNGGCCGGGTGCTCTTCATGGATGACGAGGCGTCCATTATCGCCATGGCAAAGCTGCTGTTGCAGCGGCTCGGTTTTGAGGTGGAGGTGGCCCGTGACGGCGCGGAAACGGTGAAAAAATTCGCCGCGGCCCGCACGGCCGGCGAACCGTTCGACCTCGTGGTGCTGGATCTCACTGTGCCGGGTGGCATGGGCGGGAGCGAGGCGCTCGAACAACTGCGCCTGATCGACCCCGGCGTTAAAGCGATCGTCTCCAGCGGGTACTCGAGCGACCCGGTGCTGGCCAATTATCGCGCCTATGGATTTCGCGGCATGGTCGCGAAGCCTTACAAAGTCGACGATTTTGCCCGGGTGCTGCGGACGGTGCTGGTCGGGAGCCGCTCCCCATTTCCGGGTGCGTCCCGACACCCGTTTCCGGGTGCGTCCCGTCCGCCGGAGAAGAAAGCCTAGACGGCGTCTTCAAACTGTCATTGCGAGGAGTCCCGCCGTGGGGACGACGAAGCAATCCAGCTGGATTGCTTCGTCGCTACGCTCCTCGCAATGACTGCCCGTTTGTCAAGGGACGATCGCCTCAGCGGAGCCTGACCTCCCGGCCGGTTGCGGCAGAACGATAGATGGCGTCGAGGATCCGTTGCACCGCCAGCGACTCTTCCGGCCGCACGTGCGGTTCCTCCCGCCCAAGCAGCACGTTGATGAAATGCACCATGCGGTCGGGATTCACCCGCGGGGGCAGCGGCCGGATCTTCTCGACGCGATAACCCCGCCGGCCCGGCCGGAAGAGCTGCAGTGGATTGGTCGTTGCGCCGGCCTCGGTGCCGAAAAGCTGCGTGCCGTTGACGTCAGGCTTCGGTTGATGGGCGGCCCAGGAGGTTTCGAGCAGGACGGTGCGGCCGCTCCTGAGCCGGATGAACGCGACGGAAAGATCCTCAACGTCAAAGGGCCTGCCTGGATCGATCTCGCTTTGGCCCCAGGCACCGTCGCCGCGGCCGCGCGGTCCGAATTTGGCATAGGTCTGGCCGGAAACGGCGGTCGCGGCGAACTCGCCCATCAGGTAGAGGGTCTGGTCAAGGACGTGCGCGCCGATGTCATAGGTGCAGCCGCCCCCCGCAAATTCCTTCTGCGTGAACCATGAGCCGATGCGCGGAATGCCGCTGCGGCGCAGCCACTGGGCCTTAGCGTGGTAGACTTCGCCGAGCACGCCGCGCTCGACGAGCTGCTTAAGCGTCTGGACGGCGGGCGTGAAGCGTTGGTTCTGGCCGACCATGAGCAGGCGCCGCCGCCGTTTTGCCTCGGCTACGACCCGGGCGGCGGCGCGCGCATCCGTGGCCATCGGCTTGTCGAGCATGACGTGCTTACCGGCCTTGAGCGCGGCCAGCGCCACGGGCGCGTGCAGATAGTTGGGCAGGGCGATGGAGACGATGTCCACGTCGGCGCGCTTCAAAACCTCACGATAATCGGCAAAGAGGTCCGGAATGTCGTAGTGCTCTGCGGCCTCGCGGCCGCGCTCGGCGTTGGTCTCGACCAGCGCGACAACCCGCGCGGCGGGGTGTTGCTGGAAGCTTTCGATGTGATACCGGCCGATGGCTCCGGCGCCGATCACCGCCACGTTGAAGGTAGTTCTCTTCATGTCAGATGTTGTATGGCGGCTGGCGGGCGGCCATGGCCAACAAAAAACCTGCAGGTGTTCCCCCTGGCCCGGAAGTTTCAAGGGGCGATCTTACCCAGCTAAGGGCCGCTTCAATCGTGGCGCCGGTCTCCGCAAGCCTGATTCCGCAGGGTGGGGCGCGTTATCCCTAACGTGGTGGTCACGCCGGTTTCACCTCTTCCCGCGCAAATAGTATGAGCAGTAGTCGACCATCCCGACGGGCACTTCCTCCCGCCACCCGTCGCCCAGGCGCCGGAGGGGAAAACCGACTTCCGACAATTTGCCGCTCGCGGTCTGCACCTTCACATTCCACCCCTGTGCGTCCGGAGCCAGCCTGTCCAGATCCACCATCTGCAAACCGGTGACCCGTCCGTACAATGCAGTGAAAAACATGGACAGCAGCTTCTCCGGTGTGCCGATTCTCTCTCGCGTGGTCGCGTCAAGCGAAGCGAAGAGCGCATCGGCCTTCGGGCGGGAGTCGTCGCCAAACACGAGTTGTTTCGCCATGGCGTCGGGATCAACCTGCGTGACCGCCCAAAAGAAAGTCTGCGCCGCCGCCGCCGGGGTCGCCGCGCCGGCATTGAGCAGGCTTTCCACCGAAATCATGCCTGGAGTCAGGGGTTTGGCCGCTGGGGAAGGGGGAGCCTGGTCAGCGGAGGCCAGCTGGAAATAGTCCTTCAGCGCGGCAGCCTGGCCGCGCAGTCGCGCCAATTCCGTCTCCTCAGCGCGCAGGCTCTTCAGCTCATCCGGAGGCACCAGCGTTCCGCTGAGGCGCTGGTTTTCACGGCGCAGCCGGCTGACCTCTCCGCCCTCCCGGCGCAGGGCGGTAATCTCGGTGCGCAACCTGGATTGGGATTGACGCTGGACGGCCAGCGTAATCAGGCCGGCGGCGAGCAGCGCAAAAAACACTCCGATAGACAGTTTGGTCATGAGGGCGCCCTCACGGTTTGGCCGGAGGACCATCATTCCAGGTATAAACGATGGGCACCTCCATTACGGTGTTGACTGGTTGCCCGCCTTTCTTCCCAGGGGTGAATTTCCATTTCGTGACCGCCTCGATGGCGGATTCCGCGAACGCCGGATCCGTGGAATTAGAAGCGGTGACATCGACGACGTCGCCGTTGGTATCAACAGTGAACCGCACATTTGTTTCGCCAGTCGTGCCGTCGAAGCAGAAGCCCAGCGGATAGATTGGCGCTGCTTGGGAGCGGGCCCGCGGGAACTCGTCGAGTTGACCGACCGGAAAAACGGGCTGGGCATTCTTCAAGGTTAGTGCTGCCGCCGATCTGGTTCTGATCGATTCAAACGCCCGACTCTGGAGTGCCGCCACCTCTTCGCGCAGACGCGGAAGTTCGGCGCGGTCGTTGCGGAGGCGATCCAGTTCCGCCGGCGACAACTGGATCCCGGTCAGGCGCCGGTGCTCGTCCCGGAGCGAACCAATGACTTGATTCTGCTGCTGAAGCCCCTCGACCTCGTCCTGCAGCGCCGCGGTGGATTGTTGTTGGACGACCACGCCGATTCCGACGGCCAGCGCCGCCGCGCCCACCGCGCCGGCCAGCAATTTGGGTGTGCTCAAAAACGACCAGAAGGCAAGGCTTCCGCCGCCGGCGGTGCCGGCGAGCGCGGCGCCGCTGACGGTCACCGCCAGTCCCACGGGCGCCGCGGCCACCGTATGCTCGGCCAGCAGCAGGGTCAGGGCCCCCGTGGTTGACGTGATGCCCCGCCGGGCCAGGAGGGCATGCAACTTGTCCAGGGCCCGTTCCACCCGCATCCGCGCGGCGTTCTCGCTGAGCCCCAGCCGGGCGCCGACCTGCGCGAAGGGGCGCCCCTCAAAGAAGCGGAGCAAAACCGCCTCGCGATCGCGCTCGTTCAAGTCGTGCATGACGTCGTCAAGCACCGGGCGCAGCCGATCCCAGCCGGCCTCCGGCGCGGGGGAGGAAAGAAGATCCTGCATGGCCTGGGCCTCCTGTTCGCGGGCCAGGCGCCGCCGTTCGGCGCGCACCAGTTTGGCCGCGGTGAAATGCGTGGTGGTGTAGAGCCAGCCGGTCAGCACCGGATGGCAGGCGAGCGCCGGGGCGTTGCGCGCCAGGACGGTGAACACCGTCTGGCTCACCTCCGCGGCGCGATGGGCGTCCCCGCCGACCTTCCGCAGCGCCGCGGAATAGACCAGGTTAAGATGCCGGCGCACCAATTCAGCGAAGGCTTCCTCAGAGCGATCTTCGGCAAAACGACGGAGCAGGCTGGAATCATCCATCATGGTCGTTGCTGGATAATACCCGCCGAAATCGAAACCGCACAAGCGAGTCTTGCGTATAGCTCGCATGTTTCACATCGCGCAATCGCCGCCACTAAAAATGGAGGGCCCGGCGCAGTCCGGGCCAGGAAACCAGGCGAAAGGCGGTGACGGCGCACCGCCCTCCACCAAGATTGTCGCGCGTCAGGCCGATGTCGGTGACCCTGGCTGCCGGCAATCAGCGGGGTCTCCAGCATTTTCGGATGGAGAGGCTGGTTCGAACCGGAACCGCGCTCGACGGATGCGGTCAATCGCCTGGTCCCTTGATCACCAACCCCGGAGCGGGCCGGTGCGCGGCTGACCGTTTACCCGGTTTACCCAGTGCTGGCGCTCCGGGAGAATCCGCTTCGAAGTTCCACCGACTATTATGAAAACTCTGTTGATATTCTGGCTGGTACCCCTCGCGGCTGTGTCGCTGGCGGCGCTGATCGGCTGCGTGCCCGTGGCGGCGGGTGCGGCGGGCGCCGGCACCATGGCCTGGGTGAACGGCCGCCTGGACGCTGCGCTCGAGTCAGATTATGAAAGCGTCGTTAGAGCCACCAACGCGGCCATCCAGGATCTGCAGTTTGCCAAGATCAGCGAGAACAAGGATGCGCTTGAAGCGATCCTCGTCGCCCGCACCGCGGCGGACAAAAAGATCGAGATCAAGATATTCAAGGTTGTCGATAAAGCCGCCAAAGTGCAGATCCGGGTGGGGTTCTTTGGCGATCAAACGTTGGAATTGACGGTACTCGAGAAGATCAAGAGCAACCTCTGAGCCGGATTGATGCAGTTGAGGTGGGGCGCGTTATCCCTAACGCGCCGGGCGGACGAGGTTGGGAGGACGGCGGGTTAGGCCATCGGCAAGACAATTGTAGGAAGCCGCTTGCGGGCGATTGTCCCCGTGCCATCCTCCTCCGCCGGGCCTTCCGCCGTCGCCAAGCCTATGGCGGACAGGACGGAGGACAGGTCGCGAGCACCTGTCGGCCGCAGCTTCGTGCGAAGGCCGAAGCGCGCGTCCCACCGATGCATTGACCCGGCTGAGGGTTCCACGATCTGGCAGGCTAGGACATTGGCCACCCGGCGGGAAAGAATGATGAAAATGATCGGTTGACGCGGCTGGCGGCCGCGGCAACGGGTGGGGGACACCCGGCCGTTCGCCCGATGACTCCCCTATGCACGAACAGCCGCGGCGCGGCGCTGTCGCGGGCCCGGACGCGACCCGGTCGCGTCCGCGGCGGCTTTGCGTTGTTGCTCACCGTCACGCTGCTTGCGTTTGCGGTGCTGCTGTTGCTGAGCCTGGCCACCCTCACGCACATCGAAACGGCCGTCGCCGCCAACGCGCAACAGGCGGCCGCGGCGCGCCAAAACGCGTGCATGGCGCTGCAACTTGCGATCGGACGGCTCCAGCGTTTTGCCGGACCCGACCAGCGGGTGACTGCGCGGGCCAACCTGCTGCCTGGTTCCGCCGGCAATCCGTACTGGACCGGAGTCTGGGACGCCACGGTCCCGTCGTCCGTGCCGCTTACCTGGCTTGTCTGCGGCAACGACACAGAGCCGCTCGCGCTTACTCCAGCGATGGCGCCGGTCGCGGATCCTGCGCCGGACAACGACTCGGTGTGGCTGTTGCGAACGCCGGTCAGCGCGGCCGCCCAGCGCATCAAGCTCACGCGGCAGTCCATCCGAGCGGCGGACCTCCCGGGACTGGCGGGACCGCAAACCGTGGGCCACTTTGCGTGGTGGGTGGGCGACGAGGGAGTGAAGGCGAAGTTCAATCTGGTGAATCCCTACGCGGCCGCCGCGCCGGGGACGGCGGATAACCTGCTGCAATCCATGTCGGCGCAGCAATCCGGAATCGAAAAACTCACAGCAGGCTTGGCGGCCTACGTTGCGGCCAAAGACGCCACCGCCGCCGGTGCGGCGCTCCGGGACCGCCTTGGCTGCGTGCTCACGCCAAACCAGATTCCCTATGCGGACAGCAGCTTCAGCCTCGCGACGCTCCGGGACCGGTTTCACGACCTGACCACCTATTCGATGGGTGTGCTCGGCAACGCGCGCGACGGTGGCCTGAGGAAGGATCTCACGCGCGGACTCGAGGCGGATTCAATCGTGCCGGCGGGCGAGGTGTTTCCCGGCGGTCCGGTGTGGGCCCTCGTGCGGTCTTTCTATCAATTGAGGCCGGCGCTGGTCGACGGGCGTTGGCAGATCGCGCCGCGCGCGCAGACGCCGGCGGAGCATGGCGTGCATCCGGTTGTGCTCTTAGTGCAGGTGGTGTGGGGAGGCGACCGCATCGCGGGAAACTTCCGGTTGCTGCTTCAGCCGATGATCGTGCTCGGCAATCCCTGCAACGTGGCCCTGGCACCGACGGATTACCGCCTGGTCTGGCGGCAGACTGGAATCATCGAATTGCGGAGTCCGCCGAGCGTGCCAGCGGCGTCGGCGGTTTCCGGAACGCCGGCGCTATTGCTCGGCGAGGATCCGCAGTTTCTGATCACGCAGGCTGGCTTTCGGCCGGGCGAGGCGAAGGTGTTCACGCTGCCCTCCGCAGGGGCAGACCCGGTGCCTTACACGCTGGGCGCCGGACTTGCGCTCGCGGAAGGATGTTCCGCGGGAGGCCAGGCCTATCGCGATCTCACAGCCGTGGCGGATGCCGTCGCCCCGGATGTGCAGGTGCGCGTGTCCGGCGGTCCGGAGGGATTCGAGTTTTTTCTGGGTAATGGCGGGCGACTGCAGGTGGTGACCGCCTGTGCGGGCAACGCTCCGGATGGTTCCGGCCCGATGCCGTTTCTGGGCGCCCCGGTGCGCGCGGGGCTGCGCATGTCGGACAACGACTTGAATATACCCGGCGACGTCAGCGGGCTCCGCTGGCTTGCCAGCTTCAACCTGCGCGCCGCGGTGATCGGCCCGCTGCCTGCCTGGGGCCGCAATCCCCAATACGACGCCGCCACCCCGCGCGACGGCGACGACAACACGGTGCTCGACGCGCGTCACACCTGCTGGGGACCGGCCAATCGCGCGAGCGACGGCGGCCAGCGTTTCGTCACGCTTTTTCACCTGCCGTGCGCCGATCTGCATTCGCTTGCGCAACTGCAGTCCGCCCATCTCCAGCCCGACAACGCGGGACCAGGCTTCACCGTTGGCCAGTCTTACGCGGATCCGCACACGCCCGACAGCGCGGCCGATTTCAACCACCGCCTCAACGACGCGCTGTGGGACCGTTTCTTCTTCTCCACGCTGCCGGCCGGCGGCGATCCTCCACCCGCGGCCCTGCCCAACCGGAGGATGGTTTATTACCGGCGCGGCGGCATTCCGCCCGCTCCGGACGCGGTGCGGAATTATGAAACCGCGGCGGCCCATCTGCTCATCGACGGCCCGTTCAACGTCAATTCCACCTCCGTGGAGGCGTGGCAGGCGCAACTGGCCTCACTCAACGGCCAGCAGTTCGCCTGGAATGACCCCGAGACTGGCGCCACGAACAGTGTCGCCATGGGCAGCGCGTTCCCGCCCAGCCCGGTGGTCAATGGCGACGAGAGCGATGGCTGGCGGGGATTTCGCGCGCTCACCGATGCGCAGCTGCACAGCCTTGCGGCGGCGATCATTGACCGGGTGCGCGCCCACGGGCCGTTCCGTTCGCTCGCGGAATTCGTGAACCGTCCGCTGGATGCGGCTGCGGAGGAAGCGCGTCTGAGCGGTCTCCTGCAGGCTGCGCTTGATCAGGTCGCCAATTCGCCGCCATCACTTTCGCCCAGCCCCGGCCTGTCGGCGACCGCCGGGCCAAGTCCGGCGCTGCCGTGGCCGGCCGCGTCCCGGGGGCACCGCTCCACGCTGGCGCCGGGCTGGCTATCGCAGGCCGATGTGCTGGGCATTCTGGGCCCGGTGTTGACTGTGCGGTCCGACACATTTCTGTTGCGCGCTTACGGCGACGCGGTGAACCCGACCACCGGGGCCGTCGAGAGCCGCGCCTGGTGCGAAGCCGTGGTGCAGCGAGTGCCGGACTACGTTGACGCCGGCGATCCTCCCGAGGCGGTCGCCGGATTAACGGAAACCAACGCGATCTTCGGCCGGCGATTCCAGATTGTGCAGTTTCGGTGGCTCTCGCCGGAAGAAGTGTGAATAGGGCGGGGCGTATCTCTGTTGTAAAGGTGAGGCGCGTTATCCGTAACGCGCCATCCCACCGGCCCGGGCGAAATGGCGCGTTCAGGATAAAGCGCCCTGCGCCCTCGAGCAGGTCCCCGACCGAGGCCACGCCGCGGCCTGTTTACCGGGATTTCATGCCGGGGCCGGTCCGCCCATGAAACATTGCACCGTCCGGGGCGTCTGAACACCAGCCGCACTTGACTCGACAAGCCCGGGCAACCGGCGTTTAACTTTTGAGATTATGAAGCCCGCGTTTCCCGCTTCCCGCCCGGCCGACCGTCGAATCAACGGTGCGTTCACCCTTCTCGAGATCCTCGTCGTCCTCGGCATCATCGGCCTGCTCGTCGGCCTTGCCGTCTCCAACTTCGACAAGATTTTCGGCGACGCCAAGAAGGACATCGTCAAAATATTCGTGAGCCAGAGCATGCAGGCGCCATTGACCGTATATAGGATCCACATGGGAGATTACCCGACGACGGCGGAGGGTTTACAGGCGTTGATCGACCCTCCCGCTGGCAAGGCCGATCGCTGGCGGGGGCCCTATTTGAAGGACAGCAAGCTTCCGCTTGATCCGTGGCAGGAGCCTTATCAGTACCGGTACCCCGGGGTGAAGAACAAGAACTCCTACGACCTCTGGTCCAAGGGACCTGACAAGACTGATGGCACTGAGGACGACATTGGGAACTGGTAGGTTTTCGCCGGTGGCGAGAGTCTTGGCGACGAAAACCCGCGCGTTCACGCTGCTGGAGATCCTGCTGGTCATCGTGCTCGTCGGGTTGATCGGCGGCGTGCTGGCGGCGGGCGTAGGGCATGTCTTCAGCAATGAGCATCCCGCGCCCGAGGACGTGTTCTGGCAGGCGTGCCGCTCGGCCCAGAAGCTGGCCTCATTCAGTGAGCGCGACACCAGCCTGAGCTTCGACCGCAAGGAGAGGAAACTCGTCTGGAACAATGGCCTGGAGACCGGCACCGCCTCGTTTGATGCAACGGGCAGCGAAGTCAGCGTGCAGTTCCTGCAGGCCGTCAAGGGCGGCAGCCTGATTCTCATTGCCGGCCAGGTCGTGGAGACCCAGGAGGTGCCGCGGGTCGTGTTCTATCCCGACGGCACCTGCACGGCGTTCCGCGCGCAGTTCCGGACTGGCGCGACGGCCTGGCAGCTGGCCATCGATCCGTGGACCTGCGCCCAGGTGCTGGAGAAAACCGAGGACAAGACGTGACGAATCCATGTCGAGAGTCGAAGGTCGAAAGTCGAAAGCCGACCCTTGGCTGGCCATCGGCGCTCGACCCTCGACCCTCGACGTTAGCTGCCTTCACGCTGCTGGAAGTCCTGATCGCCCTGGCCATTTTCGCCTTGGCGGCGGTGGTGCTCGGCGCCACCTACGTCAACGCGCTGAACGCTTACGAGGCGGTCAGCCGGCGCAACGCCTACGACGCGGACCTGCGGTTTGTGCGGTCCGCCGTGCTAACGGAGGCGGACCGCGACAAAGTCGAGGAAGGTGGCGACCTGGACCTGGGTGAAAACAAGCGGGCCCACTGGCAGGCGGACATTGCGGCGACGGATACCGTCGATCTTTTCTCGGTCGCCTGGACGTGCGAGATCACCGACCCGGCCCGCCGCGAACCCTACCGGGTGACCCAGAATTTCCTGCTGCTGCGGCCGACCTGGTCCGATCCCGTGGAACGCACCAAGCTCCTCGACCAGGTGAAGCAGCGGATTCTCGAACTGCAGAAGGTGGCACCATGATCTTTGAGTTTGGCTTTCCGATTTCTGATTGGCGGCGGGAGGGGGAGCGGAAGACTTGCGCTTCGGCGGCTCGGGACCAGCGGACGACAATCAGAAGCCAAAAATCAAAAAACAGCCCGGCGTTCACCCTGCTTGAGCTCCTGCTTTCGCTGGCCCTGGTCGGCATGCTGCTGGTGGCGATGAACCAGTTCATTTTCTCGATGGGCGAACTGTGGGGCCGCGGCGCGGATGTGCGCCTGTTCGACCGGCATGTGCGCGCAGTCACGCGCTTCGTGGAGCAGTCCCTGCATTCGACCGTGCTGCCGTCGGCCAAGGGCGAGCAGGCGCTCGCGGTCCAGGAGATCCGGCTGCCGGACGGACCGACTGCGGCCGTGCTCACCTTCGAGCTGCCGGCGGGCAGCCACGTCCTGCCCTGGCCGGAGACGCCGCTGCCCGACGTGGTCTGCGCATTCGCGGTGCGCCCGGACCAGGGGCTCGTACTCTACTGGCATTCGCGACTGGAACTGCATTTCGCCGACGAGCCTCCCCGGGCCACCGCCCTTTCGCCTCTCGTCACCGCGTTGAGCTACGACTACTATAACGCCAGTTTTAACAGCTGGCAGAATTCGACGACGCCGCAGCGCGATAACAACGGCAAATGGCAGGTGCCGACGCGCCTGCGGCTCCGTTTCACCTACGGAAAGCTCACCCGCGAAACCGTGGTCCCGCTGCCGGCGACCAGCCAGGCGCTGCCGCTTTTCTGACCATGCCGCGCCGGTCTTTCAACCTCAGGTCCAGCCCCGCCCGGCGCCGCCCCGGCGACGCCGGGTCGGTCATTCTTCTGGTGCTGATGACGCTCCTGCTCACCGCGTTCGCGCTGACGAAATACTTGGAAAAGACGGCGGTTGACCTGCTGGCGGACGCGCGCGAGGCCCGGGCCGGCCGGCTGCGGGTCCAGGCCTATTCGGCGCTGGAGACGACGCTGGGGGTGCTCCAGGAATTCATCGCGGCCGACGGCGCGCTGCACAGTGCGACCGAAGGGTGGGGCAAACCCCTGGAATTTGCCGGCTATGCGCCGCCCGATGGCCTAACGGTCGAGGCGACGATCGAGGATGAGAGTGGGAAGATTTCGCTGCGCCATGCGGATTACCAGACCCTGCGGGACCTGTTCGTGCTCCTGGGCCAGAAGCAGGCCGACGCCGAGCGGCTCGCCGATGCGCTGCTCGTGTGGATGCAGCCGGGCTACGATCCGGTGAATTCCTTCAGTGCGCGGGCGACCGACTATGAGCGCGCGGCCGTGCCGCACGATCCTCCTGGCCGCTCCCTGCACTCCTTCTCCGAGCTCGCCTCCATCCAGCTCGTGCGCGACACGCTGTACCATGCGGACGGCCAGCCCAACGACCTCTGGCGGAGCTTCGTCGATAGCGTGTCGCTGTTCGATTTCGCGCAGCCCAACGTCAACAGCGGGCGGGAGACCACGCTGGCGGCGGTTGGCAGCTACGATGCGGCGAGCGTGAAGCTGGTCGGCGATTATCTCGGTGGCCTCGGCTCCTACTCCCGGCAGGGCCCCGCCTATTTCCACAATGCCCAGGAAGTGGCGGGGCTCGTGGGCCCGGGAACGGCGGGGTCGAAACTCGGCACCGAGGTCCGCTGCCTGCGGGTCACCATCACGGTGCGCGAGGGGCAGGCGTCCTATCGATTGAGTGCCGTCATTGCGCCTCCCGGCGGGGCCGCGTTGCCGCCGGCCAACGCACCGGCGGCCGCCTCCACCGAGGACAATACCGCCGCCGCGGCCGGCTCTGCCCCGGCCGCCGCCACTACGATCCCTCCTGCCACGAGCGGCAGTCAGGCCCAGCCGGCCTTGAATTATCCCTTTACCCTGCTCGAAATCCGGGAGAATGATGAGATCGTCGATACTGCTCCTCCCTCCCAGCCTGCGACTCCATGAGCGTTCTGCCTAATTTCACCCTGTCGGCGGCCGCGGTGAAGAAAGCCGTGCTGCTGCCGGATCACGCCTTTTTCGTCCGCGTGATGCCGGTGGCCCCGGGGACCCCGCCGGACGGGATTCCCAGCCAGGTGGAAATGGCGCTGGAGGGGTTGTCCCCGTTCGCCATTCCCCAGCTTTGCTACGGCTATTTCTTTCCGCCCGGGGCGGGCCGCGTGCTGGTGTACGCGGCCTACCGGCGGCGGTTCACCGTGGCGGACGCGGAGCAGTGGACCGACGCCGACGCGGTGCTACCGGCCTTTGCCGCCTGCCTGGGCTTGGCGCCAGTGAAACCGCTGGCGCTGCTCGTGACCGGCGCGGATTTTGTGACCGCCCTCGGTTGGGATGGGCGGGACGTGGTGCCGGCCGTGGTGCAGACGCGGGCGGTCGCGATCGACGCACCGCCCGAGGAGCGCGCGGCCGTGCAGGCCGAGCTAGCGGCGCAGCTGAAGGCCTTTCCCCCGCCGGCAGAGGTGGCGGCGCCCACGGCGACAACCTCGCGGATCGGCGACGGCGACCTGCGGTTCACCATCGGGACGCTCACCGCGCGCTTCGAAAGCGCGCAACTCGACGCGCTCGACGTGCGCGACAAGACCGAGCTGGCCGCCCGCCGGCGCGACCGGGCCCGCGACAGCTATCTCTGGCGGGCCTTCCTGGGTTGCGCCGCGGCGATCGCCCTGGCCGCAGTGCTCCAACTCGGCATCGAAGGCGGCCGGCTCTGGCTGCGCAGCCGGGCGCTGCAGACCGCGAGCCAGGCGGCGGCCGTGCAGGAGATCGAAACCAAACACAACCTCGCGAACCGCATCGAGGAGCTTTTCACCCGCCGGCTCCTGCCACTGGAGATGATCACGCTCGTCGGCGAGAAGCTGCCGGGCAGCAACATCCAGTTCCTGCGGACCGTGACGAAAGGGCTCTACGTCCTCGAGATTGAAGGCCAGACCAACGCCACGACCGATGTCTTCAAATATCAGGCCGCCCTCAAGGACCTGCCCGCCTGCGAGCACGTGGAGCTCGGGCAGACCACCGACCGGGGCGGGGTCACGCGGTTCATCCTGACGGTCACCTTCAAGCCCGCCGCGGTTCGACCAGCGGCTCCGCCGTCATGAAAGCCTTCTTTTTCAGCCGGCATTCCCGGGAAAAGGTGCTGCTCACGGCGCTGCTCGCGTTGGTCGCCGTGGTCTGGCTGCTGCGGGTCGGGCGGAGCAGCCGGGAACTCTGGCTGGAATGGCGGACCGCCGCCGCCACGCTCGCGACGCAGCAGCAGTGGATCGACAACCGGGCGAACATCGAGGTGGCCGCGGCCAAGGCAATCGAGCATCTCGATCCGGCGCGCGCCTTCAGCAGCCCGCAGCTGCTCGGCGAGCTGAGCACGATCGCGGACAAGATCGGCGTCCGCGCCAACACGACGAGCGAGATCATCGGCACCGATCGCACCAGCCTTTTCTCGATCAACTCGGTGCAGTTCTCGTTGCGCAACACCGACTGGGACTCGCTTAAACGCTTCTACCTCGAGCTCTCACAGCGATCGCCGTACATCGGCATCGAGCAGTTCTCGCTGACGGTCAATCCGGCCAACCCGACGCTGCTCACCGCCACCCTGCGGGTTTCCTCGGTCGAGATCGTGCGGTAGGGGCTGTCCAGAACAGTCTGGAAAGAATGGTAGGGGCGCAGGCTTGCTGCGCCCATCTTAAAGGGCGCGACAAATTCGCGCCCCTACGAATGCCCCGCAGAATCGTCGCTGAAGCCACCGATTCGCACAGCCTTCAGAACCGGAAGCTCGCACTGACCGAGAACACCGCGGAAAAGATCGCGTAGCCAAGGAAGCCGACGAAGCCGAAGGCGAACAGGAGCACGCCGGTGGAGACCACGCCGGTAAAGACCTGCAGGCGGCGGCTCAGGTCCTTCTGATGGCTGCGGGCGATCTCCTTGAGGCTGGGCACGACATTGCCGGTGTTCTCGCCAATCGTCAGGCGGTCGAGCACCAGGTGGGGAAAGCAGTTGGTGCGGGCCAGCGCGAGCGAGAGGCTTTCGCCCTCGAGCACCCGTCCGGTGGCCTCAGCGAAGGCGCGCCGGTGCGTGCGGTTGGAGATGACCCGCTCGGTCATGCGCAGCGCCTCCGCGGTCGTAATGCCGTTCTCGATGAGCACGGCGAGCGTCTGGCTGAAGTTCATCACAGTTGTCGTCGTGACAAAGGACCCGGCGAAGGGCACGCGCAGCACCCATTCATCAGTGAGCGCGCGACCGGCGTCCGTCTGCCGCCAGCGCCAGAAGGACACCACGGCCAGGATCAGGGGCACCACCAAGAATAGGCCGTAGTTGATGAAGAAATGGGAAATGCCGATGAGCAGCTGCGTGGCCAGCGGCAGCTTGCCCCCGGTGGCCTTGAGCAGCGGTTCAATATTCGGCAGCAGCCCGAAGATGAAGAAGATGATCACTCCGACGGCGACGCAGCAGATGAACACCGGGTAGGCCATGGCCAGGACGAGCTTCTGGCGCAGTTCCCGCTGCTCGGTGAAGTGCTGGATGAGGCGTTGCAGCACATCGTTGAGGCTGCCCGTGGCCTCGCCCGCCTGGATGAGGTTCACCGTCGAATCGTCAAAGACCGCGGAGAACTCCTCCATCGCGCGCGACAGCGGCCGGCCCTCGCTGAGACGCTCCCACAAGCCCTGGCAGAGCGCGCGCAACGCGGGCTCCTGGATGCGCTGGCTGAGCAAACGCACGGCTTCGCCGGCGGACAGCCCGCTGCCTGTCAGATCGGACAGGGCTTGCAGGAAGGGCAACCGTTGCTTGCGGGTGACCGCCGACGATTTGGTCAGGCGGAACCGGGTCTTGGAAAGCGTCTCCGTTCCCGCGGGCTTCTTGCTCGCGTCCGGGGGCCGGCTGCCGGCAGCGGCGCCCGCTTCGCTGACATTCACCGGCGTCAGCCCGCGCGCGGCTAGCAGCCGCAGCGCCTCCTTGCGCGACGACGCCTCCAGCCCGGCCGAGACAGGCTGGCCGGAACGGTCGCGGGCGGTGTAATTGAAATGGGGCATTTCTTAAATCAGGAGTCAGGAGTCAGAAGCCAGGAGCCAGAGGCCGAAATCCTGCAACGGCAAGTTCTCGTGCCAGCGGCATCGGCCCCGCTGGCCTCTGTCTTCTGTCTTCTGCATGCCTATTTCTCCGTGACGGTAATGACGCGCAGCAGCTCTTCCATGGTCGTATGGCCGGCCTTCACTTTCTCCCAGCCGGAATGCTGGAGGGTGAGCATGCCGTGGTCGCGGGCGCACTTGGTCAGCACGCGCGCCGACTCGCGCTTGAGAATCAGATCATGCAATTCGTCATTGGGCCGGAGAATTTCGAAGATGCCAATGCGCCCGCGGTAACCGCTGCTGCGGCAGCGGTCGCAGCCAACCGGCGCCATCAGCTCGGTGACCGCGCCGGACTCGGCGGGATCCAGACCAAGAATGGCAAGCGTGTCGCGCAGTTTGGTCCGGCTGACGAGCTGCGGCCGGGCGCATGCCGGGCAGAGGCGCCGGACCAGGCGCTGGGCAATGACCAGTTCGATGGCCGAAGCCACCAGGAAGGGCTCCACCCCCATGTCAACGAGGCGCGTGTAGGCGCCGGCGGCGTCATTCGTGTGGATGGTGCTGAAAACGAGGTGGCCGGTCAGCGACGCGCGAATGGCGATCTCGGCGGTGTCAAGGTCGCGGATTTCGCCGACCATGATGACATCGGGGTCCTGGCGGAGCACGTGGCGCAACGCGCTGGCGAAGGTCAGGCCGATTTCGGGCCGCACCTGCATCTGGTTGACGCCGGCCACCTCGTATTCGATCGGATCCTCGATTGTGACGATCCGCAGATCGGGCGAGTTGATTTTGCGGAGGAACGCGTTGAGGGAGGTCGATTTTCCCGAGCCGGTGGGGCCGGTGACCAGGATGATGCCGTGCGGGTAGTCGAGGACGTGCGTGATCAGGGCCTGCTCCTCGGCGTTCATGCCCAGCCGGTCCATGGTGAACGCCTCTTTCTTCTGGTTGAGCAGACGCAGGCTCATGCTCTCGGCGTAGATCGTCGGGATGGTGGAAACGCGGATGTCGAGGGTGGTGTTGGGGGTCTTGAAATTGATGCGGCCGTCCTGCGGCAGGCGGCGCTCGGAGATGTTGAGCCGCGCCATGANNCATGATCTTGAGGCGCGAGATGATCGCGTCCTGGAAGCGCAGCAGGTTCTCCGGCAGGGGCACCGACACGAGCAGGCCGTCGACGCGATAGCGGATGCGCAACTGGCCCTCCTGCGGCTCGAAGTGAATGTCGGTCGCGGCATCGGCGATGGCCTGGCTGATGACATCGCTCACGAAGCGCACCACCGCGGCGTCCTCGTCGACGATCTCGTCGGCGCCCTGCGGATTCTCGACCGGGGCGAACTCCTCGCCGGAATCCTCCAGGCTGCCGGAGCCGACGCCGAAATGCTCGATAATGAGCTGGTGGACGCGGTCGGGCAGGGCGAGGTGCCAGTGGAGCGGCCGCGGGGTGAAGGTGCGGACCCAGTCGAGAATCCCCTGGTTTGGCGGCCAGGCTGAGGCCAGGTGCAGAACCTCCTTGGGACCGGGCGCGGCCGGGTGCTCCGCCGGTTCCTCCGGCGCGGGTTCTTCCGGACCGGCGATGGGGACGACTTGGTAATCGTGCACCAGACGGGCGGGTAGGAGGCTCAGCGAGGAACGGTCGGGCCGGATGTCGCGGGCGATGTCGAGCCCCGTCGCCGCGGCGAGGAGGGCGAGGGCGTCGGCCTCCGCGAGGCCCAGCGCCGTCGCGACGGCGGCCACCCGCTGGCCGCGGGGCGCCTCCAACACGGCCTGCCGCTGCTCATCGGTCAGTCGCTCCGCCAGCGCGGCGGGCAGGGCTTCCTGGGTCAACGCGTTCATGACAGGAGGCGCCGGCGGCGACTCATTGGGTCAATTGCTTGATCAGGCCTTCCTTGTGGTCCTTGGAGGGATCCTTCAGGTATTCCTTCACCTGATCCTTGCTGTTGAGTTGGTCGATGCTCGTGTTGGCGTCCTTGGTGGATTGGCCCGGAGGAATGATATGGGGACGGACGAACAGCAGGAGCTCGGTCCGGTCCTCCTCGTGGGTGCGACCGCCCAGCAAATGGCTGAGGATCGGAATCTCATAGAGAAAGCCGAGTTTGCTGCGGTTGGTGCTATGCTTGGTCTGTTGCAGTCCGCCGAGCACGATCATCTGGCCGTCCCCAACATTGATGAATGAGGTGGCTTCGCGGTGGCCGATGATCGGCTGGACGTTGGCGTCGACCGTGACATTGCCGACGACGTCGTCGACTTTTTGGTCAATCTCGAGCTGGACGCTGCCATCGTCGCCGATCAGCGGCGTGACCTTCACGTCAATTCCGATGTCCTTGTAGGTGACCGTGGAACTCGAGGTAAGGCCGGTCGCCGTGGTGACGCCGCTTGGGGTGGAGGTCGTGCCAGTGATGATCGGCTGCTGCTGGCTGACCACAAACTCTGCCTGCTTGTTGTGGGTCGTGACGATGGTGTTAGCCGACAAAACCTTCACGTTGCTCTTACCGCCCATGTTTCCGAGGGCGGCCTGGAAGGCGAGGGGATTGACTACTCCGCTCGTGACTTGCCAACCAGCGATGTCTGCAGTTGTTGGACTGGCGGCCGAGAAATTGGTGATTCCAATGCCGCCTTTTGCATTCGGGCCGACGGTCAGGTTAAGCGAGTTGATGCCGCTGGAGTCCTTGTCGGACAGAGTCACCTCGGCGATCACAACTTGGATGCTGACTTGGGCGAGCAGCACGTCGACCTTGTCCACGATCTCGCGGATCAGGCGGATGTCGTCGACGGTGCCGGAGACCACAACGGAATTGCTGCGATCGTCGGCCAGCACGGTGATCAGGCTGCTGAATTGCGTGCCGAGGCCCGCTTCTCCCAGCAGATTCGCGGTGAGCGGCTGCGCGGAACCGGGAGTGACCGGCGCGTTGGCCGGTGGCGTCTGCGGGCGCGAAGTCGCGGGCTGGCCGGGCCGGCCGGATTGCTGGTCAGCCTTGGTGGCGGCCTGGTTCTGCCCGGAGACCAGACTGGTGAGCAGCGTGGCCACGTCCTTCGCGGTGGCGTGCTTCAGGGAGATGACCTCATTACGGGTGTTGGGGTCGGACTTCACGTCCAGCTTGGAAATTAACTCGTCGAAGAAGGGATAGTGCCGCACGTCGGAAATGAGCACGATCTGGTTGGTGCGGTCGTCGGCGCTGATGCTGGTCGCCGAGCTGAGCTCGTTGCTGAGCGGCGGCTTGAGAATGCCGGTGATCTTGGTGACGAGGTCGCTGGCCTTCGCGAAGTGCAGCGGGTAGAACTTTGGCTCCAGGCTGGGCCGGGCTGGCTTGTCGAGATCGCGGAGGAGCTGCTCGACGCGCTGGAGCGTGCTGAGGGAATCGGTGACGAGGGCGGCGTTGGATTTCTCGAACAGTACCGGGCCGCCCATGTTCGGATTGAGCAGGGGAACGACCTGGTCCTTGAGCTCACTCACGCGCAGGAAACTGAGCCGGAAAAGCTTGGAGACGATCCGGCCGCTCGGCGGCAGGTCGAGGGTGGAGCCGTCGATCATCTCCGGCGCTTCCGTACGCGCCAGGCCGATGGGCACGATTTTCAGAAAATGATCGCCGAGCGGACTGACGGCGATGCCGCCGAGCTCGAGCATGGTCTCGACCGCAAGGATCACCTCGCTTTTCGGCATGGGCGGCAGGGTGATGGTGTAACCTTCCGTGGACGTGGCGGGCAGCGCTTGCGGGCGGATGATCGAGCGGCTAGTCCATTTTCCCAGCTGGAAAAGAACCGCCTCCAGCGTCTCGCCCCGCATCTGGATCGGGCCGACGATCTCTTCGGTGGACGGCTGGGGTCCGGGTGGAACGGTGGAGGCCGGGAGGCTGGCGGGCGCCAGCGCATTGGCGGGCGACTGAATCTCAGCGGGCCCCGGGCCGGCGGGCTGAGCGGTGATTGAAGCAGCCGCGGCAGCCAGCGCCATGGCGACGGCGGACACGAAAGGGCGGGAACAAGGATTAGAGGACATGCGGCGCAGAGGGAATGAAGAAGTGACGTGAGCGGACCGCGCGATGGCCGTGGTGCGGAAGCGCGATCTCATACGAATTCCCAGATGATGTAAACTGCGTTGTACCGGGCGGTCCGCGAGCGAGTCAAAGCATTGGTAAATGATGACGCGGCCGCGCGGCCGAAGTTTCCGGACAGGCCCCAATAGCCTCGGGTTCCATCGGGCTCCCGGTCGGCCGCCCGCCAGGCCGTCCGGCGGCTTTTGCCCGCCCCGTAGATGCTTGCCTGCCGGCGGCTGACAAATCACGCTGACGGGCCGTGCCTAACTCCTTCGGCAAATTGTTTACCGTCACCACCTGGGGCGAGAGCCACGGCGGGGCCGTGGGCGTCGTGGTGGACGGATGTCCGCCGCGCCTGCCATTGGAGGTGTCCGAGATCCAGGTCGAACTCGACCGCCGCCGGCCGGGACAGAGCGACCTCGTCACCGCGCGCGAGGAGGAGGACAAGGTGGAGATTCTCTCCGGGCTCTTCGAGGGTCGGACCACCGGCACGCCGATTTCAATGCTCGTCCGGAACACCGACGCCCGTCCCGGCGCATACGACGAGATGGGGAAGAAGTTCCGTCCGTCGCACGCGGACTTCACTTATCAGGCCAAGTTCGGGATCCGCGATCACCAAGGCGGAGGCCGGGCGTCGGCGCGCGAGACCGTCGGTCGCGTGGCGGCCGGCGCCATCGCGAAGAAGATCCTCCAGCTTGCCGGCGGGGTGGAGATTCGCGCGTTTGTCACGCGGATCCACGACCTCGCGGCTCACTCGCTCGATCACTTTCCCTCGCTCGACGAGGTCGAGGACTCGCCCGTCCGTTGTCCGGACCCCGCCACCGCGGCGCGGATGATCGCGCGCATCAAGGCGGTGCGCGCCGATGGCGACTCGGTCGGCGGTCTCATCGAGTGCCGCGTGCGGGGCGTGCCGGCCGGGCTGGGCGAGCCGGTGTTCGACCGGCTTGAAGCCGATCTCGCCAAAGCCATGCTCTCGCTGCCTGCCACCAAGGGGTTCGAGATCGGCAGCGGCTTTGCCGGTTCGCTGCTCAAGGGTTCCGAGCACAACGACCTCTTTGAGAACCGGGAGGGCCAGGTGCGTACCCGGACCAACCGCAGCGGCGGCGTGCAGGGGGGCATCAGCAATGGCGAGGAGATCCGCTTTGGCGTCGCCTTCAAGCCCACCGCCACGATCCTGCGCCCGCAGGCGACTGTCGACGTGCACGGCCGGGCGACCAAGCTCGCGGGTCGCGGCCGCCACGATCCCTGTGTGCTGCCCCGCGCCGTGCCGATCGTCGAGGCGATGACCGCGCTCGTGCTCGTCGACCACTGGATGCGGCAGGCGGCGCAATGCGGCACCTTCAAGTTCTGATTCATTCAACCACAAAGTCACGGAGACACCAAGGTAACAGCTCTGGGTATTTCCCTTTGTGCCTTTGTGTCTTTGTGGTTCAGAGACAAACTGAGCTTGGTTGCGCAGCAGTCGTGCCTCCGTGGTGAAACGAATGTCTGAGAAGCCCCTAGTCTATCTCATCCTCGGCGCGGCTGGCTCGGGCCGGCGCGAGGTCGTGGCCGACCTCATCGAGGGCGGCCTCGGCGCCGGCGGCCGCGCGCTGGTCCTGCTCTCCGACGGGGAGCGGGCCGCCGACAGCGACGCCCGGCTGGGCGAGCCCGGGCGCTGGCATTGGGCCGGGGACCGCATCGACTCACCGGAACTGGCCGGCGCCACCCACGTGTTTCTTTTCGGCGACGGCCGCCGCAACCCTGTCGACCAGGTCGAGGCCTTCCAGGCGTGGCTCCCGGCGAGCGGCGGCGAACTCGGGCGGATCCTCTGCGTGGTCCATTGCGGGCTCGTCGCGCAGCACAAGGAACTGCGCGTCTGGTTCGACGCGTGCGTGCATTTTTCCGACGTCGTGCTGCTCAACCGGCGGGAGGGTCTCGCCAATAAGTGGATGTCGGACTTCCAGGCGCATTATGCGGCGCAGTTCCTACCGTGCCTCTTCGAGCTGGTGAAGGCCGGGCGCGTGAAGAATCCCGCGCTGATTCTGGAACCGCAGGCGCGGCGCATGTCGCACGTCTTCGACGAAGAACTGAACTGGGAAATCACCGGTGCGGAGGAGTCGGACGCCGAGGGCGAAGAGGAGATCGAGGCGAAGCCGGAGGAGGATCCCTACCTTCAGCGCCTGGCGGGCGGCCGGCGCGTGAAGGAAATCCCGGACGTGGCGAAATACCTTCCCAAGGAATGAGCGGGGCCGGTCCGGCCCCGGAATTGCCTGCCTGAAAATCGGCGGAAACCTGCGGTCCAATCCTGCTAGACTACGGCATGTCTTCAAACTGTCATTGCGAGGAGTTCCGCCCGACGGGACGACGAAGCAATCCAGCTGGATCGCCACGGCGCGTCGGACGCGCCTCGCGATGACAGGCGGTTTGAAGACACGTTGTAGCTCCAACAATCATCCGCCATGAACCGCACCGTCCCGCTTCCTCCTGCCGCCCCGCTGCCGGCCGACCGCGAAATGTACCGGGCGCTGGTGGCCCGCGATCCGGCCTATGAAGGCGTTTTTTTTGCCGGCGTGAAAACCACCGGCATCTTCTGCCGGCCGACCTGCCGCGCCAGGAAGCCCCGGGCGGAGAACGTGGAGTTTTTCCCGTCGACCTCGGCGGCGTTGCATGACGGCTACCGGCCGTGCCGGCTGTGCCGCCCGATGGACCGCGTGCCGCGGCCGCCGGCGATTGTGACGAAGCTGCTCCAGGCCGTGGAGGCCGATCCCACCGTCCGGCTGACCGACAAGGACTTGGTCGCGATGGGGGTGGATCCCTCGACGGCGCGGCGGCGGTTCCGGGCTTACTATGACCTGACCTTTCAGGCCTATCAGCGGGCGCGCCGCATGGGCCTGGCGCTGCGCGAGGTGCGGGCGGGGCGGCCGGTCATCGACGTGCAGCTCGACGGCGGGTACGAATCGACCAGCGGATTTCGAGGGGCCTTCCTCCGCGTTTTCGGAAAGCCGCCGCGCGGGGCGCGAACCGACGACTGCCTGCTGGCCCGGCGGATCGACACGCCGCTGGGCAAGATGCTGGCGCTGGCCGACCGGCGGGGCTTACGCCTGCTGGAGTTCGTGGACCGCCGCGGGCTGGAGAATGAGATTGCGCACCTGCGCCGCCGGCTCCACTGCGCCGTGGTGCCGGGCGCGAATGCCACGCTGGACGCGGTCGAGGCGCAACTGCGGCGTTATTTCTCCGGCGAACGGCTGAAGTTCGAACTGCTCCTCGCGCCGGTCGGTTCGCCGTTCCAGCAGAAGGTGTGGGCGGCGTTGCGGCGCATCCCGCCCGGGGTCACCCGCTCCTATGCGGAGATCGCGGCGGAAATCGGCCGGCCCGGTGCGCAACGCGCCGTGGGCCGGGCCAACGGCTCCAACCTCCTCAGCCTCGTCATTCCCTGCCACCGGGTGATCGGGGCGGACGGCTCGCTGACCGGCTATGGCGGCGGTGTCTGGCGCAAGCGGCGCCTGCTCGATCACGAGGTGCGAAGCCGTACGCTTACCGCTACTTCCCTGCCGCTGCCACCGCTTTCACGAAGGCCTGCGCCTTCGCCGTGATGGCGGCCCAGTTCTTTTCCTTGAGCGATTTGGCGTCGACGAGCGCGCTGCCGGCGGCCCCGGCGATGGCGCCGGCCTTGAGAAACTCGCCAATGGTCTCAGGGGTCACGCCGCCAGTCGGCACGAGGTCGACCTGGGGCAGGGGACCCTTCACCGACTTGATGTAGGCCGGGCCGAAGAACTCGGCGGGAAATACTTTCACGGCGTCGGCGCCCGCCTCCCAGGCGGCGACGATCTCGGTTGGCGTCAACGCGCCGCAGAACACCGGCACGCTGTAACGGCGGCAGAGCGTGACGACCTCGGGTCGCAGCGCCGGGGTGACGATGAATTTCGCGCCGGCGAGGATGCCCGCCCGCGCCGTCTCGGGATCCAATACGGTGCCGAGTCCGAAGAGGAAATCCGGCAGCTCCGCGCTGGCCTTCTCGAGCATCGCGATGGCGCCCGGCGTGGTCATGGTCAGCTCGATGCTGGTGAGTCCGCCGGCGGCGAGGGCCCGGGCGCAATCGAGCAGGCCATCGGGGCTGTCGGCGCGGATGATAGCGACCACTTTCTCGGCTTTGATTTTGGCGAGAACGGTTTCCTTCTTCATAAGAGGCCGGCAGTCTGGCGGATGGCCGCCGCAAAGGGAAACCCATTTTGCGGGAGGACGGGCGGGACAGAAGGGAAGGGGACATTCAGGCGACCGCTTCATTTTACAGGAGGTATCCCCGCTGATGTCGCCTAGGAGCGCGGATTAGGTCGGGCCATTCGCCTCCATCCGCGTGATTCGCGGGAGATTTCCGTTCAGTCTAACAGGCCATTTTACAGGAGCACGCAGAGGGCGCAGAGGGCGATTGGCCACGAAAGCGCCCGAAGGACTCAGAGAATACCTGATCGCGAATGCAGCAACCCGTACGACATCGCGAATAGGGCTGACGACATTTTGGATTGCCCAAGCCGCCCTCCAAAGCCGCCTTTCTCTCAAAGCCCGTCCTCACGCTCAAAACCAGTCGGCCGGTCCAGAGGCATAGCCAAGTCTCTAGGGCACCGATAAGCAGCGCTCCCCCATCGGATTATGGACCCTGTTATCAGACGTCGCTGCACGGAGAACTCTTTGGATGCAACCGCTTTGCTCTATCCTGCCGGGCAACCCCTCGGCGAATGGCCTCCAAACTCAGTGCAGGAGAAAAAGTCTGCTGGTACTGCGTGCTCACCGGAGCCCTGATGGTCGGAGGGCCTGGTCTCTTCCCTGACGCCTTCGAGTGGAATGGTGGCCAGTATGCGATGGGGTTGGTCGGCCTCCTCATCGCCTTGTCCGCATTCGTCAGCGTTTTCCTTTTTCGGGCGAGGCACAAGGGCCGCGAAACCCTAACCAGTCCGTCCGCAAAATTGCTGGCCCACTGGACCTACAAAACAGGCGAATGGGCGGCGTTTGTCGGCGAGGACTTCGAGCGGGAGCAAAAGATGAAATGGAGTCTCTTCCGGATCGTCGCCTCCCTTTGTCTGGTCATTGGAGGGATCTTTTGGGTCCTGGATCCGGACAAGGGCGGTCCGTGGGTTTTTGGCGTCATGCTTTCCCTCGTGCTGGTCATCATGGGAGTCATTGTGATTGGCACCCGGGTCTCGAGAGATTCCCGCCGCGGCATGGTGCCGGAAGTCCGGATTGCCGACAACGGACTCTTGCTGGGAAAAGAACTCCACCTTTGGAAGGGCTGGATGGCCCGCTTGGAGAACTGCGACCTGGTCGAGGGCCAACCGCCCTGCATCGAGTTTGTCTACTCCACCCCGGCAAAGAACGGGCGGCAGACCAATTCAGTGCGCGTACCGGCACCCCAGGGCCGCGACCAGGAAGTCCGGGAACTCGTCGACCACTTTCAGTCCATGATCGAGACTTCCTAAGCGCCGCACGACGCACGTCCCAATCTCGGGCCGTCCAGCGCCGGCGGCCGCCAGCTGACCCAATTCTGCGCACCCCCCCATGCCCTCACGTATCCAGTTTGCCCTGAAGCGCCTTCCCTTGCTGCTGCTTGCAACCCTTTCCTGGTTGAGCGCCAAAGTGGTCGTCACGCCCTCCACGACGACCCTCAGCGTCGGCGATGACCTGTCCGTGACCGTGGCAGGAATGCCGGAAGGCGTCGAGCCGGTCTGGTCGAACAGCTACGAGTTCGAGCTCCTCCAATCATCCCTCACGGAGGCGAAATATCGGGCCATCAATCCGGGCCGCGGCGCCATCTCCGCCTCTTCAACGGAAGAGTGGTCCACCACCCGCATCCAGATCAACGGCCCGGAAGGACGGACGGTCATCCCGGGCGCCCGCGGCCCCGAGCCGGCATCAATGGATTACCAGCAGCTCAAGGAGATTGATTCGCTGCTCGAATCCTACCGCAAGAAGCTCGCGGACGCCGGACTCGTCGAAGGTTTTGCCCGCGGCGGCGCCGACGTGGAGGGCAAACGCATCTCCATCAATGGCGAAGCCGCCTCACGCCTGGCCACGATCACCGGCGACTTCATGAAGGAGCTCGGGAATCGCAATCTCAGCCTACGCGACATGCAGTATTTTAAAGATCGCTACACGATCGCGTCGAAAGGCGGGACGCCCCTCTTCCCCGGCGCCCTGGCCTGGGACTCCTCCCATCTCGCGGCGGAGCGGGCCCTGATGGCTGGACGCGCCGTGATCGTTGAGCAGCTCTGGAACGAGACCTTGGCCGACATCATGAAGCGCAATCCCAAGGCGGGAATCTTCGGCCGCATCAACATCGGTTCCTGGGTGAAACTGCAAGTGGCGGGACTCGGTTTCGCCGCCGACATCGACTTCAGCTCCGTCTCCACCGACCCAGAGCTCAACCGGCAGATCCGCGATCTCTTCGATTCAAAGATGCAGGCCCGCACGTCGCTGGACATGGTCAAGGCCGACGCGCTCCTCACCGCCCACGGCCAGGCGACGCCCGATGTCTTTATCGGCGAATGGGGCAAGACCTTCGCCGAGCTCGACATGCTCAAGCGAGCCAACTGGTGCCTGCTCACGCCGCAGTTTGATGCCGAGGGGCGCTTCACCGGAATGAAGAGTGAAGAGCGCACCGGCCGCGCCTTGTTCGTGGAGATGGCCCTGCGCAGCCATGGGACGCTGGACCCCGTCAGGTTGCCCGAGCTCACCCTCGAACATGAACCCATGCTGAGCATGGAAATGCTGCGCCACGGCATCCACGACGTCGAACGCGGACCCTATAGTCGCGGTCAGCAGCTGGTGAAGATGCTCAAGTACGTCGAGCGAAGCTACTACGCCACCTCAGAAGCCACCAAGAAAACCGGGTGGAATCCGTGGACGGGCAATGACGAGCCGATGGCAAGGGCCGCCGCGCGCATCGCAGCCAACAAGGACAATGTCGCCGCGATGGAAGCGGCCCTCTCCGAGGTCGCGGGAAAGGACTTTACCGAGGAGAACTTCGACTCACTCTCCGAAGACCTCATGGCCCGCGCCAAGACCGTGATGCACGACAACGCCGTGCACGCCCTCGCGTTCCGGCTGCATGACTTGTCCGCCATCCCCGACGCCGGAGCGCGTAGCGCGGCGCTCGACAAGCTCTGGACCGATCTTAACCACGAATGCGAAGAGTTCGGCAAACAAGCCACGGTGCCCGAAACGCTGCTCAAAACCCTCGACCTGGTAAACGAGGTGCGCGAAGGAAAACTCTCGCCCAACGTTCTTGAGGAGAAATCCAAACTGCTGCAGTCCCTCCTCGCCGAAAGCTATCATCTGCCCGAATCCATCATCTCAAGGATCATCCCGGGAGATGCCTGGTTCAAAGTCCGCGCCTACCTCGGAAAACAGAAGAATTGGACCGAGCAGCAAGTCAATGCCACCGTCGACTCCTTCCGGCGCAAGCACCCGGACGCCGCCAAGGCCTACGACAAGCTGGTCAAGTTTAATGACTTCATGTCCCAGTCTGCCGCCGGCATCAGTCTCATGGGTGCCGCGAACTGGGCGAACAACGCCGGGACCGTTTACGATGCCTACCTCGTGGGCACCGACGATAATGAAGGCCTCCGGAATGCCTCCAGCGCCATGGTCCGGGTCGGCCTCACCGAATGGAAATCTCAGTTAGGCATCCCCTACGCGCTCTGGGATTCCTATCAGGCCCGCAGCCCCAAACCTGCGGTGATGGCCGTGGTCTTCCTCTATTTCCCCTGGATCGGTCAGTACGATATGATGACGGGCCTCGGACAACGCGCGGATGGCTGCGTGCGTAGCGCCGAGTTCTATGACGCACTCAATGCGGTCTTTTCCGTCACCGACTTTCAAGGCGAGAAGATCTGCGGCTTCCGCCTGATGCAGCCGGGGATCTTTGGCGGCCGGGAAATCGACCGCGTGGACGTCAGTCCGCCCGGCGATCGCGCCGCTATCATCAAGATCTTCATGGACCCCGAGAGTCCCTTCTACACCTCGGCCAACTTTCGCTACTGGTGGTCCCTGGTTCCGAAGGAAGGTAGTGAACAATTCGGCCGCTACGAGGATAAACTCCGCCGTTTGCGCGGCTTCTTCGCCAACAACGATGCGGTTTTCCACATGACAACGATGTTGGAAAAGTATCGCGCTGATCCCAAGGCCATGCCCCCTGATCGGTACACATCGATTCGCGCCCAAGCCCTCGATGAAATGCAAACCGAGCTCCAGCGCGTCGTCTGGATCGCGATGGCCGACGCCCTCGAAGGTGCCATCAAGAGCGTGTCGGCACCCGCAAAGGAAAAGGAACTCCAGAAGCTTCAGGACGACTTGCAGATCAATGAGGACCAAATGGGCGCGGGGAAGTCTCCCCTGATGCGCGCCCGCCTGGAGATTCGCGCAAATCGCAGCCTCTTCACCGGCGAAAACCCCTACGCCATCGGACTCATCTTCGACAAGCACATCACCAGCTACACGCGCATCAAGGCCATCGTCGATGAGGTGCTGCTGAACACCTGGGGCCTGCCCTTTGGGGTGGACTACATCGCCGCGCAAAGAAATCTGAAGATTGTCTACCTGGGCGGATCCGAATCTTCGACGCCGCGGCTCACGGGGGATCCCGGGGTCGATCTTCCCCGCGCCGAGTCCAGCCTCATGGCGCACAAGCAACGCGCGGCGAAACTGCGCGATGACCTCTCGGCGGCGCTCGGCCGGGCCATCGATCCGTCCAAAGACAAGGGCCACCTCAAGGCCCTCGGAGAACTGGCCATCGAGTGGGAGTTGTTGCTTGACGGCTGCAAGGACCGGCTGGCCACCAATGGGACGATTGCCCAACAGAATGCCATCATTGAGCACGGCAAAGCCTATCTGGAATACCTCAAGAACCTGCCGGTCGATACCGCCGTGGCCATCACGGGCCCCGCCACGGCAAAGGTCGGCGAAGCCTTCACGCTCACGGCCGTCACCAAAGGCCTCACTCCAGCGCAACTCCATGACTTCACCTTTGATTGGCGCGATCCCTCCTACCAACAACTTCCCGGCAAGCTCCCCGTCCTCACCACGAAAGCGGAAAAGGCCGGCCAGGCACGATACACGATCACTCTCCTCCGCAAGACTGACAAAGGTGAGCAGGCGCTCAGTTCCGCCGTGCACAAGATGGAAATCCTCCCTGGCGGCTTACTCCGCATCACGCTTAGCGGCCCGCCGAACCTCCCGCTTGGTGGCAAGACCACCATCTACTCCAGCATCGACGGAGACAATGTTCCGTCCGAACGCCTGCGTTACGAATGGAGCGGCGGCCTGGGCTCCCAATCTTACTTGGAATTCAACCCGACAAAACCGGGCGTGAACGCGCTTACGCTCACCGCCTACCTCAAGACAGGCACCGCGGAACAGAAGTACGCTGAAGGCTCCATCAGCATCTCGGTGATGGATACCCGCCTCCAGATGCCTGCGGAAGTCAATGGCACCGACCTCATCACAGTCACCGCCAAGATCCCGGAAGACATCGCCTCTCGCGTCAGTTACCTCGCCTGGTACGGCGACGCGATCTACGATGACGCCAAGAGTGCCTGGACCACCGGGGCGGTTCGCACCAGGGCGACGAGCGTGAAGATGCAGTTTGGCCCCGGGGCTCTTCCCAAGGCCGGCGAGCCCCTCAGGGCCGCCAAGGTATCGGTGGAGATGCGCGACGAACGCGACCGCAACCTTCACTCCGCCACCGGAGAGATCGTGGTGAAGCCGGTCTCCTTCTCGGGGCAGGCCTCCTCCATCTGGAAGGGCACGGTCAATTCCGACCTGGTGTCCCTCACCCGCGACACGGCCAAAAACGTCCCCGTGCAAAAGGATTTCTGGAACGCCACCATGAGCGGCTCCGTGAACGTTTCCTGGATGGGTCTCGGCAACTACCCGGCGGACAAGCTCCAGGAGGATCTTTCCAGCGGGCTCGACGCCAATTGGCAAGAGATCAAGCCGATCTCCTTCGCCGGCTACAACGGCTTCGTGAAACAGACCAAGCGCATCTTCCACCGCAATGGGGGTGGGGGCGATGGCGGCTTCACGGCGTCCACCGTCAAGCTCGAGGCCAGCGGCATCGCCACCAAGGGCGCCTGCGCCCTGCAGTTCTCCTATAGCGCAATGGGCGGCGGCACCTGGGACAATTCCGACGCCTCCTGGCTCGATGCGAAGGTGCAGGAGGTCTTTGGGGAAGCCCAAGGCATCCTCGCCAGCATCGCTCCGGTCCCGGGTGGCAACTTCACCACGCAACCCTACAAGGGCCCCGCCCTCGACGGCTCCGACGACATCGCTCCGCTGAGTGTTTCCCTCGCGGGACCGGCCACCGTGCGCTTCGGACAGATGGGTACCGTGAACGCGACGGTCACGGGTGGCCGCCCGCCCTGCAAGTACGAGTGGTCCGGCGATCACGCCGGCGACGGCGCCAAGGTGACCGTGCTGCCGACGAAGGCCGGCGAGCAGAAGTTGGTCGTCACCGTCACCAGCGCCGATAATCAGAAGGCCTCGGCAACGCAGACTTACACCGTCGAGAAGGTCACCGCCTCGCTCGTCGGCCTCGAGCCGCCGGTCGTCTTCGGCAGCGAGCGGAAGATTTCGATCCAGACCAACGTCGATCCAAAAACCCTCAAGGTGATCTGGCAGTCCGATCCGAACGTCACCTTCAACCCGCCGACGAGCACCGACGGCGCCACCACGGTGCGGTTCGATCGCCTGCCGGAGAAAGGGCTCAAGCTCTGGGCGCAGCTCGCCAACGCCTCCGACGGTGGCACGATCGGCGAGACGCTGCAGGTGGACGTCAAGGTCGTGGCGCCGAAATTCTCGATCTCGTTCGAGCCGGCCGCCGCGAAGATCGGGCAGGAGGTCACCGCGCGCATCGCGGTTTCCCCGGCGCCGGTGGACCCCGCATTGCTGTCATTCCAGTGGGCGGAGCCGGCCTCGTCCGCCCGCCGCGAACTCGACCACGCCGCAACAGCGATCGCGTTCACCCCGCGCGACACCAAACCGGTGGCGTTGCTGGCGCGGGCGATCGTGCCGGTCGCCGCCGACCGCGTCGGCGAGGTTTCGGCGAAGTTCACCGCCACGGGATTCAAGCTTGCAGCCAAGGTCGTCGAGCCCGGCACGCGTCCGATGATCTGGAAGGTGGGCGTGGGCCTCGTGCCCGTCGCGAAGGGCAGCTATGCCGGCGATGAGCAGCTGACCGTTGAGGCGAAGTTCGAGGACGAACAGCCCACGGGCGAAATCCGCTGGAACTGGACCGCCAACGAAGGTACCTCAGTCTCGAATCCCGTTTCGCAGTCACCGCAGCTCTCGCGGCACGAGACCGGCACTGCCAGCGCGACGGTGACTGCGAAGGACAAGAACGACCTGCCCCTCGGCGCTGCCACCGTGAGTTTCAACGTCAATGTCACCGCCGACGCGGTGAAGCGGGCGCTGCAGCCAAACGTCACGCTCAAGACCGACAAGCAGAGTCTGAAGACGGGCGACACGGTCGGGATCACCGCCGAGGTGCGCGGCGGCAAGTCGCCGTATACCTATGCGTGGCGCGGAGCCAACCCCGGAGACGCGAGTCCGAGTGTCACTTTGAAACTCACGGCACCGGGTAGGACGCGTGTGGGCGTCACCGTCACCGACTCCGTCGGCAAGACCGCGGCGGCCTCCGTGGATCTCGACGTGCAGCTGTCGGCCCGCGACCAGGCGCGGCAAGACGCCGAGCAAGCCGTGGCCCGCGCCCGCGAACTGGCGAAAAAGGGCGACTTCGAAGGCGCGCAGCGGTCCGTTGAGAAAGCGCGCGTCAGCGACCCGACGACGGCGGCGCTGGTGACACAGGAGATCGCTCAGCAGGCCAAGTCGAAGGGAAAGGACGCCGAGCAGAAACGCGACTTCGCCACCTCCGGAAAATTGTACACGGTGGCGGCAAAACTCGCCCCGCAGGACACGGAGGCCGTGCGCGGGAAGAACAACGCGCCAATCTACGCCAAGAATCTACAGCAGGTTGTCTCCTGGCAGGGCGAGGTCGGCCAGAATCTGCAGAGCGGACATCTCGCCCAGGCCGGAGATCGTCTGGCCGAGTTGAAGAATCTCGAAAGCACGCTGCCTGGCGCGCTCAGTGCCGCGACCCTGGATCTTACGCAGCGCTACGAGACCGATCTCGCGGCCTACCGTGCGGACATGGGCGCCGTCAAGAAGCGGGTGGCGAAGAACCTCGCCGACGACCGGCTGACCGAAGCCAAAACGCAGATTGAGGAGCGTCGGCAGAAGCCGCTGCTGCCCGAGGACGAAACGTGGGCCGCGGCCTCGCTCAAGATGATCGCCGACAAGGAGGCGCGGCAGGCCGCCGCGGCAACTGCGTCTGTTGCCGTGGTTGCCAATCCGCCGACTTCGACCGCAGCGAGCACGCCGCCGGCCGGAGCTGAAACAAAACCTGCGGTGACAACAGCCAGCCCCGAAACGAAACCGATGGTGGCTGGGACCGGCACCAAGCAGGGCGCAACGAGCGTACCTGGAGCCGCCACCGGATCGCTCGCCCCGCTGGCCGGCGAGTGGAAAGTGAACTTCAACAACTTCCCCGGCACGCTGAAAATCACCAGCACTGAGGGCACCCTCGACCTTGGCGAGGGTGCGGAGAAACTTGCCAACCTGCGGTTCGATCCATCCAGCGGAGCAGTCTCTTTCACGCGTCCGCTGCCTAGGTTCGGTGCGGGCAACCAGCAGGTTTACACCGGCCGCCTCACCCGCGACGGCCACGCCGAAGGGACGTTCGACTGCACGATTAGCGGCAAGGGATTCAGGTGGACGATCGATCAGGCGGGCCACGCCATTGCGGGCGGAAACGCCGGCAACGGCACCGAGACTTTCCATGGCGCACTCGATGACAACTGGACGAAGCTGCAGGCGGTCGGAGGCGATTTTGATCGCTTCGCCCGGTTCCAAGGCGGGCTGTTGGTCGTCGATGTGCCGGCCGGCAATTACTGGGGAAAAACCGGCCTCGTCTCGCGCCGGCCCAGTTTCACTGGGACGGCGGCGCCCACCACCGTGACAGTGCGGATGGATCCGGCGCGCACCACGGGCTTCTGCATCACCTTCGCGCCGACCCCGTACCAGGACGTGTGGCTGATCGAGAACATCTGGTTCGCCTGGATCCGGCCCGAAGGCGCAGCCCAGGCCGACCTGGTCTTTGTCAATACGCAGAATGGTGCCGACGGCAGGGTGGAGGAGAAGGTCGCCCCCGCCGTGCCGGCCGAACTGGTGTTCACCTTCCAGCCGGGCAGAGCGGAAGTTCGCCTTCCCGACGGCAAGACCCGCTCGATCGGGATTCGGTGGCTGCGGGAGGGCGCGCCCGTCTTCACCCACATTTTCTCGCACCCCCCGGCGGCGAATCTCCCGGCGAAGTTCGCCCTCCGTGGAGTCGAAGTCGGCAACGATGTCGCCGTGCCCGTGCCAGCTCCCGCGTCCGCGGCGAAGCCGCAGGTGATCTTCAGCAACTGGAACACCGGCGGCGTGGGCGTGGGGCCGACCGTGCCAACCACGTTCGCCATCGACCGGCCGCTGCGCGTGACCTACGTCAACAGCTACCACTACAACTCCGGCCGCGGCACGAAGGCCGGCACGCTCGCCCTGCGGCACAGCGACGGTTTACTCTACGGACCGTGGCGCGTGCGGGGTTCAGTCGCCTCCGGCGTGCCGGAAGGCCTGTGGGAATGCGAGCCCGGCGTCGTGCTCAAGCCCGGCACCTACACCGTGGTCGACAGCGAACCGGCGACGTGGTCGCAGAACGGCCAGTCGGGCGGCCGCGGTTTCGTCGAGGTGCGCGGCGTCTGGTCCGAGACCCGCGACATCACCGTGCCCGGCAACGATCCGCCGCGACGGAGCCCTGGGCCCGCGAATGGACGCTGACCGCCACCTCCAGCGGTCTCGCCGGCAGCGGTCCGGTGGGATTCTATGCCAGCGGCAAGCGTGGTGATGCCAACCCGCCGCCCGGACGCACCGGTCTTCTCTACACTCATCCGCCCGCAGCGGGCGTGCCGGCGAAGATCGAACGGCAGGTGCACCTTGGGCGCGCGCTTGTGCTGCACCTGGCGGTCGCGGGGAATTCGCCCGCGGGCGGCGTGCGCGGCGACTGGCAGCTCGTCGTGAGAGTCAATGGCGCCGCGGTCGGCGGCCCCGCGCCCCGTCGACGGCGCTGCGGGCTGGCTCGACCTCAACTACGATCTCTCAGCCTTCGCCGGCCGCGATGCCACCGTGACGATTGAGGCGCCGCCCACCGGCTGGTACTGCGAGTACGTCTTCGTCGACACGATCTCGTTGACCAGCGGCTAGGGCGACGCGACAGCGAACCCGCCACCACCGACTACGGGAGATGCCGCGGGAAATGCTTGGCATTGAGCGTCTCGCCTTTGATTGGTGAGGCGGGTCGATGTCGCACTGGGTGGCGCCGTCAGTTGAGTCTGGCGCAGGCCAGTCGGGTTTTTGCCGGCTAGCGCTTAAGGCTCATGGCCGCCCGCCTAAAGCTCCCCGCTTACTGTTTACGGCTTACAGCCTGCCGCGTGGGGCGCGGTACCTGTCCGCCGCAGCTTTATGCGGAGGCTGGATCCCCAACGCGCCAAAATGTTTTCTTGCGCGGGTTGGGGTGTATGTTTCTCCTACCCATTCCGGTGCGCGCCCAGGTGGTGGAATTGGTAGACACGCAGGTCTCAGAAGCCTGTGCCTTAACAGCATGGGGGTTCGAGTCCCCCCTCGGGCACCA
>PMBT01000137.1 GCA_003153035.1 Opitutia bacterium
TTGGTGGCCTTCACCTCGAACACGCCATCGCCGATTTCGAGAATTGACACGTCGAAGGTGCCGCCCCCGAGGTCGAACACGGAGATCGTCTCGTCCTTCTTCTTATCGAGACCGTAGGCCAGCGACGCGGCGGTGGGCTCGTTGATGATGCGCAGCACGTCGAGACCGGCGATCTTGCCNNATCTGCTGCGGGGCGAACTGCTCGGTCTTGCCGTCCGCCTGCACCTCGATGAAGGCGTCGCCGTTCTTTCCTTCAACGACCTTGAACGGGTAATTCTTGGCCTCCTCGCGCACTTCCGAATTCTTCCGGCCGATCAGGCGCTTGGCGGAAAAGACCGTGTTTTTTGGATTGGTGATGGCCTGGCGCTTCGCGGCCTGACCCACGAGACGTTCGCCTGTCTTAGTGAACGCCACGACGGAGGGAGTCGTGCGCCCGCCTTCAGCGTTGGGAACCACGACAGGCTCGCCGCCTTCCATGACGGCCATACAGGAATTTGTCGTACCCAAATCGATACCGAGAATGCGGCTCATGATAGATTGTCAGCAGCGCGTATGCCCCGATGCCTCTATCTGTTCTAACTAATTTAATATCAATGTCTAAAAATGATTCGGCCCACTTCACACTACTGCGGAATGCTATTTCCCCACGCCACCGTGTCACACTTGTGTCTCACTATCATCCAATAGAATGCATCCGGTGTCACACGCCGGTGGCACACCTGGCCCGGACGTTTCCTGCCTCGGCGAATCCACAAAAAGGGTGACGCCGGCCTAATCCGGAACCATGCATTTGTAGGAAGCGCGCTCGCGCGCGATTCTTCCGCTTCAAGGAAGGCGCGGTTTCTTGGGAGGCGGGTTCCCGCCCGTGGTCCGGAAGAAACTCAGATAGGGACCAGCTGCTCACGCCACCGCGAACAGCCGACGACCCGGAGATTCGCTCCGCTCCAGCCGGGTCCGCTAAAAAGCTTGCCTCGCGAGGGGCAAAATCGCGAAATCCCTCCCCTCCTTTTGGGCCGAGCTAGCTCAGTTGGTTAGAGCGGCTGTTTCGTAAACAGCAGGTCGTCGGTTCAAATCCGACGCTCGGCTCCATTTTTCTTTCCGCGGCGGGAAGAAAAATGCCCTCCGCAGGCCCGGCGAAGGAGGGGCTGGTAGAGGGCCGCACCGGTCACTGGACCCAGCCCGGATGTTTTTTTCTTCACTCCAAAGTAATCCCGGACGCCATCCGGATCCGCTGCCGTGAGCCTCCGCACCGAACTCTTCGACTACACGCTGCCGGAGCGCCTGATTGCGCAGACCCCCGCGCCCTGCCGCGATCAATCGCGCCTGCTGGTCGTCGACCGCCGTGCGCACACGGTGGCGCACCACGTCTTTGCCGACCTGCCGAATCTCCTGCGCGCCGGCGACATCCTCTTCCGCAACAATGCCGCGGTGCTCCCGGCGCGCCTTCTTGCGCAGCGGCCGGGCGGCGGGCAAGTCGAATGTCTCCTGCTGCGCCCGGCCGGACCTGAGAACCAGTGGTGGTGCCTCCTCCGACCCGGCCGCAAGCTCTCCCCGGGAGCCACTTTTCTCCGCGCAGGCGCGTTCACCGCCACCGTGCTCGGCAAGGAGGACGACGGCGTCGCCCGCGTCGCCTTCAACACTCCCCGTGGCGAGACCATCGTGGCGGTCGCCAACCGCCTCGGCGAAGTGCCGCTGCCGCCCTACATTCTCCGCCATCACACCGCGGAGGAGCGCCGCCTGGACTTGGAACGCTATCAGACCGTCTATGCCGACCGGGCGCACCAGGTGGCGGTGGCCGCACCCACTGCCGGCCTGCATTTCACGCCGGATCTGCTCGCGCGCCTCGCCGCCGGCGGCGTGCGTTTCGCCGACGTCACGCTCCATGTCGGCCTCGGGACCTTCCGTCCGATTGCCACCGACACCGTCGAGAAGCACGCGATTCACCGCGAGACCTATGAACTGCCGGTCGAGACGCAGCGCCAGCTGTTCATCGCCGGCGGCAATCGCCGGATCGCCGTGGGCACGACCACGGTGCGATCCGTCGAGGATTTCCTCCTCCGCCACGCCGCGCCGCTCGACGGACCGCACGTGTCCGAGGCGGACCTCTTCGTTTATCCGCCCTGCAGGTTTCGCGGCGTGGACGCACTGATCACCAATTTCCACCAGCCACGCTCCACCCTGCTCTGCCTGGTGGCCGCCTTTCTCGCCCCCGGCTCGCTCGACGGAATCGCGTGGGTCAAGGAGATCTACGCCGAGGCCGTCGCCCGCGAATACCGGTTCTTCAGCTACGGCGACGCCATGCTGATCTTGTGACTAAAGGCGTCCGCGCGGGCGAATTCGGAGTCCACGATGGGAGCGCGGCTCATTTGCATTCGCGGAATTTCTGGCTATAAACATAGCCGCTATGAAACATCGAAACCAGCTTGCTTTTCTCGGCATCGTCACTTTCGGCCTGCTCGCCTCCGCGCAGGCGGCCGTCGAAATCTACAAGATCGATCCGGTGCACTCCTCGGTGGCGTTCACCATCCGCCATTTCTTCTCCAATGTGCCCGGCGCTTTCACCAAGTTCAGCGGCACCATCGTGGTGGACCGCGACAACCTAGAGAAAAGTACGGTCGAGGCCAACATCGAGGTTCCCAGCGTCGACACCCGCGTTGAAAAACGGGACACCCACCTGAAGTCGCCCGACTTTTTCGATGCCGTTAAGTTCCCCGCCATCACCTTCAAGAGCAAGTCGTGGAAGAAAACCGGCGAGGGTAGCTTTGACGTCGTGGGCGACCTGACGATCCACGGTGTGACCAAGGAGGTCGTGCTGAAGACGAAATCCCTGGGCTTCGGTCCGGGCATGCAGGGGGCGGTCCTCTCGGGTTGGGAAGCCACCGCAACCGTCAACCGCAATGATTTTGGCATCACCACTTTCCCCAAGGTGCTGGGTGACGACGTCGGCGTGACCATCGGCATCGAGGCCGACCTGCAGAAATAGCCATTTTTGCAGACAGCGTCTGCCAACGGGGACGACCTTCATCGGTCGTCCCTTTTTGCGTCCATTCCCGAAGGGCCGGTTGACACCGTCTGCGCGCGCGGCGTAGCCTCCGGTCATGGGCCGACCCGTTTACGTGCTGGATTTCGAGAAGCCGCTGCGCGAATTCGAGAAGCATCTGGAGCAACTCCACCAGCGGGCCCTCGAAACCAAGCTCGATCTTTCCAGTGAGGTCGCCTCCCTGGAAACGATGATCGAGGCCGCCCGCCAGGAGACTTATTCCGGCCTTACGCCGTGGCAGCGGGTGCAGATCGCCCGCCATCCCAAGCGGCCCTATGCGCTCGACTACATCCAGGCCCTTTTCGAGGGCTTCCAGGAGTTTCGCGGCGACCGCCATTTCCATGATGACCAGGCGCTGATCGGCGGCACTGCGTTCTTCGGCAGCCAGTCTGTCATGCTCGTGGCCCAGCAAAAGGGCCGAGAGACCAAGGACAAGATTGCGCGGAATTTCGGCATGGCGCACCCGGAAGGTTACCGGAAGGCGCTGCGCCTGATGAAGATGGCGGAGAAATTCGGACTGCCCGTCATCTCCTTCATCGACACGCCCGGCGCTTTCCCCGGCATCGGCGCGGAGGAGCGTCATGTGGCCGAGGCCATCGCGGTCAATCTGCGGGAAATGGCGATGCTCACCGTTCCGACCATCGCGGTCGTCATCGGCGAAGGCGGCTCCGGNNGGCGGCGCGCTGGGCATCGGCGTGACCGACCGGGTGCTCATCCTCGAGAACAGCTACTACTCCGTGATTTCCCCCGAGGGCTGCGCGGCCATTCTCTGGAAGGACGCTGCCGCCGCCGCCCAGGCAGCCGCGGCGCTGCGGTTGAACGCCCAGAATCTCGCCGAGTTCAAGATCGTCGAGGAGGTTATTCCCGAGCCGGTTGGCGGGGCGCACAATGATCCCGCGCAGACGGCCGCGGCCATCAAGGCCGCCCTCGAAAGACATCTCGGACAACTGCAGGCCCTGTCGACGGAGGAATTGCTCGACCAACGTTACGCGCGCTATCGCCATCTCGGTCTCTACGAAGAAGCCGGCGTCCCGACGAGCTGATCCGGCGACATCAGCCGGCCGCCGCTTTTCGCACGGTCAGCAGTTCGCACCGCAGGGCGCGCCCGGCGATCGGATCGTATTCCACCACTACGCCCGACAGCCGGACGTCACCCTCCGCAACCGGAAACCGGCGCGGCATTCCGTCGAGGAATTTGCCGATGACTGGCTCGATCAACCGTCCGAGCACGCTCGCATAGGGGCCGGTCATGCCGGCGTCGCAGAGAAACGCCGTGCCCTTCGGCAGGACACAGGCATCCGCGGTGGGGACATGGGTGTGCGTGCCGATCACGGCCGCCGCGCGGCCGTCCAGATGCCAGCCCAGCGCCTGCTTCTCCGAGGTCGCCTCGGCATGGATTTCGACAAACACCGCGTCGGCCCGCCCGGCGAGCTGCGCGAGCATCCGGTCACTCGCCATGAACGGACACTCGGATTTCAAGTTCAGGTACTGCCGGCCCAGGACGGTGAACACCGCCAGCCGGCAGCCGTTCTTCTCCAGGATGAGATGGTCGCGGCCCGGACACGCCGCCGGCAGGTTGGCCGGCCGGCACACCCGTTCCAGCCGGGCGATCTCCGTCTCGAAACCCTTTTGGTCCCACACGTGGTCGCCGAGCGTGAGCGCGTCGATGCCCGCGTCCAGCAGGGTCTGCGCCACGGCGCCGGTCAGCCCGGCGCCGGCCGCTGCGTTCTCCGCGTTGGCGATCACGAAATCGAGCCCGAGATCGGCGCGCAGCCTCGGCAGCCGCTCGGCCACGATCTCGCGGCCCGGCCGGCCGACAATGTCACCGATGAACAGCAGTTTCAGCATGCCCGACCTTTGCGCTTCGACCGCCCCACGTCGAGTGTCGAAAACGGCCGAAAGCCACCAGAAGGCATTTGAACCACGAAGGCACGAAGGGCACGAAGCGGGCCGGACGGTTCTCATGGAAGGACAATTCCTCTTCCCGCCGCTGGAGACGCGACGCCCTCGTCGCGCACGGGCCGGGCCGTTCTTGCCACAGAAGGCTCAAAAGGCACTAGCTTCGGCGTGGCAGGCCGTCAGCGCCGAATCCGGCAGATCCCGGATCCTGAAATCAAGGTAGAACGCGTTTTCCGCAACACGCCGCTTTTTGCGTTGTCCGGTTTTACCACGAAGGCACGAAGGGCGCGAATTACAGGCGCAGTCTTGCCCGTTCGACTGTCTCATCCTTCGACAGCCTCGGGGTGACCCTGCGCTGGGTCGCATGGGTTAGGGTCCCGAGCGGAGTCACGGGGCTGCGCCGGACGACTTGAATCTTGATTTCCAAGATATTTCCAGACAACGATATCGCCTGCTCGCGACGAGTCCGGCAGCCCGCCAAAGCCACTCCAAACCGATTTGGATATTACACAACCTCGCTGCGCATTATGACACTGTTGGACCCTAGCATTGCTCGAACAAGAGAGGAGAAAACCATGAAAATGCACCTGTCTTGTCTGGTCCTTCCCAGCCTCGCCATAATTCTGGCGTCTTTCAATGCCTGCAAACCGCACGTTTCGGGCACAACTTCATCTGATCGAGAGGCGGCCGCAGCGATAATGCAAGAGGTGGACGCGGCGTGGAACGCGCGCGATGCCGCTCGGTTTAGCGCTGTCTTCGCGGAGGATGGTAACTTCCAGTTTCCAGTTGAGGGAATCGCGTTGCGCGGACGTGATGAGATCAGGCGGCATTATGCCAAGCAATTCGCGACTGTCCCGCCCGACCTGCGGCACGTGTCGACGATAGGGGAAATCGACGTGATCGGTCCCGGAATTCTCGCGGTCGCCGTTCAAGTCGACATCCTGGCGATCGACCCCAAGACGGGCGCGGCGCAGACTCTCCTCCACTACGATGGGTTGGGCCTGGGGGTTCGCACGGATTCGGGATGGCGCATCCGCCTGGTGCGCTTGTATCCGGTAGCCAAGTCACTCGCTGCGGCAACTCGGGCCGCCAAATGAGCCTGCCACGGCCGAGGAAATGAACATTCGTCGCGCAACCTCCAGTGATGCCGATGCTCTTGCCAAAGTGCACATTGACGCTTGGCGAATGGCGTATCGCGGGCTGGTGCCAGATTCTTACCTGGACAGTTTGGATTTTGATCTTCGGGCAGAGCGTTTTCGCGAGTCGCTGGCAACGGGCAAGGGCGAGACTTACGTTGCTGAAGGCGATCAAGGCGTGCTGGGCTTTCTCACAATTGGGGTTTGCCGCGACCCCGAGCTTGCCGGAGAGCCCGTCGGTGAGATTTGGGGAATCTACTTGGCACCCCGGCACTGGCGAAGAGGAATCGGCAGGCTCCTCTGTCGACGAGGTGAGGAGATGCTCGCCTCCCGGCACTACACCCAAGCCGTTCTGTGGGTGTTTGACGGCAACCAGGCGGCCAGAGGGTTTTACGAAGCCATGGGGTACGGGACCGATGGAGCATCGAAGGTGCTGAACCCTGGGGCGCCCCTCAAAGCGATCCGGTATCGGAAGCGATTAACGAGTGCCGAACCAAGCGCTCCGGCGATCGGCGCGCCGACCGCCGTCGCTGAGCTCTGACCTTCGCACGAAAGGAGAAACATCATGAAACGGCACACACATCTACTCAGTTTTTTATTTTCCGGCGTCTTGATTGCGACGGTCCTGTCGCTCGCCTACATATTCTTCGGATCCTGGGATTTATGGACGCCCACCCATTTATGGGCCCGGATTTTGTTCTATCCAGGCGTCGCCGTGGGCAACTGGTGGGGTATCAAAACCTCAAGTTCCTTATTCCTTTGCTATAGTGTCGGCGTCGGAACGATGGGTGTGGTGGGCGGGATCATCGGCTTGGCGCTTTATGCGGCCGTTCGCAGCCGGCCGACCAGAAAGACTGACAAGGAACCGGACAGGAGGGAAGGTCAGATCCTCCCCTGAGGGACTGCGGTTTTCCCAAACCCGCCGTGAGGGCAGGCTCGGGCAATCCGGCGCCTCATTGACCCCATCCGCCGGCAAGGCAAGTCCGCGCCTTCAACCGGGCAAAACCAAGATTCTCAAAACAGGGAAAGGGCCGCGAACCATCGAAGGCAGCCCCGGCGCGGACGGGAATTGGGTTGAAATGTGGCGGCTCTTCGCCCGCAGTACCCTGCAGCGATGCCTGACGAAACCGTGCTGGCCCCCGGCTGCGAAATCCTCCTGCTCGAGGACGATGCTCCCCTGCGCAAACGGCTCGCCGGCTACCTGCGCGGCCTCGGGGCCGAGGTGAGCGAGGCGGCCCGCCTGGCGGAGGCGCGCCACCTGCTGCACGAGCTGCGCTTCGAGTTCGCGCTGGTCGACCTGCACCTCCCCGACGGCGAGGTGCTGGAGCTGCTGCGCGAGGGTGCGTTTTCGGAAAACACCGGCGTCGTGGTGATGACCGCGTTTGGCGGCGTGCGGAAGGCGGTTGAGGCCATGCGCCTCGGCGCGGGCGATTATCTCGCCAAGCCGTTCGAGCCCGAGGAACTGCCGCTGGCGTTTGTGCGCTGCCGGAGCACCCGGAGCGCCGCGCGGCGAGAGGAGCACCGCGCCGCGGAGACCGCGGACGAGGCCGAACGGATCTTTTTCGGCCAGAGCCTCACCTTCGTCCACGCGCAGCTCGATACGATTGTCGCCACCGAGCGACGGCTGGAACGCCGCCTGCCGCCGGTGCTGATCGAGGGGGAGACCGGCACGGGCAAGAGCGTCTTCGCCCGCTGGCTGCATCGGCAGGGGCCGCGCGCCGCCCGGCCCTTCATCACCGTCAACTGCGCGGCCCTGCCCGAGACGCTGGCCGAGTCGGAGCTTTTCGGCCATGAACGCGGCGCGTTCACCGACGCGAAGCGCGCGCGCATCGGCCTGTTCGAGGCGGCCGACGGCGGCACCTTGTTTCTCGACGAGATCGGGATGCTGGCCCCGGCCACGCAGGCCAAGGTGCTCACCGCGGTCGACGACGGCACGATCCGCCGGCTGGGCGGGACGCGGGAGCTCGTGGTGGACGCGCGGCTCATCGCCGCCAGCAACCGCCCGTTGCACGACCTCGTGCAGCAGGGGGCGTTTCGCGAGGATCTCTACCACCGCCTGAACCTGCTGCGGCTGGTGCTGCCGCCGCTACGGGAACGCGGGGCCGCCGACCTCCTTTTGCTCGCCCGCCATCTGCTCGCGCGAATCGCCACACGGCACCGGCTGACCGGGCTCACGATCACTCCCGCCGGCGAAGCCCGCCTGCTCGCGCAGCCGTGGCGGGGCAACGTGCGCGAGCTGGCCCATGAACTCGAGCGGGCCGTGATTTTCGGCGGTGGGGCGGCGCTTGATTTCGCCCATCTCGCCGGCCCGGCCGCGGCGCCCGCCAGCAGCTGGCGCAACCCATCGTGGCGGCTGCCCGACGCCGGTTTCTCGATCGATGCGGTGGTGAATGAGCTCATCGCCGACGCGCTGCGCGAAACCGGCGACAACGTCTCGGCCGCCGCGCGACGGCTCGGTGTGACACGTGAATACTTGAGGTATCGAGTCTCCGACCGGGAGAAGGACGCCTAGGCTATTAGCGTAGAGTAGCGGAGATTTCCGCGCCGATTTCGCGGTCGAAATGCGGGTGTAGGAGCCTACCTGGAAGCGAACCGGAGTGGAGTTTCTCGCCGCAAGCAGCATGTCGCCTGCAAGCAGGCTGTCTCCTATAATATGCAGTGAATTTCTTTGCGCTGCCATAGCGCGAATCCGTTCTGGCGGCTGGTTGCCTACCCCAAAGGACCCACTCCGAAGGGTCCCTCCTTGGTTGTGCAGCCCCAGATTCCGCGGGTGCCGGAACCTCGGCCAGAGCCTCTGTATTTCTTAGGTCGCTGATAACCAGCAGATTCAATTACCATTGGCGGATCCGGCATGGTTCCCGCAATAGGTGGAATGCCGGAATCATCCACGAATCCCGCACCCCTCCGCCATTCCCAATGAAAACCCTGATATTCGCTCCATTCCTGTTTTTCGCTGTTCTGCTCACGGGTTGTTATACAGCCGATATGCTCAACAGCATCCATATCGGCATGACCAAGGATCAAGTGACCAGCCTTCTCGGCCGGCCTGACAGCACGAGTGCGCAGGCCAATATCGAGTACCTGACCTATTATCTTTCAACCGACAACGGCCGCATGTACGGCGGCGACCAGCCTTATTCGGTCCGGCTCGTCGACGGCAAGGTGGAATCGTTTGGCCGGTTCATGCAGCTCTTTGACATCTACAACCGCCCCCCGACCGGTAGCATCGTAAACGCTCCGACTTGGGCGCAGAATAACAACGCCGATCTTGCCAGCCAGCTTCTGAAACTGAAGACGCTCAAGGATCAAGGCGCGCTGACCGACGAGGAGTTCCAGCAGGCGAAGGCAAAACTGCTTTCGAGCATGAAATAAGTCGGGCCGCTCAGGCATCCGCCGCCAATAGCCATCCCTATCGCGGCTGGCCGGTTTGAGTTGTCCTTGCGTCCAGTAGGTCCAAAGAAGTTGGTGCAGATTCCCGAAGGTTATCCGAGCAAACCCTGTACCCAGCTCCGCCAGTGAACATCCTTGTCTCATTCTTCCGAGGCCGACGGAAGCTCGCGGTCTGGCTCGGCTTGGTTGCGTTCGCCGGCGGATTGGCGGTTCCGGCGCGGGCGCAGCCCCCCCCCAGCCCGGCGGCGCCCAGATTTCCCCGTCCCACCTATTTTGCCCCCCGACCCGGGCTGCCGTTCTACCATCTGACCGGTAGTCCGCGCCTGCTCGGCCGGCTGGATCTGGTGTTTTTTCCCCCCTCACCACCGCCGCTGGGCTCCGTCCCGGCAGCGGTTGATCCGGGGGATTTGAGGTTCGCCGCGCCCGCCGAACTCGCACCGTTTGTCAACGAGCCGTTCTACGCCGCCCTCAGCGCCCACCTCGTGTCCCCCGATCCGCATGATTGGCTGACCGACCGGCAAAAGCAGCAACTCGAAGCCTACCGCGCGAGCAAGGGCGCCCTGCAGGCCGAGCTGCTTGCGCGCCTGTATACCTTGAGGGACGTCGAGGCGGCCAGCCGGCGGCAGGCACTTGAGAAATTCGCCCGGGAGCAGACACCCCGATTGGTCGAGTTGGAGAACAGGGCCGAGCAGCTGCGCACCGATCTCATTGGCGACGGTAATGACGGGAATGCAGGTGGACAGGGGATTTCGGACGGGCCCGGAGCGTCGGCCGAAGAGATGAGGGCGGCAGTCTTCTATGGCAGCAGTCTGTCGCCGGCCCAGCGCCGACTGCTGAGGGAGATCGTCGTGGAGACAGAGGAAGGAGCGCCCAGGGAAGCCTCACCCGGCCCGGACGGTCGCTGGCTCTTCTTCTCGCCCGAAACGGCGCTCGTGCAATTGCCGCCGGCACTGCCCGCCGAGCTGGCAGCCAAAGTTGACGCCTACGAGAACCTGAAGAACACGCTGAAGAGCGAGCTGCGGGCCGCGCTGGGCGAATCCGGCCGGTCCTATGTCATCTCTAGCCGGGCGCAGCAGCTGGCCGCTCTGGCCGAGCGACAGGAGCCGCGTTTTGCCACTCTTGAACAGCTGGCCGAAGATATCCGCGGCCGCCTCCAGGGGCTGATCGCAGATCCGCTGCACGCGCCGCGCCTGCCGTCGCTTTCCCCCGAGCTCGAGGAGCGCATTTCCGCATATCGCAAGGCCAAGCTCGATCTGCAGAAGGCCCTGCTCGCAAAGGTCCAGGAAGTCACCGGCCGGGAGGCCATTGATTCGGCCGTGATGCAGGACAGAGTGCAGCAGGCGATCGCGGCCTTCACCCGGGAGAACTCCCTGCGGTATGCCGCACTGGAAAAAGCGAAAGAGGAGATTCGCAGTGATCTCGCGCACGTGGCCGCCGCCCATCCGAATGGTCCCGGGAACGACCAGTCCGCCGACCGGCTGCTTAAGAACTTTACGGATTCCCTCCAGCAGCATGAGCTCTGGCGGCTCTATTACGAGTATCGCATCGCTGTTTTTGAGCCCGGGCTTTCCCCGGAGCAGCGCCGCCTGTTGTATGCCAGCGCCGTCGAGAAACTGGTGCTGCCCCTGCCCGGCGGCGCTCCGCAACCACGCTGAGGCCGCCCAGCCGCGGCCCGCGACACCGACCCTCCCTTTCCCCTCATGGCTTTCCCCTTCCCGCGACTCGCGCCGGCGACCTTGATCGCCGGTGGGTTGCTCGTCGCGATTTTCGCCGGGTCGGTCGTGAGATTCCGGTCCGAGCTTCGCGCGGAGATCCGGGAGAAGATCATCGGCCGCGATGCCGCCGTGCTCTATCCGGTCGCCCTGGAACAGCTGGCCCGGAGCGAGGCCGATGCCACCCGGCAGCCGGTCGACCCCGCGGAGATGCTCGCTCCCGTTTTGGACAGCGCCCGGCAGCAAGGCATGCTCGCCGTGACGATCTTCGATGCCGAGGGCAACACGCTTCAAGCGGTGCCGCCCACGCTCCTGCTCGACGACCTTTCGCCAGCGGATTATCCGCAACTGCTCCAGACGGATCACATCAGCCACTACTATCCGAACTTTCCGCTTGACCGGTATTTCGCCGGGGCGGGTGGGTCGACCGAACCCCGGCCGGCTCCCGTGCTTGAATTGCTGCTGCGGCTCCACGGACGCGACCCAGCGAGGATCCTCGGGTTTGCCCAATATTTCATTGATGCCCGCCCGCTCGCCGGGGAACTCGTGGCGATCGACGAGCGCATCAACCGACTGACCGCCGCCACCCTGGGCATCGGTGGCGCGTTGATCGCCGTGGTCGTGGCGGCGGCCTATTTCAGTCTCCGCCGGGCCCAGCGCGCAATCGCGGAGCGCAACGAACGGCTGGTCCGCGCCAACTTCGAACTGACATTTGCCGCCAAGGCTTCGGCGGTCGGACAAATCACCTCGCACTTGATTCACGGTTTGCAGGGTTCGGTGGCCGGCCTCCGCGCCGTCGTCGCCGACCGCGACACCGCCACCCCCGATTGGGCGTCCGCCGCCGGCTACACGGAACGGATGCAGACGATGATCCAGGACACCGTCGCACTCCTTGGCGACATCTCGACGCAGAACAACTATGAGCTCACCGGACGCGAACTCACCGGGATCATCCGTCAACGCAATGCTGCGGCCGCGGAAAAAAAAGAAGTGGTTTTTGCCGTCGACAGCGGGTTCGACGAGAATCTCGACAGCCACCGCGGCAGCCTGCTCTGCCTGATCACCAACAACCTCGTGCAAAATGCCATCGAAGCCACCGACGCCGGTCGGCGCGTCAGCGTGACCTCCTGCCATAGCGCCGGAGCGGTGGTCATCACCGTCGCCGACGAAGGCCACGGCATTTCATCGGAATTGCGCGAGCACCTGTTCGAACCGGGCCGGACCGGCCGCAGCGGTTCCGGCCTGGGGCTGGCAATCAGTCGGCTCCTCGCTCGGCAGATCGGGGCCACGCTAGTGCTCGATTCCACCGGCCCAAAAGGGACAACTTTTACTGTCACGCTTCCGATCAGCGGGTGATTGGATTGTGGACCCGTGTGGGGAGTTGCCCCTGGCTCATGGTCTGCTTTTTCGTTTTCAACCGGGCGGGCGGGCGGCTACAATCAAGGCATGCCCACCCTCGACGAGATCGTCGCCTATTGCGACCGGCGCACGCGCCGCTCCGCCTTTCAGGACTACCCCGGCGCCGCCAACGGCCTGCAGGTTGCCAACAATGGCCGCGTCACCAAAATCGGCGCCGCAGTTGATGCCGGCCTCGTACCGTTTGAGGCGGCCGCGGCGGCTGGTGTGGATTTTCTGATCGTGCATCACGGGCTGTTCTGGGAGCTGCCGCGCCCGGTCACTGATTCCACCTACCGGAAACTGGCCACCCTCCTGCACGGCAATTGCGCGCTCTATTCCAGCCATCTCCCGCTCGACGCGCATCCGCAGATCGGCAACAACGTCCTGCTCGCGCGCCAGGTGGGGCTCAAACCGCGCCGCCCGTTTCTGATGCACGAGGGCGAGGCGATCGGCTGGATCGCGCCCAGCCGGCTTCGGCGCGCCGACCTGCGGCGGAAGCTCGCCGCGCTGCACCCGCGCGTCGTGGCCATCGAGTGCGGATCGACGGCGCCACGCTCCGTGGCCTTCTGCAGCGGGAGCGGCAATGGCGCCGTGTCCGAGCTCGGGCCCGCGGGCGTGGACACGCTGGTGACCGGCGAGCTGCGCGAGGAATGGTTTAACTACGCGCAGGAACGCCGCCTCAACTTTTACCTATGCGGCCATTATGCCACCGAGACCCACGGCGTGAAGGCCCTGGCGGCCGAACTGGCGAAAAAATTCCGCCTGCCCTGGGACTTCATCGCGACCGGCAATCCGCTTTAGGCCCCCACGGAACACCCGGAAAGAAGATTGTCCCGGCCGGATCCTTCAGTGTATTCCGTGTGTTCCGCAGACATATCTCCATGAAAAAAATCGCCATCCTCAATGGCCCCAATCTCGACCGGCTGGGCAAGCGCGAACCCGAAATCTACGGCCGGGCCACGCTCAGGGACCTCGAGAAGAGGCTGCGGGTCGAGGCCCGGACGCTTGGTGTAGCGCTCACCTTCTTCCAGTCAAACCACGAAGGCGCGCTCATTGACAAGCTCGGCGAACTGGCTGACCGCAGGTACGCCGGCATCATCATCAACCCCGGCGGCCTCTCACATACCAGCATCGCGCTTCGCGATTCCATCGCGGGCACGGCGATCCCCACGATCGAGGTGCACATCTCCAATATCCGCCGGCGCGAACCCTTCCGCCGCAAATCGATGACCGCCGGCGCCTGCGCGGCGATGATCTGCGGCCAGGGCCTGCCGGGTTATGTCCGGGCCCTGCGCCGGCTGGCAAAATCGTAGGCGTCTGCTCGCAGGCGCTTCCGCGAAGACGATTGCGCGCCAGCCCACCCCGACATCATGGCCGAGACCCTGCCCAGCTTCGCCGAACCCCGCTGGTTCGCCTGCCACACCAAACCGCGATGTGAGAAAAAGTTCGCCGCGGTGCTGGCCGCCGAGGGGTTTCCCCACTACCTGCCGCTCGTGCCCAGTGTGAGGCGTTACCGCGACCAGACTAAACGGTTCACCAAGCCGATCTTTCCCGGCTATGTGTTTGCCGAGATCCCGCCGGAAAGGAAGAACCGCGTCTACCAGCAGGACCTGCTGGTGCGCGCCATCTGGGTCGAGGACCAGCCCGGGTTTCTCCGGCAACTGGAGGCTGTCCGGACGGTGGTGGCCTCGGGCCTGGAATTGAGCCTGCATCCGCTGCTCAAGAAAGGGACGCGCGTGAAGGTCGCCGGCGGGCCGCTCCACGGCATTGAGGGCGTTGTCGACGATCCGGCCAATCCCAAGGGAGTCATCATCGCCGTCGACGTGCTTCAGCAGGGGTTGCTGGTGCGGATGCCGATGGAGCAGCTTCAGATTCTGCCGTAAGCGATGCCGCCATCTGTGTTTTCCCTCCGCACGGGCCCGCGGGCCGATCGAGGTGATTGTCGCAACCTTCGGCACGGGAAGCTGTCTCTTGCCGGGTCCAGTCTTCTGCACCCGTTTTCACCGATGACGACCCTGCCCCGGAGGATCCTCCCTTGGATTGTATCCTGGCTGCTTCTGGCCGCTACTGCCGCGGCCCAAGACAGCGCCCCGGCGACCAGCCCCGCACCGCAGGAAGAAACTCCAGGGCCCAGTCCCGCGTCCCAGGAGAGCGCCTCGGCGCCTCGCCCCGCGCAGCCGCCCCCATCCGCGAATGCGGATCAATACAGCCTCTCGCGCTTATCCGGCCTGTTCACGATCGATCTGCCCAAGACCGAACGCCGGGGGAACATTCGATTCACCTTCCAGCCTCATTTTCGTGACCTGCTCGACAAGAGCTACCTCCGCATTCCCCTTGAGTTTCGCTGGGGCGTGAACGACCACTTCGAACTTAACAGCGAGCTCGACACCTATGCTACCCACGGCTTGCGGAAGACCGCCTGCGGTTATGGACTCAGCGCGCTGCATCTTGGCTCCAAATACGCCTGGCATATTTGGCTCAAGCCCACCTGGGACACCAGCGTGGGATTCAATTCGACGATTCCTGTCAGCCGTCCGCCAATCGAGCTTACCGACGGCCACAGGCACTTCACGCCTTACATCGTTTTCGGCCGGAAGCTGGACGGAGTGAAAGGCCTCTCCGGCTTCATTCACACGAGTGTCGACTTTGTTGCGAAGTCCCCGACTCCCGGGAATTTTGGCCGGAACGAGCCGCACAGCGATTCGCTGACAGTGACCCCCGGGCTGCTGTACGAACGCAAGGCCTGGCACTATACGCTGGAAGTCGATTGCACCACCACGAGGCTGATCGGCAACGGGAGTCACGACTTCCTGACCATCCGACCGGGCGTCATCTGGGATCTGCCGATGGCCTTCCTGTTCCGGGGGCACGGCCGCTGGCTCGTCGGTTTTAACGTGACAACTGTGTTCGGCCCCGACGGCAACACGATCAGCACCGGCGGGCGGTTCCGCGGCGAGGTAAACCTCACGCGCTGGTTCCAGCGCAGCCCGCAGGACAAGGCGCCGGCAGGCGCTCCCGCGTCAGGGTCTTGAATCCTTCTGACTGGCGAGTCGGTCCGGAAAAGAAGGCGAAAGCAGCGTCGCCACCCCGACGCCGCCTTGGGGCCGGCCGTTCAAAACGCTTTCCAAGCCCAAGCTGCACTGTGCAGAACGGCGCAGGTAGCGAGGGCCGCGGCCACGTCGTCGACTACGATGCCCCAGCCTCCGGGCAGGTCCTGCAGTCGGCGAATGCCCAACGGCTTCACGATGTCGAAGAGCCGGAACAACAGGAATCCGGCCACAAAGACCGCCCAAGGCGCCGCCCAGGACGGGAGCACCCGCGCCAGCACCGGCCAGCCGAGAAAACACAGCGGCATCGCCATGAACTCATCGAGAATCACTTCGCCGGGATCGCGCCGCCCGATTCGAAACTCCGCCTCGCCGCAGATCGCCACCGCGAGATATAGGCCCGGCAGACTGAAGAGCAGCGTCCAAAGAGCGGACCAGGGCCAGAAACCGAGTGGCCAGAAGAACACCGTGAAATAGAGCAGCCCGGCTGCGGAGCCCCAGGTGCCGGGAGCGCGGCGCCGGCGGCCGACCGGACCGAGCGTAGCAAACGCCAGGACCAGGCTGGATGGCAAAAACCGGGGCCAGATCGGTTGCGCGAGCTTCATGCCGCCGGTTCGTCAAACAGCACGTGCCGGTATTTCCGGTAGTAGTTCCACATCGACGAAACCATGAACCAGATTGATACGAAGAACAGGATGAGCCCGACCCAATGGACGAACTGCGCGATCCACTCGAACCAGGAACCCAGCCGCGGTGCGAAGTCGCGCCCAAACATCGGCTCCCCGAGCAGGCAGCCCAGCGACGTCATTTGGATGATCGTCTTGATCTTGCCGCCAAAATCCGCCGCCATCACCACGCCGCGTCGTGCCGCCATCATCCGCAGGCCCGAGATCATGAACTCCCGGGTGAGCACTGTCAGCACCATCAACATCACGATGACTCCCGGCAGCCGCAGGTAGCCGAGGTCGAGCACCGCCACCATGATGCCAAGGACCAGCACCTTGTCGGCGAGCGCGTCCATGAACTTGCCGAAGTCGGAGACGATGTTGCGTTCGCGCGCCAGCTTGCCATCGAGCCAGTCCGTGATGGCCGCGGCGACAAACAGTCCGCAGGCCAGCGTCGCCGCCCATGGCCAAGTGCCGTACATCAGCGCCACGATGGCGAAGGTCAGGGGCATGCGAATCAACGTCAGCGCGTTAGGCAGATTCATGCGGAGATGATGACGGCCAAGGTATGGACCGGTCGCACCGGGGCAAGCAAGGCCGGAGATTCCCCTCCGGCCGCATCCCGGTTCTGTTGTCCTTGAGCTCGGGCCGGCTCCGGCTATCGTCGATCTGCTGGCCCGGATCCGTCCGCGCGCCCGACCAAGCCACTTCCCCTACTTTCATGAGACTCTGCATCTATCCCGGCACCTTTGATCCGATCACCTACGGGCACCTCGATGTGCTGGAGCGGGCCACGCATCTGTTCGACCACGTGCTCGTCGCCATCGCCCACAATCCGGACAAGGGCCCGCTGTTCTCCGCCGAGCAGCGCCGTGAACTCATCCAGCCAAACATCGCCCGATATTCCAACGTCTCCGTCACGGCCTTCCGCGGCCTGCTGGTCGACTTTGCGATGGAGCAGCGGGCGGTGGCCATTATTCGCGGCTTGCGCGCCATGTCGGATTTCGAATTCGAATTCAACATGGCCCTCATGAACCGCCATCTGCAGCCCGCCGTTGAAACCATCTACGTCATGCCCAACGAGGACTACAGTTACACGAGTTCTCACCTCGTCAAACAGGTCAGCAAATACGGCGGTGATGTCACGAAATTCGTGCCGGCCAACGTCGCGGCGGCCCTGCGCGCAGCCTATGGGTTCAAATGAGACCAATCCACCGCGCCGGGAGCCCCCGCGAACCGGCCGCTCGAAATTGGTCCCGCCCGGTTACCTCCGACCGGCTCTGGCGTCATAACCGTTGCTGAGGCGGGACGTTCCAGCATTGCGGCCGCTCGGGTGGTTTGCTTTGCATCGGCGGCCCGCTCCCTCCATCTCCCTTTTCTCTCATGGCTACATCCGCCCGCTCCAGCGCCTGGAAAATAATCATCGTGGTCCTCGCCGTCGCCGCCCTCGCCGCCAGCGGCTGGTATTTCTGGCACCGGACCGCGGAAAGAACGCCCGAATACTCCACGGTCAACGCCGTGCGCGGCGACGTTGTCCAAGTGGTCACCGCCACCGGCGACATCGAGCCGGTGCTCAACGTGAGCGTGAGCAGCCAGATCTCCGGCATCATTTCCAAGCTTTTCGTGGACTGGAATTCGCCGGTCAAGCAGGGCCAGGTGCTGGTCCAGCTCGAGCCCTCCACCTATCAGGCGAACGTTCTCCAGGCGGAGGGCCAGCTCGCCAATGCGAAGGCCAACTACCAGTTGACTCTGGTTGGCACCGAGCGCACGCGGGAACTCTTCAAGAAAAGCCTAGTCTCCCAGTCCGACCTGGACACCGCCGAGGCCCAGCTCCTCCAGGCCGACGCCCAGGTAAAAATCCAGAGTGCGTCGCTCGAGATGAACAAGGTGAATCTCGCCCGCTGCACCATCTACTCGCCGATCGATGGCGTGGTCATCTCCCGGCAGGTGGATGTCGGCAACACCGTTGCCGCCAGCCTGAGCGCCCCCACGCTCTTCATGATCGCGAATGACCTGACCAAGATGCAGATCATTGCCGCGGTGGCGGAGGCCGATATCGGCAGTGTCAAGGTCGGCCAGTCGGTCAACTTCACCGTCGACGCGTTTCCCAACCAGCAATTCCGCGGCCGCGTCAGCCAGATCCGCAACTCTCCGCAGACGCAGCAGAACGTCGTCATTTATCAGACGATCATCGACGTCAACAACCCCGACTTGAAGCTCCGGCCGGGCATGACCGCCAACGTCTCCATTATCGTCGCCGAGCGAAACAACGTTGTCCGCATTACCAACAGCGCCCTGCGCGTGCGCCTCCCGGATGAGCTGCTCCCGAAGCCCGCGCCCCAGCCGGCAGCAGCGCCCGCTGGCGCCCCCGCCGCCGCCCCGGCAGCCAAACCCATGACCGACCAGGAGCGCCGCGCCGCCGTGTTTCAAGTCCTGCAGGAGGCCGGCTTCGCGCGCGGCAGCGGCCCGCCTTCGCCCGATATCATCCAAAAAGCCCAGCAAATTGCCAAGGATCGCGGCCTCGACCTTGATTTCAGCCGGTTCGGCGGCGGCCGCGACGGCGGTGGCGGTGGCAATGCCGTGACGACCCGCACCGTCTACAAGCTGATCGGCTCCGATCCAAAGACCGCCACCATCGAATCGGTGAGTGCCAAGCTCGGCATCACGGACGGCATCAACACCGAGGTGGTTGACGGCCTGAAGGACGGCGACCTGATCATCACATCGGTCACGCTGCCGGGCGGTTCCTCCAGCGCCGGACGCCCCGCGAGTAATCCGTTCGCCGGCGGCGGTCCGCCGGGAGGCTTCCGTCGCTAGCCCTCGCGCCGACTCACCCTGCCATGGCTGCCGTCGTCAAGATCGAGGAGATCCACAAGATCTACGATTCCGGCGAGATTCCGGTGCACGCCGTGCGCGGAATCTCGCTGGAGATCAACCGGGGCGAATTCGTAGCGCTGATGGGCGCAAGCGGCTCCGGCAAGTCCACGCTCATGAACCTGCTCGGCTGCCTCGACCGCCCAACGCGCGGCCGCTACCTGCTCGACAACACCGACGTCTCGGGGCTGAGCCGCAATGAGCTGGCCGATATTCGCAATCAGAAGATTGGCTTCGTGTTCCAGGGGTTCAACCTCCTCGCGCGCACCACCGCGCTGGAGAACACCGAGCTGCCCATGATGTACGGCCTGCGGCGCCACTCGTCGCGCGAGATGCGCCGGCGGGCGCTCCACAGCCTCGAGATCGTCGGCCTCTCGGACCGTGCTGACCATTTCCCCAACCAGCTTTCCGGCGGTCAGCAGCAACGCGTCGCCATCGCCCGCGCTCTGGCTAACGACCCGGAGATTCTCCTCGCCGACGAACCGACTGGCAACCTCGACAGCAAGACCTCCGTCGAGGTGATGGGTGTGTTTCAGAAGCTCAACGACCAGGGCATCACAATCGTCATGGTCACGCACGAACTTGACATTGCCCGTTACTGTAAGCGCAACCTCATCCTCCGCGATGGCCGCCTCGTGCGCGACGAAGTCGTGCCGAACCGCCTGTACGCCGAAGCGGAGATGCGGAGATTGAAGGAGGCCGAGGCCGCGGCGAAACTGACCTCCGCCTGACCATGCGCATCATCAACACGATCAAGGTCGCCTTGCGCGCGCTTCGGCGCAACAAGATGCGCTCCATCCTCACGGCGCTGGGCATTATCATCGGCGTCGGCGCGGTCATCGCGATGGTGAGCATCGGCAACGGGGCCAAGGCGCAGGTCGAGGCCCAGGTGGCCAGCCTCGGGGAAAACGTCATCACCGTCTTTCCCGGCAGCTTCACCACCGGCGGGATGCGCTCCGGCTGGGGCAGCGCCTCCACGCTCACGATCGAGGACGCCGAGGGGATCCGCCGCGAGGTGGCCAACGCCGTCGCCGTCAGCCCGGAAGTGCGGGATCGCGCGCAGGTGCTCGCCAACGGCCTCAACTGGAATACCCAGATCATGGGTGAGTCGCCCGACTACCCGGCAATCCGCACCTGGAAGTTTGCCGAAGGGTCGATTTTTACCGATCAGGATGTGCGCAGCGTGGCCAAGGTGGCCGTGCTCGGCAAAACGGTTGTCGACCAGTTGTTCCCCGACGGGGATCCGCTCGGCAAGACGGTCCGCATCCGCAACATCCCGTTCAAAGTCGTCGGGGTGCTCGCCTCCAAGGGCTTCAACCTCTTCGGCCAGGACCAGGACGACACCGTGGTCATTCCTTACACGAGCCACCTCAAGCGCGTCTCGCACCACACCAACATCAATTCCATCCTCGTGCAGGCGGCCAGCGCCGAGGCGATTGACAAGGTGCAGCAGGACATCACCGACCTGCTCATGCAGCG
>PMBT01000110.1 GCA_003153035.1 Opitutia bacterium
GGCAGGACTGGATCTGGGACAAGATCATCTACGCCAATCCGACCAAGGCCACGGAGACCCTTGAGCAGCTCAATCAATACAAGCCGCTGGTCACCTTCGACAACCTGGAGGAAATCCGAAAGATCAAGCGGCACGCCCCGAACGCGGGCCTGGCCCTGCGCCTCAAGGTGCCCAACACCGGNNGAGTTGTCCTCCAAGTTCGGCGCGTCACCCGGCGAGGCGGTGGATCTCATTCTCGAGGCGGACAAGACCGGCCTGGTCGTCGAGGGCATCAGCTTCCACGTGGGTAGCCAGACCACCAACTTCGAGAACTACGTCCAGGCGCTCAGCCTGACTGCGGCAGTGTTCAAGGAGGCGCAGGACCGGGGCTACAGCAAGATGAACCTAGTCGACATCGGCGGGGGTTTTCCCGCGCCGTACGATGCCAGCGTTAGGCCGCTCCGGGAACTGGCCAAGGTGGTCAACACCGAGCTCGACCGGCTTTTCNNGGCGTCATCTTCGACCACTGCAAATACCCCATCAAGGCGTTCAAAAAGGGTGCGACGAGCATCTGCTCCGTCTTCGGTCCCACTTGCGACGCGCTTGACGTGGTCTCCATGGCGGAGAACCTGCCGTATCTCGAGCGGGACGATTTTGTTTACAGCGAGAACATCGGTGCCTACAGCCACGCGTCCTCAACCTACTTCAACGGCTTCCCGCCCGCGACGGTCGTGCATGTGAACCAGTAGGTTCGGCTCCGCCGGTATCTTGATGTGAGGAAGTGGCACGGGTCTCCCGACCCGTGGGGAATGGGATCACGGGTCGGGAGACCCGTGCCACGAAACCGACGATGGATGGTCGCAGGGACGCAATCTCGTTGCGGCCGCCGCTCATTTCTCCGCGGCGATGCCCCGGCCGGTGGCGGCCCAATAGATTCCGCCATAGAGGTGGTCGAGATAGGTCTGGTCGCGGTACAGCTCGGGCATGTGGCCGAGCGCAGTCACGAAACTGCGGCCGCCCTCGAAGACGTGATACCAGGCGATCGGGTGAAACGCGCCCATGCCATCGGCGTGCTGCCCTTCCCAGATCTTGCGGGGATCGTACGTGGACTCGTCCACCGTCATGACCACATGGAGATCGGGGACCAGCGGGGCGTCGAATTCATACCATTCGTCGGTCCAGATCCAACGGTCAGGCAGGGGCATCGTTGCGGGAAAATTCCGATCGGTGATGTGCAGCACGGCCGTCTGAACGTAAGGATGGATTCGAAACGAGCGTCCGACGAGTTGCTCATACCAAGGCCACTCCCGCTTGGTGGCGATTCCCATGTGCACCCCCACGAAGCCGCCACCGGCATGGATGTAGTCCTGGAAACGCTGCCGGCATGCCTCGTTCAGCTCCTCGCTGGGCGTGTTCAGGAAGACGATGGCGGCATACTTCTTCAAATCGCCGTCGAGCACCGCCGCGTCGGTCGACCAGGTCAGGCCAAACTGGTGATGCAACGCCATCTTCTCGAAGGACTCCCTGGCGACGGGAATGCAGTCGCGATGGTATTTTTCCGGGACCGCCACCACGAGCACCTCGAACTGGGTTTGCGCGCGGGCGGGCCGGACCAGGAAGGCGGAGGCGGCCAGGAGGGGAAGGACAAAGGATCTCATCGGCCGGGAGTCTAACGCAGATTCGTTCACGCAGCCAAGCTCGCGAGAGATTGAACAAGACGCCGCGGTCCGGCCATTCCAACGGCGGTGCCGCTGGTCCGGTGAGTGATTGACCGCGCCGGTATCCAGGCGGGTCAGGATTGCGCCAGCACCCAGCGTACGTGAGCCCGCAGCTGTTCGCGGCTGTGAAACGCCAGTCCGAAATCGCGCTCGATGGCCGACAGGTCGTACAGCAGCGGCGGGCCATAGCCGCGGTCCTCAAACTCGATCGGCACATCGCGGGCGTGCTCGGCCATCGCCATCCGAGCGATGTCCGCCCAGGAACACCAATCCTCCGCCAGTGCAAAATGCGTGGAAAAACCAGCGTCGTGCGTGAGCAGCGCCTCGTAGACTCTCGCCAGGTTGCCGGCATGAAGGAACTGGGTTCCGTCGTTCTGGATGAGGCGCACGGGCCGGGCATCGCGGACCGCCCGGCAGATGTTCCGAAACCGCTGGTCGGAATAAACGCTGGCGCCCTCGACCACCGGCTCGCCGAAAATGTAACCCGGCCGGATCACGTGAACCGGCACCTTGGTGGTGCGGGCGAACGCGCGGGCAAACATCTCGGTCGACGCCTTCGTCGCACCGTAATAGTCGGTCGGCCGCAGCTGGCCGTCCTCCCGATCATCGCCGCGCTGATCACCCACCGCCGCCGTGGAACTAGTGTAGATGATCTTGCGAACGCCGGCGGCGTGCGCCGCTTCGAACAGGCCGACCGAGGCCGCGGTGTCGGCCTGCAGCATGAGCAGGCCGCCTTCCCCCCAGCCCAGCGCCACGTGCACGAGAACATCCGCGCCGGCGAGCGCCGGGCCCCAGCTCGTCGGATCGCCGAGTTCCAGCCGCGCCAGGGTGAGGCCCGGCACCGCAGCGAGTGCGGGCACTTTCCGCGGGTTCCGTCCCGTGGCCACGACCTGGTGGCCCGCGCGGGCCAGCCGCACCGCGACATGACTGCCGATGAATCCGGTCGCTCCTGTAATGACGATTCTCATAAACGCACGGAAATCCCTAGCTGCGGTAGTCCGCGTTCTCGCTCACATACTCGTGCGTGAGGTCGCCGCCGAGCACGGTGGCGCTCGCGCCGCCGAGACCGAGATCGACCTCGATCTCCACGCAGCGCTCGTGGGCGGGAAAATCGACCGGTGGGGAGAACACACCTTTCTTGGGCGGCCGGCTCGCATAGAGCTCCGCTTGCTTGAGGTGGGCGCCTAGTTTCGCCTCTTTCACCGGATCAAGCTGCAAGGCGCCGTGGGCAAAAATCTCGATGCCGCCGATGCGGGCCCGGAGCTGCGCCAGGTCGAGTCCGGGTTCGTTCGCGCCCACGTGGCGGCCGATGGCCTGGATGAGCCGGCCGACATTGGGATCGTTACCCGCCACCGCGCATTTGAAGAGCGGGGCGTTCACAATCGCCTTGCCCAGTGAGCGGGCCAGCCCGGGCGCGGGCGCGCCGGTCACCAGCACGCGCACGACGTGATGCACGCCTTCGCCGTTGCGGACGACATCCTCAGCCAGATCGCGGCACACGGTGGTCAGCGCGGCTTCAACGGCCGCGAGATCCGGGCAGGCCACCCGGCCCGACGAAACCGCCACCACGGTGTCGGACGTGCTGGTGTCGCTGTCGACGGAAATGCAATTGAAGGAGAGGTCGACCGCCCGGGCGAGCATGGCGCGCAAAGCGTCGCGCGGCACCGCCAGGTCGGTGAGGATGTACACCAGCATGGTGGCGAGGTTGGGCTCGATCATGCCCGCTCCCTTGGCGATGCCGACCACGCACCCGCCGGCAAGCGCGACGCTGCGGATTTTCGGAAAAAGATCCGTGGTCACGATCCCCTCGGCGGCCGGCAGGATCGACTCGTTCCGCAGGGCCGCCACCGCCCGGGGAAGCGCGGCCAGGATCTCGTCGGCCGGAAGCTGCCAGCCGATCACGCCGGTCGAACTCGGCAGGATTTCCCGCGGGCGCTGGCCCAGCAGGCGCGCCGTCTCCGCGCACACGCGCTCCGCGGCCTCCACGCCGCCGGGCGCGCAGACGTTAGAGATCTTATTGTTCACCAGGATCGCGCCCAGCGCCGGCTCGGCCAGGCGCCGGCGACCGATCACAATCGGTGCGCCGGGAAAGGCGTTGCGGGTGAACACCGCCGCGAAATCCGGCGTGGGCCGGTCGAGCACGATCAGCGTCAGCGTCATCTCCGCGGGCTTGGGCACTTCGCGCGGGGTGAACGCGAAGCGGGTGGTGCCCACCCGGAAACCGGCGGGCAACCGGGCCTGCGTGGCCAGCCAGGCACGGTGGACGGAGCGCGAAGTAAAAGCGTTGGCGGAACTGGGCACGCTTTGACAAGTGGGGCGGAGTGGCGCCGGTGTGAAGCTGAAACTGACAGACCGAGGCGTCCCTGCCCCAGATCGCAGGCGAACTCGTGAATGCTAGGGCGTGTTGTCAGACCGCCAGTCATCGCGAGGCGCGCCCGGCGCGCCGTGGCGATCTAGCTGGATTGCATCGTCGTCCCGCAGCGCGGAACTCCTCGCAATGACAATTTGCAGACACGCCTGAGGCTGGTTTCCAAAGCCGCAGGGCTTCGATGGCGCAACAATCGTGCGGATTCCCGAAGTTTTTTATGGAAATGCGCCCCGCACCTGTTGTATGCACATCACACCAACAAGCACTCGTGAGCGTCACTGCAAACTCCGTCCCGCGTTTTTCCGCGACCAACCCCGTCGCTGGCCGCCTGGCGTCTTAATTGTCGATGGACCTTGCTGAAATCACCGCCAAGGCGCGGGTGCTGCTGGAAGCGCTGCCCTATATCCAGGATTTTCACGGCTCGATCTTCGTCGTGAAATATGGCGGAAGCTTCATGGACGATCCCGATCCGGCTGTCCGCGCGCGGGTGGCCTACGACATCGCCTTCTTCGCCGCCGTCGGCATCAATGTCGTCGTGGTGCACGGCGGGGGCAAGGCCATCACGCGGGCGATGGAGGCCGCGGGCTTGAACCCGACTTTCGTCAACGGACTGCGGGTCACCGACGAGGCCACGATTGCCGTCGTCAAACGGACGCTCAATGAGGTGGTGAACAAGGACGTTTGCGACGCGATCGCTACTGCCAAGGCCCGGCCCAAGGGCCTGCCGGGCGACACGGTGCTCGTCTGCCAGAAGCTCGCCACCGATGACGATGGCAACCTTGTCGACCTCGGGTATGTGGGAGAAATCACCGAGGTGAAGGTGAAGCTGATCAAAAAGGAGATCGCCGACGGTTTTGTCCCAGTGATCTCCCCGGTCGCCGAGGACGTCGATGGCAAGGCCTACAACGTGAACGCCGATCTGGTCGCCGGGCGGGTGGCGAGCGCGCTGCGCGCTCGCCGGCTGGTCTACATGAGCGACGTGCCCGGCCTGCTCGCCAATCCCGCCGATCCGGGCTCGCTCATCTCCACCCTCAAGATCAGCCAGGCCGACGACCTGAAGAAGAAAGGCGTCATCGACAAGGGCATGCGCCCGAAGGTCGCCAGCGCCATGCAGGCGCTGCAGGAAGGCGTGCAGCGCGTGCATTTCATTGATGGCCGCCTGCCGCACAGTCTGCTGCTCGAGGTCTTCACCGACGAAGGCATCGGCACGGAAATCGTCAACGGCTAGCCGCGCGTCGTCCTTCGACCTTCGCGCGGCTTACCCAGATGGCGGCGCCATCTGGCCGGGAAAAACCCGCCGGAGCAAGGCATCAGGCACCGACCGAGCGGCTGATCGCCGGACCCCTCCGCAAATCGGAAATCGGAAACCAAAAATCGGAAATCCCATGCAACCCACCATTACCCGCACGAGCACAGCCGAAGTCTACGACGCCTACGTGGTCAAGAACTACGCGCGCCCCGCCCTCACGCTGGTACGCGGCCGCGGCTGTTCCGTCTGGGATGACCAGGGCCGCGAATACCTCGATTTCACCTCGGGCATCGCCGTCAGCGCGCTGGGCCACTGCCATCCGGCCTGGGTGGAGGCGGTGCGGCGCCAGGCGGGTGAACTCGTCCACGTGAGCAATCTCTTCCGCAATCCGCTGCAGGGGGAGCTGGCGCGGCAGCTCGTGCTACGGGCCGGCCCGGGCCGGGCGTTCTTCTGCAACAGCGGGGCGGAGGCCAACGAGGCGCTCCTGAAACTCGCGCGGCTGCACGGAATGAGGAAATCCGGCGAGGAGGGCCGCTGCTTCAAGGTCATCTGCGCCCAGCACGCGTTCCATGGCCGGACGTTTGGCGGCATGAGCGCGACGCCGCAGGAGAAGATCCAGAAGGGCTTCCGCCCGCTGGTGCCCGGATTCGCCTTCGGCGAGCTCAACAATCTCGCGAGCTTCGCCGACCTCATCGACGACCAGACCTGCGCGATCTTCGTCGAGACCATCCAGGGGGAGAGCGGCATCAAGCCCTGCACCGACGAGTTCCTGCTCGGCCTGCGCCACCTCTGCGACCGGCACAAGCTGCTGCTGCTGGTTGACGAGGTGCAATGCGGCATCGGCCGCACCGGCCGGTTCTTTGCCTTCGAGCATGCGCGCATCCTGCCGGATGCGATTGGCATGGCGAAAGGCCTCGGCGGCGGTTTTCCGATCGGCGCGGTGTGGATCCGCGAAAATGCGGCCGAGTATTTCCAGCCGGGTTCCCACGGCACCACGTTCGGCGGCACGCCCCTGGCTTGCGCGGCGGCGCTGGCCGTGCTGCACGTGATCGATCAGGAGAGACTCCTGGAGAAGGTGACCGCCAACAGCGGTCCATGGCTGGAGGAGTTGCGGAAGCTCGCAACTGATTTTCCGAGGCATCTCGTTGGAGTGCACGGCAAGGGGTACATGATCGGCCTGCAGATGGCCGGCGACCCGGCGCCCTACCAGCTGGCCATGCGGGAAGCGGGCCTGCTCGCACCCACCTCCGGAGGGCAGGGCATCCGCCTGCTGCCGCCGCTCGTTGCCACGGGGGCCGAACTCGGCCGCTCGGTGGAAATCATCCGCGGAGTGCTCCAGGCGAGAAGCTGACGGGGGCGGGGACAGAGCCCGGCGTGGCGACTCAGCGGCTCCGTCCGCCCGGCCTAGCCGGGTGGACCAGTGGCCGGTCCGGTCGAAATTTAGTCTGGCAGCACCCGGCCCGCTGGCGTAGAAACGACCCTTTTCCTCCATGAAGCATTTCCTCAAGGAGACCGACTTCACGCCGCAAGAGGCGGCGGAGGTTTTCACGCTGGCCCGGGAACTCAAGCGGAAGCGCGGCCGGAACCGGCCGGTGCTGTCCCAACAGACCTGGGCGCTGATTTTTTCCAAAGCCAGCACGCGAACCCGCGTCTCTTTCGAGGTGGGCATCCATGAACTCGGCGGGCACGTGCTGTTTCTGAACAAGAACGACATCCACCTCGGCCGCGGCGAATCGATCGCCGACACGGCCCGCGTGCTCTCCCGTTTCGTGCACGGTCTGGTGGTGCGCACCTACGCGCAGAGCGACGTCGAGGAGCTCGCCCGGCATGGCAGCATTCCGGTGATCAACGGCCTGACCGACCTCCTGCATCCCTGCCAGATCTACACCGACGCCTTCACGGCGGCGGAGCGCTGGGCCGGCCCGAAGGGCGACATGCTCGCAGCGCTCCGCGGGCGCAAGATCGCGTTTCTTGGCGACACCCGTTTCAACACGGCCAACTCCTGGGTGCTCGGTGCGGCGGTCTTCGGCATGAAGGTCGCCCTCGCCGGACCCAAGGGCTACGAACCCGGCCCGCAGATCAAGGCGCTCCTGAAGAAGGAAGGACTCGCCAGCGGCTATCGCTTTACGACGGACCCCTTTGAAGCCGTGGCGGACGCCGACATCGTTTACACTGATGTCTGGACCAGCATGGGCCTGGAAGAGGAAGCCCGGCGGCGGATCCGGCAAATGCGGCCGTATGCAGTGACGGCAAAACTGTTTTCCGCCGCCAAGCCGGACGCGTTATTCATGCATTGCCTGCCGGCCCACCCGGGTGAGGAGGTCCAGCAAGACGTGCTCGACAATCCGCGCTCGATCATTTTCGACCAGGCGGAGAATCGGCTCCATGTGCAGAAAGCGATTCTGGCCATGCTCGGGCGAGGGTCGCGGACGTAGGCGATCCGATTGAGTTCGTGGCCGTGCCGGGCCCTATTTCTGCAGGATGAAGGTAAAGCGGTCGGCGCCCTTGATGAAATTGCCGGTCGTGAGGTTCCCGTCGTCCATCTTCTTGTCGACCTCAAGCATCTGGTCGTCTGTGACCGTAATCCCCATGATGGAGATACCCGCAATGAAGCCATTGGCTCTTGGGTGGTTGTAATCCCATTTCCAATTTCCCCCAAGCGAAGTGGCCGCGATCCAATGGGAATCCTGGAGTTCGCCGGAAATGCCGGTGGGCACCACGCCAGCGTCGGCGGTCGGCGGCCATTTGCCGTACTTCATCGCATAGGTTTCGTAGGCTTGGGAGAACGTGCGCAGATCGCTAATGAAACGGGCGTTCGTGGAACTCCGGTGAATATGCTGGTAGATCGGAACGGCGAGGGCGGCGAGGATCCCAATGATCAGGACAACAACCATGATCTCCATGAGAGTGAACCCCTGGTTGGAAACCGCGCGAAGTGAACAGCAGCGACGCATTATGAAGACAGAGGGAAGAGCATTGTGAACGATGTGTTAAACGCAATCAATTTACGATAGCGCCGATCTCAGCAGCTCTTCCCTGCAGCGCAAGTCCGTGAACTGTCCTGCTATTCTGTCGCGGACTGCGGACCATCAATGTTTAACAGGATTAGAAAAGGCGAATTGAAAATAGGAGGAATCACTGTGCAGCTGGCTGTCGGTATTATAAAAACCGACCATTCGATGGTTTGACCCTGTTATAGGGAGAGACGGCGGACAGCAAGCTCTCGGCTTTCGGTCAGTAATAAGTTGCTACCGTCGATTCCCAACCGCGGCTTGGGAAGATGGCTCAAATCCTTCCGGTTGCCAGCCTGGGAGCGGCGTGTTTTTCCTTTGCCCGCACGTTGCTTTGTCCAACACTCGGCCACTCATGAAAATCGTCCTTGCATACTCCGGGGGGCTCGACACCTCGGTCATCGTCAAGTGGCTCGGGGAGACCTATGACGCGACGATCATCACGTTTGCCGCGGATATCGGACAGGAGGAGGAACTGCGCGGCCTGTCGCAGAAAGCCCGGAAGACCGGAGCCGCCCGGCATTACACGCTCGACCTGGTCGAGGAATTCGCCCGCGACTTCATTTATCCGATGCTCCGCGCCAATGCAGTCTACGAGGGCCAGTATTACCTCGGCACCTCCATCGCCCGCCCGCTGATTGCGAAGGCCCAGATCGGGATCGCCCGGCAGGAGAAAGCCGACACGGTGGCGCATGGCGCTACCGGAAAGGGAAACGACCAGTGCCGCTTTGAGTTCACCTACATGGCCCTGGCGCCCGAGCTCGCCATCATCTCTCCGTGGAAGGTCGACGCCTTCCGCGCGAAATTTCCCGGTCGGGCCGAGATGATCGCCTATTGCCGGAAGCACCGGATTCCCGTCGAGGCTTCGTTGAAGAAGCCCTATTCGATGGACCGCAACCTGCTGCACATCTCCTACGAGGCGGGCATCCTCGAGGACCCGTGGTTCGATCCGACCACCAGGGCCAACAAGGACATGTTCAAGCTTTCGGTTTCGCCGGAGGACGCCCCCGACCGCCCCGAGTATGTTGAACTCGATTTTCTGAAAGGCGACTGCGTGGCGGTCAACGGCCGGAAGCTGACCCCCGCCGGGGTGCTCAAGGCGCTCAACACCCTGGGTGGCAGGCACGGCATCGGCCGCGTCGATCTGGTGGAAAACCGGTTTGTCGGCATGAAATCGCGGGGGGTGTATGAGACACCCGGCGGCACTATCCTCGTGCATGCGCACCGGCAGATCGAGTCGCTCACGCTGGACCGCGAAGTCATGCACCTGCGGGACTCGCTCGTCCCGAAATATGCCGAGCTGGTGTATTATGGCTTCTGGTTCGCGCCGGAGCGGGAATGCCTGCAGGCCTTCGTGGATGAGAGCCAGCGGTTCGTCACCGGCATGGTGCGGCTCAAGCTCTACAAGGGCAACGTCATCACCTGTGGCCGCAAGTCGAAGTACTCGCTCTACGATCCGCAGATCGCCTCGATGGAGGGCGTCCGGAGCAGCTACAACCAGAACGACGCCGCGGGCTTCATCCGGATCAATGGTCTGCGTCTCCGGGCGCGACTCGCCGCGCAGGGCGGTCCGAAGATCTGAAGCGGCGGCCCCGGTTCTCCGCCCAAGCCTCCCATGGACAAGGTGCGCATCGGCATCGCCGGTCTTGGCAACATGGGGGCGACGCACGCGAACTGCATTCTGGCGGGGAAGATCAGCCGGCTGGAGCTCGCGGCCGTCTGCGATGTCGAACCGGCCCGGGTGGCGCGCTATCCCCAAACCAAGGGTTTCCCGTCCGCCGAGGCGATGATCGCTTCCGGGACAATCGACGCCGTCCTCATCGCCACCCCGCATTATTACCATACCTCCATCGGCATCAGCGTACTCCAGGCCGGTCTCCATGTGCTCGTCGAGAAACCCATTTCCGTCCACAAAGCCGATTGCGAGCGGCTCATCGCGGCCCACCGGGACCCGCGACAGATCTTCGCGGCGATGTTCAATCAGCGCACCGACCCGTATTATCTCCAGCTCCGCCACCTCGTTCGGAGCGGGGAGTTCGGCGAGATCCGCCGGATCAACTGGATCATCACCGATTGGTTTCGCACTGGGGCCTATTATGCCTCCGGCGGGTGGCGCGCCACCTGGGCGGGGGAGGGCGGCGGGGTGCTCCTCAACCAGTGCCCGCACAATCTCGACCTCATCCAATGGATTTTCGGCCTGCCGGTGCGCGTACGGGCCTTTTGCCGCTGCGGCCGATATCACGACATCGAAGTGGAGGACGATGTCACCGCCTGCCTGGAGTTCGCCAACGGCGCGACCGGCGTCTTCATCACTTCGACCGGCGAATCGCCGGGCACCAACCGTCTCGAGATCACCGCGGAGGGCGGCCGCGTGGTGTACGAGGACGATCAGATCCGGTGCCTGCGCAACACGGTGCCGATGTCCGAGTTCGGCCGGACCTCCCCGGAGGCGTTCGCGCGGCCGGAAACGGTTCCCGGGGTGATCACGGCCCCCGGCCACGGCGGGCAGCACCAGGAGATTCTGCAAAACTTCACCGACGCCATCCTCGACGGGGCGCCCCTGATCGCGCCCGCGGCCGAGGGCATCCACTCGGTTGAGCTGGCCAACGCCATGCTGCTGTCGGGGTGGATCGGCCAGACCGTTGAATTGCCGCTCGATGCTGCGCACTACGAGCGCCGGCTTCAGCAACGCATCCGGGAATCCAGATTCAAGAAAAAGGCCGCGGTGTCCGTGGCCGCCACGGATTTTGCAAAATCATTCGGCCGGTAGGTTTCCCGCGGCACCGACGCCGCGCCGCACCCCCATCACCCGCCCCACTTCCCGACCAAGCTAAAGCAAGCCTCGAGGTTTCAGACCCAACGCCAATGAAACTCACCCAAGTTGCCGCCCAGCTCTATACCGTCCGCGAATTTTGCCAGACCGCCCCCGACCTGGCCGCCACCGCCAGAAAAATCCGTGCGGCCGGCTACCCAGCCGTCCAGCTCAGCGGACTCGGCCCCATTCCGGCGGACGAAGTGGCGAGGATTATGGCGGGCGAAGGCCTGACAATCTGCGCCACGCACGAACCATCCGGGATAATTCTCGACCGGCCGGAGCAGGCCATCGAGAACCTGCGGGTTCTCGGCTGCACGCTGACCGCCTATCCTTATCCGCAGGGCATCGATTTTGGCGATGCGGACAGCATCAAGACGCTGGTCCGCAAGCTCGACGCGGCCGGCGCCAAGTTCCGGGCGGCCGGCCTCACCCTCGGCTACCACAACCATGAGATGGAATTCCTGAAGTTCGAGGGCGCCCCCATCCTCGAGTACATCTACGCCCGGGCCGATCCCCGGAACCTCGTGGCCGAGCTCGACACCTACTGGGTCCATTTTGGCGGCGGTGACTGCGTGGACTGGTGCCGCAAGCTCGCGGGACGCCTGCCGTTCATCCACCTCAAGGACTACGTGATCACGAAGGCCCACACGCCCGTCTTTGGCGAGATCGGCGCGGGCACGCTGCCGTTCGCCCGCATTATCGCGGAGGCGGAGCGATCCGGATGCCGGTGGTTTATCGTTGAGCAGGACACCTGTCCGCGCGACCCTTTCGACTCGCTTAAAATCAGCCTCGATTACCTCAAAGCCAACCTCGTCTCCTAGACGCGCCCTGACCATGCCGGCCTCCCCGACGTTCCTCCACGACGATTTCCTGCTGACGACCCGCTGGGCGCGCACACTCTATTTTGAACATGCGGTCTCCCAGCCCATCTTCGATTACCACTGCCACCTGCCGCCCGAGGACATTGCCGCGAACCGCCGCTTCGAGAATCTCACCCGAATCTGGCTGGCCGGCGACCACTACAAGTGGCGCGCCATGCGGGCCAACGGCGTTCCGGAGGATCTGATCACTGGCAACGCTTCGGGCGACTACGACAAGTTTCTCGCCTACGCGAAGACCGTGCCCCAGACGCTGCGCAACCCCCTGTATCACTGGTCGCACCTCGAGTTGCGCCGCTATTTCGGCATCAAGTTGCTGATCAACGAGGCGAACGCCGCGAAAATCTGGAAGCAGGCGAACGCGAAGCTGGCCACGCCCGCGCTCTCCGTGCACGGCATCCTCGCGAAGTTCAAGGTTGCCGTCGTCTGCACCACCGACGATCCGGTGGACGATCTCGCGCACCATCAGTCGATTAAGAAGTCCAAGCTCGCCACCCGCGTCTATCCGGCCTTCCGGCCCGACAAGGCGCTCGGCGTCGGTCAGCCCGCCGCCTTCAATCCGTGGTGCGATCAGCTCGGGGCTCGCGCCAACCTTGAGGTGCAGAATCTCTCCGGCTTTCTCGCCGCGCTCAAGCAGCGCCACGACTTCTTTCACGCCCTCGGCAGCCGACTGTCCGACCACGGCATGGAGTACGTCCCCGCCGAGGACTGCACCGAGCGGGAGGCCGCCGCGATCTTCACCCAGGCGCGCGCCGGAACGGCGGCGACCCCCGAGCAATGGGCGAAATTCGCCTCGTTCATGATGCTCTTCTTCGGCCGCCTCGACGCGGATCGCGGCTGGACGAAACAGCTTCACCTCGGGGCGCTGCGTAACAACAACAGCCGCCTGATGAAACGCCTCGGCGCCGACTCCGGCGTCGACTCCATCGGGGATTTTCCCCAGGCCCGCTCGCTCTCGCGGTACCTCGACCGGCTCGATGTCGAGAACAAGCTGCCGAAGATCGTCATCTACAATGTCAACCCCGCCGACAACTATGTCTTCGGCTCGATGATCGGCAACTTCCAGGACGGCACCGTCCCCGGCAAGATCCAGTTTGGCAGCGGCTGGTGGTTCCTCGACCAGCGCGAGGGCATGGAATGGCAGATCAATACGCTGTCCAACCTCGGCCTGCTCGGCCGCTTTGTGGGCATGCTGACCGACTCCCGCAGTTTCCTCAGCTATGTGCGCCACGAGTATTTCCGCCGCCTGCTTTGCGCAATGCTGGGCGCCGACATCGAGGCCGGGTTGATCCCGGCCGACGGCAAGGCCGTGGGCGAACTCGTGGAGAACATCTGCTACCGGAACGCCGCCCGCTACTTCGGCCTCGCGACGGGAAAAATCTGACGACCTGGGCCGGTGGAGCGGAGGCTGGGCCGAATCACTCCGTGCCGGCCACCGGGCTCCGCCGTTCAAGCAGCACGGTGTCGCGCCAGCGGCCGGCGAGCGCCCCATGGTTCATGCGGCCGATGCGCTCGCGGGTGCCAACGACCCGAAAGCCATGCTTCGCTTGCAGGGCGATGCTGGCCTCGTTTTCCGGAAAGGTCGACGATTGCAGCGTCCAAATGCCGCCGGCGTCGGCCGTGCGGATCAGCTCACGGAGCAACGCGTCGCCCACGCCGAGGCCGCGATGGGCCGCGGCCACATAGACACTGACCTCGGCCACCCCGTTGTAGACTGGCCGCGCCGAGACCGTCGAGAGCACCGCCCAGCCGATGGCCTGACCGGTGCCGTTGCGTGCGACGAGACCGTACGCCGGCAGTTTGCTCTTGATGAAGTCATCCCAGGTGGCGGGCGGCGCACTCTCGAAGGTCGCTTGACCAGTTTCGATGCCTTCCTGATAAATACGCCGCACCGCCGGCCAGTCGTCCGGGGTCATGGGATCAAAACGAAGCAGGGCCATGGGTCGCCATGCAAGGCAGGTTGGATCACCGAGGCAAATCCGTTGGATCGAAACGCGGCGGCCGGCCCGTAGAACCGGCGGTCGGTTCAGAACAACGACTTGGCGGCGGTGCCCAAGGCAGTGATCGGGCCCTGGTCGCTCAGACCATCGACGGCGCGGTCCAGTTTGCGCATGGTGGTTTGCGTTTCGCGCAGAAGAGAATCGTCGCTGATCAGCTTGCCCAAGGTTCCCTGGCCGTTGTTGAGCTTGTCGGAAACTTCCTTAAGGTTCTTCACGGCAAGCTTGATCTCATTGCCCGCCTGCTCGTCGTAGACCAGCGTGCCGAGGGCGCCCTTGCCGGCCTTCACCTGGTCAAAGATCCCCTGGGCATTGGCCACGAACGCGCGCGCGTCGGTGGCGGCGCCCTTGATTTCGCTGACTGAGGCGAGCAGCTCATCGTGCATTTTGGAGTCGTTCAGCAGGCGGCCGATCGTTCCGTCGCCTCGGCTGATCTTGGCGGTGATCTCCTGCAGATTGGCGACCGTTGCCGTGAGCTTCGGGCCGTTGTCGGTGACGAGCTTGTCGATCCTGGTGAAGAGACTGCCGCTTTGGCCGCCGGCGCCGAGACTTTTGCCGATCTCGGTGGCGACCTGCTCCAGGCGGTCGCCGAGGGAGCCAAGTTTGGCAATGACCTCATTCATATCGACCGTGTTCCTAGTCTGAATCGCCGCGCCGGGTTCAAGCTGGGGACCGTTGGAGGACCCGACGGTGACCTCGAGGTGATTGGTGCCGAGCAGGCTAGACTGGGCCACCATCGCAAAGGCGTCGCTTGCAATCCTGACGTCGGGATCAATCCTGAGCACGGCCTCCGCCTGGCGGCCGGTGAGGCGGGTCAGGGTGACCGTCCCGACTCTCACGCCGGCGATCAGAACGTCATCGCCCTTGGAGAGCCCCTTCAGGTTGTCGAAGCGGGCCGTGAGCGTATAGCCCTTCGACTTGAAAAGCCGGCCGCTGCCGCTGAGCGACTCGAAGGTCACCCAAAGGAGGGCAAGGCCCAGCAGGAAGAAAAGGCCGACGCGGATGTTCTGCATGCGGTTATTCATAGTCGTTCTCCAGTTGTTTGAAACGGGGATTCTTAAGGTCGATGGTGGGACTAAGGAAGTTGGCGATGGCGGGATCGGCCGGTGATTTGAAGTCGGCGGCGGTGCCGACGGCCCGAATCCGGCCGTCCATGAGGATCGCCATGTGATCGGCAATCGCGATAGCCAGATCGCGGTCGTGCGAAACCACGATCGTGGTGACAGCGGTCTGCTCGCGCAACGTGGCGATGATCTCCGTGATCGTGGCCGACATCACCGGGTCAAGCTCGGACGTCGGTTCGTCGTAGAGCAACAACTGGGGTTCCATGACAAGGGCGCGGGCAATGGCCACCCGCTTCTTCATCCCGCCGGACAGTTCACCGGGGTACTGCCCGGCGGACTTTTCCAGGGATAGGATCTGCAGCGCATGCATGACGCGCTCCCGGATGCCGGCTTCACTGCAGAGCCGGTGCTCGCGCGGGTAGAGCGCAAGGTTGTCATAGACCGTCATGGAATTAAACAACGCACCAGCTTGGAAGACCAGCGCGAGATGCACCTTGTCGCGGGTCGCGGGATCGGAGGCGTCGAACTCGCCAATGAAGACGCGGCCGCTCGTGGGCTGCTCGAGACCGGCGATGTGCTTCAGCAGAACGCTCTTGCCCGAGCCACTGGGGCCCATGATGACAAAAATCTCACCCGGTTTCACTTCCAGACTGACATTCTTAAGCACGGGCACACCGTCGAAACTCTTGCTGAGCTTTTCGATCGTGACCCCGAAGGTCTTACCGGAGGCGGGCGTGGCGGAGGAGTCGGCCATGGCGGGTTAAATAAGGATTTTGGTGACGAAGTAATCGAGCACCAGAATGAGGATAAGGGAGACCACCACGGCCTTGGTGACCGCAGAGCCAATTTCGCGCGGGCCGCCGCGGGTGTTGAGTCCGATGCTGCAGCAGACGAGCACGACGGCGGAGCCGAATACCTCCGCCTTGGCCAGGCCGTGCCAGACATCCGACATCTGCATGTAGCGCTTGAGGGCGGCGAAATAGGCTTCCGGCTCGACGGAGATGGCGGCGGTATACTTGCAGACCAGCGCGCCGCCATACCAGCCGCAGAGGTCGCCGATAATCGTGAGCACCGGCATCATAACCGCCACCGCGGCCATCCGCGGCATCACCAGCATGCGCTCCGGCGGGATGTTCATCGTGACGAGAGCGTCAACCTCCTGGTACACTTTCATCGAAGCCAGCTCCGCGGTGATGGCGGAGCCGACGCGGCCCGTCACGAGGATCGCCACCATCACGGGGGCGAGTTCACGCACCATGGTAAGGCCGACCAGCGTGCCAATGAACTGCTTCGCGCCAAATGTCTCCGACATGCTGTAGCCGGTTTCCAGCGCGAGCACGCTGCCGATGAAGAAGCAGAGAATGGTGACGATCGGCATGGTGGTGTACCCGATCAGGTAGCACTGCTCGACGAAGCGCGGGAACTGGCGCGGCAGCGTGTTGATGTATCGGATGGCCCGAGCGCCCATCACCAGGGTGCTGCCAATGTTTTCAAGAATGCCGTAGAGTTGTTTCATGGCGAGGTGGCCGGTGGAGCCCTATAATCCGGTTTGGATGAAAAATCGAACAGGAACAGCCTCCAATGGTCTTTCTCCGGGCTGCGTTTCAGGCCGATCAGGCCGCAGCCGAGCGCGATGCGCCGGCGAACGGGGCTGGTCTCGACGCTCAGGATTGGACCAAGGTGAAACTCACGCCGGGCCGGCGAACGCCGCCAGGTGATGGCGTCCCAGAGGAACGAGCCGCGCGTATCTCCCGGAGCGAACCGTTCGTACCGATAGAGGGCGAAAAGCGGCGAGTAGGCGAGACGCATGGGCTCGCTGTCCTGAAAGAAAACCTCCAACGGACTCAATATCTGGAGCTGGCGGTGCCCCGCGCCGTTGTCCCAATAGCTGAGCAGCGGCCAGACGTGCGTTTTCTGGGCGGAGGGGAGTGACGGATGCGCGGCGCTGTGCTCCCGAAGGGACCAGTAGAGGAAGAAAACGAACTGCGTCTTGGTCTGCGCGATTCCCTGGTCTTCCCATTTCTCCTGGCGAAACACTGGCCAGAGCACCCAGCGCTTGTCATAGCCCTTGCTGAGCGAATGGGTGTAGAATGGCGCCCAGCGGTTCACGCGGTGGTTATTCTCACCGTGGCCCTGCACGAAGAGCGGCCAGAACCAGCGGGTCTCATCGTAGCGGTCCGGCGCTGTCCGGTGCAGATAGCCGAAAAACGGCCACACGTAAGTTTCACTCTTGGAATCGGCCGTCTCGTCGCGGGCATAGAAGGGCAGCACGCCAAGCTGCACGCCGGGCTTGGGCTGCCCGAGGTCCGCCTCATTCTTATAGATCAGCGGCCAAAGGAAGAAACGTTCCCGGTAGACCCCCGACTTGGCGCGCCACCCGAAAAGTGGCCACAGCGTGAAGCCGTGATTTCCATCGCCGTGGAGGATCTTGATGATGGGCCAGGGCACGGCGGTGGTGACGGCTCCGTTGTGCTCGAACCGACTATAGAGGGGGAAGAGCGTCCAGGAGATCCGGTCGTAGCCGAGGCGGTTGAGGATCGTGCCGTGGATCGGGAAGAAGGCGTGATAGGAAGTGGCGGGATCGCCGGTGTCGCGGGAGAAATAGAGCGGCCACACGTCGAAGGTGCGGTCGCCCGGGGCACCCGGCTTATTCGGTCGCTCGACGTTGATGAGGTTGAGCAGACTCCACCGGCTGCCATTTTTGCCGGAACGATGGGTGAAGATCGGATAGAGGAAATCGCTCTCGGTGAGGTCGCCGGAGGAGTCTTTCTGCCAGATAAGAACTGGCCGGAATCCACCGTTGCTGCTACCGTCGGCCAGTCGATGGCCAAAAAACAGCGGCCCGCCCCCCTGCCATGCCACCACAGTCTCGGGCCGGTCGATCGTAGTCTGCTCGACCTTGACCGGCCAGAAGTTGCGTTCCTCCGCGCCGGCGGGGAGGCAGTAGAATTCCGCCAGGCTGAGGAATGCGATTAGCCGGAAAACGCGCATGAACAATGTTCTGAGTGATTGCGGACACGACCAGGTCAACGGATCGAGTAGAGCTGTTGGCAACGGTCTGAGCCAACTGATTTAGGATTGTAAGGTTACTCACCAGTCCGTTTCGTGCAATTTCTATGTTATTACCGGCGAATCGGGGCGAAGTTCCTCCAAGTGTGGATGGTGAAAGCAGGAATGACGTTGACCGGAAACCGGTCGGAAAGCTGCGCCGGAGAATTGTGTCCGGGCAATCGCGGAGGACGCCATGCGCATAAGTGGCGGGGCGGCGCGTGGCATCCCGCTGGCGGTGCCAAAGGGCGAGGCCGTCCGGCCGGCGACCGATGGCATGCGACAGGCGGTGTTCTCCAGCCTCGGTGCACGTGTCGTCGGAGCCCGGTTTTGGGATCTTTTCGCCGGCAGTGGCGCTTACGGGCTGGAAGCATTAAGCCGCGGAGCGGCGGGCGGAATCTTTGTCGAACGCAATGCCCGGGCGATTGCATGTGTGAAGCAGAACCTCGAGGCTGTCAGCCAAAGCGGTGGAGGTAAGCCCACGGACGCGCAGGTAGTCACCGCCGATGCACTCACCTGGATCCCGCCTGCCGGAGTCGAGGCGGCCGACCTCGTGTTCATCGATCCGCCGTACGAGATCATCCCGCAGGCCGCACGCGTCCTCTTTGCGCACCTGGCCGTGGCGCTCGCGGCGAAGCCGGATGCGCTGGTTCTCCTTGAGTTGCCGGGCGGGCTAAGCCTTGCGCCGGAGGGTTGGGCGGAACTGAAACGATTGGGCAAAGGCACGCATCAGCCGACGGTGGCCGTGTTTCACCGGCGCTGAGCCCCGCACAACCGAAGCATCGCGCAGTGCCGCCTTGGCGGGCCAGCTACATCAGCCGGCGTTTCGCCTTGAGGAGCGCCACGGCCGCCGTCACCGCGGTCTCGGTGCGCAGCACGCGCGAGCCGAGGTCGGCCAGGACAAAACCGGCACCGCGCAGCAGGCCGCGTTCTGCCGCCGACCATCCCCGCTCAGGTCCGACGGCAAGCACCACGACTGAAGAACAACCGGAATTCGCCGGGTGGTCCGCCGCCCCCGTGTGCTGACTCAGTGGGATGGAGGCCTCGTAATTGTCCAGCGCAACGCGGGCACCCCCGCCGGAAAGGCGGCCAATCACCTCCATGAGCGGGCAACCGTGGGTGACCTCAGGCAGCCGGGTGTCGAAAGCCTGTTCGGCGCCGGCGAGCAGATGCCGGCGCCATTCGTTGGATGCCCAGAGCAGGCTCCGCGCGTAGCTGGGTTCGCTTTTGTCGGTCGCGACAAAATGCATCGCGGCGACGCCCAGCGACGTGGCATCGCGCAGAATGTCGCGGGCCGTCTGGGGTCGCGGCAGGCCGATGATCAGGACAAGCGGATCCAGCGGCGGCGGTTCGGCGCCCCACGCAAAGGAGAGGGTGAGCGCCTCCGGGCCGATCGCGGCCAGGGTCCCCTTGCCGCGCGGCCCGTTGACCAGCCCGGCATCAAAGGTGTCGCCCGCGCGCCGGCGGAGCACGCGCAGCAGATGGACGGCCCGCCGGTCGCCGCGAGGCAACGGGCGCTCCAGCTCGGCCGGAGTGAAAAGGAGCAGGTTCACCGTGGCAACTTGTCAACTATTAGTTGACATAAGATCCTGGTTCAAGCGGCGAGGATGCGTTCGATCTGGGCAAGTTCCTCCGTGGAGAAGGCGAGATTGCGCAGCGCCCCCAGGTTGTCCTCCAGCTGGCTGACCTTGCTCACGCCGATGAGTGCGGAGGTGATCGCCGGCTGGCGCAGCACCCAGGCCAGCGCCATTTGCGCGAGCGACTGGCCGCGCCTTCCCGCCAGCGCGTCGAGCTGGCGGGTTTTCGCCAGCACCGCGTCGGTGATGTGCTCCGGCCGGAGAAAACGCGGGTCCCGGGCGGCCCGGGCGTCCCCGGGAATGCCGGCGAAATAGCGGTTGGTCAACAAGCCCTTGGCCAGGGGGGAGAACACGATGCCCCCGATGCCTTCCCGAACCAGGACGTCGAACAAGGCCGGCTCCGGACCGCGGTCCAGCATGCTGTAGCGTGGCTGGTGGATGAGGCAGGGCGTGCCCAGCTCGCGCAGGAGCTGCGCCGCCCGGGCGGTCTGTTCCGGGTTGTAGTTGGACAGGCCCGCGTAAAGCGCCTTGCCGGAGCGCACCGCCTGCGCCAGCGCGCCGCAGGTCTCGTCCAGCGGGGTGGCGGGATCCGGGCGGTGGCTGTAGAAGATGTCAACGTAGTCGAGTCCCAGGCGGCGCAGGCTCTGGTCGAGGCTGGCGGTCAGGTATTTCCGCGATCCCCATTCGCCGTAGGGGCCGGGCCACATATCGTAGCCGGCTTTGGTGGAAACAATGAGCTCGTCGCGATGGGCCGAGAGATCCTCGCGCAAGACGCGACCAAAGGTCTCCTCGGCCGAACCGGGCGGGGGCCCGTAGTTGTTGGCGAGATCGAAATGCGTGATGCCCAGGTCGAACGAGCGCAAAACCAGCGCGCGGCTGTTGGCGAAATCATCGGCGGAGCCAAAATTATGCCAGAGACCGAGCGAAAGCAGCGGGAGCTTGAGACCGCTGCGACCGCAGCGGCGGTAAAGCGCGGGATTATCGTAGCGGGAGGCGGCGGGTTGATAAAACATACCCCGCGAGATTGATGGATCCGGTCCGCCGAGTCGCGCCAGAAGTGCGCGGCGGCCAACATTAACGTTTCCGATGGTCGACACATTGGTCATCGCGAGGTGCGCGAAGCGCGCCGCGGCTGCCGAGGCAGGATGAACTCGTCGCGATCCAGCTGGCTGGATTGTCTCGTCATTACGCTCCTCGCAATGACCATCTGTTCTTCAAGGGACGCAAAGATGAGGGCGGCTCCGGCCGGGCGGAATCAGAAGGGGAAATCGCCGGCGGGAGTCGGTGCAGCCGCCTTGGTCTCAACCGGCTTCCGGGCCCGCCCATGCCGGCGGTGACCGGCGACGACGATGGCCTTTTCCGGCAGGACGGGGCAGGCGTACTCGCAGGCGCCGCACCCGATGCACAGGTCGCGGGTAACCTCGGGCAGGCGGAGGTTGTCGCCGTAGGGGATGGTGTGGACGGCCTTGGTGGGGCAGTGCTCGGAGCAGGCGGCGCAGTCGGTCCCCTTCACCACGACAATGCATTTCTTCTGGTCAAAATGAGCCTCGCCAATCTGCGTGAGCTGCTTGTCGGCGAGGGCGAGCAGGCTGATCGCGCCATCGGGGCAGACCTCGCCGCAGCGCCGGCACTCGAAGTTGCAGAAGGCCGCGGAGTATTCCAGGCGCGGCTTCATCAGGCCGGAAAGACCGTACTCGAGAAAGGCGGGCTTGAGAACCTGGGTGGGGCAGGCGCTCAAACAGAGCTGGCAGGCCGTGCAGCGATCGAGGAAACGGTCGATACTGGCCGCGCCCGGCGGGCAGATCGCCTTGGTGTGGTCATCGGGGTCCACCCGGCCGCCATTCTCTCTAGGCCGGAGCGGTTCCGGTCCGGCCGGATCCTGCGCCGACAGCCGCAGGCCGGCGCCAAGGGAGACCGCGAGAGCCGTTGCCGTGCCGGTCAGGAACGCGCGGCGTTGCGGATCGGGCGGCGTGAGGCATGCCGTCGGCGCCGTGGCCGGAGCCGCCGGACTGGTCTTCCGCCGCCAGGCCAGGCGATAGCTGATGCCCCCGTGTTCACACGCGCCGATGCAATTGAAACAGGCGACGCAGCGGGAAAAATCGATCGTGCCGGTGCGGAGGTTGATGCACTGGCCTTTGCAGACATTCAGGCACGCCACACACTTGTGACAGGCCCCCCGGTCGATCTCCAGGCGGAAGGCGGCCCGCTGTGCGAACCATCCAAGCAGGGTGCCCACCGGGCAGACGGTGTTGCAGTAGAGCCGGCCGCGCCAGGCGGCAAGCGCGGCGGTCAGCACGAACATCAACGCCGGAATGGTGAGCGCACCCACCCCCGCCCAATGCGGTTCAACCCGGTAGAGACTGTTGAGACCGGCGGCGTTCGCCAAACCAACGATCGCATTGTTCGCCAGCGTGACCAGCGGACGAAACAGCCCAGCGGTGATCCGCCCGAAATTGCTGTACGGATCGAGCAGGGCCAGCGTGAGACCGCTCCAGCCGACGACCACCCCGGCCACCGTGCCCCAGAGAAACCCCTGCCGCAGCCAGGTTTTCGGCCGCGCATAGGGCAGGAACTTCCTTTTTCCCCGATGCGTCCACGCGGCAAGGCGCGCAATGACGTCCTGCAGAATCCCAAGCGGACAGATCGCCGAACAATAGACGCGGCCCACCGCGAGCGTCGCGACGATGATAATGACGCCGGCGAGCGAAAGGGCCGCGCCCGTGACCAGGGCGACCAACGAAGGCACCAGCTGCACGCCCGCCAACCAGCGGCCCACCGCGGCAGGCACCAGATTGCGAAAATCCGCCAGCGCCGCGGTGAGTCCGGCAAAAACCACCAGCGCTGCCGCCACGCGGAGCAATTTCAGGCGGGAGCGGGGCACGGCGTCACGCGAGTTTGAAACGGCGGATGTCGACGTTCTCGAGATTCATCGTGCCGAGGTTCATGCCAGCCGCGAGCTTCACGTGCCGCACGTCGGCTGGCTTGTGGCCGAGCATTCTTGCGGCCGCGGCGTCAATCGCCACGATGTCCGTCGAAGCGAGCAGGGTGCGCATTTCCACGAGATCCTCCACCGACGTGCCGCGCGGGCCGTTGCGCACCATCGGGTGATAGGCGTCGAGGATGTTGAGGGTCGGCGGCCGGAGGGTGAGGAAATCCGCAATGGCCTGGTGAAGGTCATTGCGGTGGTAGAAGCCGCGGTCCCAGACCACGCCCATGAGGTTCTTCATGCAGGCGGTCATGAGCGCGCCACTGTGGTGCTTGAGCACCGGGACGTTGAAGAACACGTCGCTGTCGAGCACGAGCGAATGCACCCGCGCCGTCTTCAGCCGCACACCGCCGGGAATGGCCACCTCGCGGTAGAAGCTCCGGTCATCGCCGGTGATGACCGTGGCGCCGGCTTCCTTCGCCGCCTTTTCGATGCCGCTGTTGGCATAGGTGCGCTGCCACTGGTCGCAGGTCTTGTCGAAGACGCTGACCGATTTCGCGCCGGCACCGAAGCAGAGTTTGGCCAGATAACCGATGAGGGCGGGATGGGTGTTGGCGCCGCGCTCGGGTGGCGCATCCCACCCGATGTTGGGCTTGATGAGGACCGTCTGGCCCGCCTTCACCCAGGCCCCGATGCCACCAAGAGCAGCCAGCGCCTGGTCGAGCATCGCGACGCGATCCCCGTCGCGCACGGCGATGAGCACGGATTTGCCTGCGCCGGGCGCGGGGACCGGACTGGTGCCGTCGATGGCGGGGACCTCGGCGGCAAAAAGCCCGCCCAGATCCGCGAGCGAAAAGGCGGCTCCGAGCGCGAACCCGGTCTTGATGAACTCACGACGATTTTTCATGGCACGGAATGGATGGAGGATGGTGGGCGGAACGGGAAACCCGGGAAATACAATGCGCGGCACGCAGTGCGGCGGCCGTCCCCCCGAGGCTACACCCGGCGGCCATCCGCAACACCGCATGATTTGCCCAAAACACGGCAGGAATTGACCTCTCGGCTGGATTGGCATGCGTTGGTTGCGGTCGTGATTCTGATCCTTTCATTATGCTGATGGTCATGATTGCCTCGTCTATGCCAGTTTTCCGGACAGCCACGGTAGGCAGGGCTGCGGCGGCTTCGCCGCAGCTGCCGCCCCCGGTCGTCGCCCACCAGGCCCGCCATGACCTCGCTGTCATTTAGAGAGATCATTGAACGCCTGGCGCGCTGGAAATTTCCCAGCGGGATCGATGGCGTCGTGGGGATTGCGCAGGGGGGCGTGGTGCCGGCGGCGCTGGTGGCGCAGCGGCTCGGGCTGGAACTGAAGCTCATCGCGCTAAACTACCGGGACGACGCCCACGAACCGCGGTTTGCCGCTCCCAAGCTGCTTTCCGCCGTGCCCGACCTCGGCATTTGGAAGCGCGTCTTGCTGGTGGATGACGTCTACGTGTCGGGCGAGAGCTGGCACGCGGCGCGCGCGCTGCTGCCGCCAAAGGTGGAAGTGCTGCCGTTTGTGCTCAAAGGGAAGGTGGATTTCGCGCTGATTCGCGACGTCGACGGTTGTGTGCAGTGGCCTTGGCGGGTGGCTTGAAGGCGGGCGAGCCCGCGGATCTTTCGGTCCCGGTCATTTGATCTCCCGTAGCCAGACTCGTGAGAAGCTGGATATCGGTCCAAAGCCCCACCGCTCCGTCACGCCAAGATCTGCGAGGCTTCGCGCATCAACCGGCCGATGGGCAGACGATTCGGGCAGACGCGCTCCGCCGCGGTATAGTCGAGTTCGGGCAACCGCGCCCGGAGATCGGCCGGCAGCTCGGCGAAGAGCGCGCGGGCGTCCACTTCGGGGTAGCCATGGTGGTACATCAGGTGGCGCATCACGTCGCGGATAGGCACGGCGCCGGCGAGAGCCGGTTCGCAAAGGTGGCTGCAACCCGAACAATAACCCGCGCAGGTGGCTGCGGCGTGATTTTGCAGCACCTTCAGGTCGGCCACGTCGAGCTGGGTACGGTTGAAGGCGGCGGCGATGTTCTCGCGGCAGACCCGCATATTCGGCATCTGCACGCAGGTGCAGGCGATCTGCGGGTTGGCGAGCACGACCTTGAGCTTGGCCTGGCCTGGGGTGAAGCCCTTGTCGGTGAGCGGCGCGAGCAACGCCGCCTGTTCGGGGGTTTCGGCGCCGCTGCGGCTGGCCATCGTTTTCATGGCGGTGAGGCCGATGCCGGCCACGGTGCAGGCATCGAGCGCGGCCTGCATCTCGGGCTTGTGCATTTCACGGTAATTGTAGGTCAGCATGATGCCGTCGATCCAACCGAGTTTCGCGGCCCCTTGAAGACACTGCGGCATGTTGGAGTGGGTGCTGAAGCCGAAGAACCGGATCTTGCCATCGCGCTTGGCCTTTTCCGCCCATGCCTTGATCGCGGGGCTGTCGACCTGGCTGATCCGGTCGATGCCATGCAGGAAGAAAAGGTCGACGTAGTCCGTCTTGAGCCGGCCGAGGGATTCGGCGAGCGTGGTCTCCAGCTCGTTGAAGCGGCCCTTGGTGACGATGAAGAGGTCCTTGCGCGCCGAGGGGTTCTTCTCGAGGAACATGCTGATGCCCGTCTCACTGCCGCCGCGGCTGTAGCTGGCGGCGGTGTCCCAATAGGTGACGCCGTGGTCGAACGCGGTGCGGAGGATGACCTGATTGTTGATGATGTCGAACATGCAGCCGAGGCCGAGGGCGGACACCTCCGCGCCGGTGCGTCCGAATTTCTTCCGGGCCATCGGCGTGGTATCCGGCATGGCGGCCAGAATCCGCGAAGGCAGCAGCAAGGCGCCGAAACCGAGGGCGCCGGAGGTCTGGAGGAAGCGTCTACGGGAGACGTTGGGATCGTCGGGATTCATTTTGTTTCTGGGGGTGCGGTTTGGCTCAAGCATTGGTCTTCAAAAGCACGGAATGGCTGGCGCTGCGCGTCTCGTTGTCGGCGGTGATGCGGATGGCACGCAGGCCGTTCACCGGACACTCATGCTCGCAGACGCCACAACCGATGCAACGCGCGGGATCGACCACCGGCCGCTGCAGCCGCACCTGCACATCGAGGACCGCGCCCTCAGCGGGCGGTTCCTGCCAGGCGTGGGCGGCGTCGACGGTGAGGCTGTCGGCAGTGTTGGCGATGATCCGGCGGCCGGCGGTCTCGCCGCCGAGCCGGCAGATGTAGTCGCCGGTGGCAACGTGTCCGGGTGCCAGCGCCGGGCCATCGATCCGCAACGTCGCGCCGGTGGCTGCGGTGATGGTCCGCGTGCCGTCCCGCACGGTCTCGTAGACCTCGCTGACGTAGATTGCCTTGGGGGTGACCGGGCAGTTCTCTTCGCACACGATGCAGGGTCGCTGCATGGCCCAAGGCAGACAGCGGCCCCGATCGACGAAGGCCAGGCCAATGCGCACCGGGCCATTCGGCTCGAAGTCGCCGGTGCCGTGTCTTTCCGCGAGCGTGAGGGGCCGGATGGCTCCCGTCGGGCATGCGTGGCCGCAGGCGATGCAGTGGAGCTGGCAGCCGCTCGTGCCAATGCGGTTGTCGAGCACCGGGGTCCACAGCGCCTCCCAGCCATGGGCCAAACCGGCGGGCTGGAGGACGTTTGTCGGGCAGACGCGGATACAAGCGTCGCATTTCAGGCAACGGGTGAGGAACTCCTCTTCCGCAACGGCGCCAGGCGGCCGAATGAGACCTGGAGACCAGGCGGTGCCAGTCAGGGCGCCCACCCGCGCCAGTGGCGCGACGGCCAGCCCGGCGGCCGCGGCGGCGACAAAACCTCGGCGGGTGATGCCATGCCCCGTCACTTCCCCACCCGGTGAGGGGCGCGGACGGTAGGCGAGCGGCATGACGGTGGGGCAGTTGTCAAGGCAGTTCATGCACATCAGGCACTCGCTGACGCGGATCGGCCCCATCGGCGTGCAGGCGCCCTCGCAATCGACGTCGCAGAGCGCGCACTCGGTGCACTTCGCACCGGTCTGGCCGATGGTCCAGAGCGTGCCGCGGCCGAGCACGCCGAGCAGCGCGCCGGTCGGGCAGACGAAGCGGCAGAAAAAGCGGGGGACGGCGAGATTGAGCAGCAGGGCGGAGAGGAACACGGCGCCGATCAGGCCGGCGCCGGCATAGACCCGGCCGGCTGGCAGCCACGGTTCAAAACCCTGCGTGGCCACCGGGAGCAGGGCGAGGTTGAAGGACCGGTGGAGCAACGGAATCGGATCGAGCAAGCCGGTCTGCAGCGTCGCGATGATCGGCAGTCCCGGCGCGATCGCTGCCGCCAGCCCGGCCCAGACCGCAAGCAGGGCCGCGCCGACGACCAGCCGGCGGCGCGAGCCGGCGCCGATCCGGCACAGGGTCAGCCCCAGAAGCGCCAACACCACGGCGGCCGTCGCCGCCAAGGCGAGCACTGGCGCGGCGCGGCTGGCGTGCACCAGATGGAGCAGCAGGTTGCCAGCGGCGGCGGCGAGCAGGGCGATGAGGAGGTAATATTTGACGACCTGGGCGGGGCGGTAGGCATTGGCCGCAATACGGTCTTTGAAGCGGCCGGCGCGCCGGACCAACCAGCCGACGAACTGATGCAGGGCGCCAAACGGGCAGATGAAACCGCAGAAAACCCGGCCGAACAAGATGGTGACGGCGATCATCCCCAGCCCCCAGACCAGGCCGGGATGCAGCGAATGGGTAGTCAGTACGGTGCCGACGGCCACGAGCGGATCAAGTTGGAGAAACCATGCGATCGGCCAGCCGCGCCACTGCCCCCACGACGTGCCGACCGCCGCCGCCAGACCGAGCCAGACAAACAGGGCGAAGAAGAAAACCTGTGCGAGGCGCCTGGCGGTCGTGATTTTCATGGCGTCAGACGGCGGCCCGCTCGGGGCGCAACGATTCGAAGTCGGCCGTGCCGAGCGCGCATTCGGCCGCGCGGCCGAGGTAAGGCAAGTCGCGCCAGGTCCGGTCGAGCAGCGTCGCGCCAAGGGCGTCGGCGGCAACCGGGTCGGTGCTCACCACCAGCGTGTTGGTCGCCTTGAGATCAGCCAGCGACCCGCCGGTGGGTCCGTTGGTCATCATGCTAGTGGTGCCGTCCAGCACCACAAAGGTCGGCCTAACCATCATCGCCAGCTCCACGATGATGCCGTTGATGTCCTGATGGAACTGGTTGCGCCGGCCGCCGAGAAGGCCGTACCAGTTCTTCATTGTCATTGATGCGCCGGCCCGGTTGTGGTGTTTGACGGGCGCGATGCCGATCAGCTTCGTGACTCCGTGGAAGGGTCCGGTCAGCACCGGCCAGTTACGGATCAGCTGCCCGCCGGGCAGCGTGCCCGACACGAAATCGGAGGCGCGCGGCACGATCAGCTCCGCGCCGGCGGCGCGGACCGCCGGGGCTAGGCCGCAAAGGTTGAAGCAGCTCTCCGGGTCGTTGATCGGGTTGTCGGTCACCAGCACGGCGGCGGCGCCGGCGGCCAGGCAGAGGTGCGCCAGCTCGGCCACCAGTTCAGGATTCGAGGTCGCCCCGAGGATCGCCGGGGTGGCAAACGCGGCATTGACCTTGAGCATCACCCGGTCGCCGCGCCGGACGAACCGCTCGATGCCGCCCATGGCCTCAAGGCCGCGGCGCAGCATGGCCGGGCGGTTCTGCCCGGTGATGATACTCATGCTCCGGCCGCCGTCCCGGACGGAGAAATCCGGCAGCAGCGCCGCGGACGCTGCGCGGTTGAAATCGCCCGGCGGATGCCGGTTCCACAGCCACGCGCCAAGGCTGCCGGTGGCCGCCAAAGCGACGCCCGCCTCGAGGGTGCGCCGGAGGAACTCGCGCCGCGAGGGCGGCGGGACAGCCGATGGTGGCGGCGGCTGGGAATCGGCGGGGTTCATGGTTGGGCGGGCGGCAGTTTCGCCTGAAGGCGGACCAGCCATCGCTCGGCTGCTTCGCCGCTGGGCGCCTGGTGCACGCCGGCGAGGATCGGTCCGGAGGCGAACACGCCATCAAACGTGCCGCCGGAGTCGATGATTGCCGCGCCGGCCGGTGCCGCGGGCGGCGACAGCTCCCGGCCGCCGCAATCCTTGACAAAAAAGCTCCGCAGAGCCGCCGCCTGTCGGCCGGCTTCCGCGGGCGAGGCACGGCAGGCGACAAACAAGGTTACCTCGCCGTCGCCCTCCCGGTAACGGGCGACAAACACATCCGTCAATTGTTCGCAGCCGAAGACATCGGTGCTTAGGAGGGTGACGCTGCCCGCGAGCTGGCCCTCCGGCGGAAAGAGTGCCTGGTCGCGGCTGACATCGGCGTGTTGTTCAACCGCGGTCGTGGCGACGAAGACGCGCGCGAGCCCGGTGGCAGCTTCCATGGTCGGGACCCGGTCATCGGCGGCGACGATTTCGACGTAGTACCGGCCGTGGACCACGCAGAGAACGTTCCCCGCGCGATAGGCATAGTCGCCGAGCTCCACCTCCGTCGCTCCGGGGCGCTTCTGGGAGCTGTGCACCGAGAAAGCGCTGGCCGGTGTGCCCATGTCAAAAACGAAGGCCTCCATCCAGGCCGCGGGGTTGGCGACGAGGGCAACCCGCTGGCAGCGCATGGCCACAAAGCCCGCCGAGAGGTAAAGCTCGGCCTTGCCGTCGATTTTGTCGGAGAGCGTCGCGGGAGTGAAAGACTCGGCAACGCTCATGGCGCCCAGTCCGACGGGCCATGACGCGAACAGCTCCGGTGGGGATGCGACCGGCGCGCCGGCCGCTTTGGCCGCAGACTCCGCCGCGGCCGCGGCGACCGTCACCGCGGGATTGAACCGCCGCTGAGCCTGAAACATCCAGGCCAAGACGGTGGCCAGCACCGCCAGCACACCCAGGGAAACCGCGGTCTCAACTGCGCTCGGGGTTCGCTTGTTGGGGATGGCAGGCATGGAAATCTACGCGAGCATACTCAAACAACCGTGACGGACTGTCCAGCCGGCGGTTACGGCGTCCGTCGGTTTTTCTGGCCGGGTAGTGGGCTGCGCGTCCGTTCGGCTTGCGGCCCGCCTGTGAGCACCCAACGCTCGGCTGCGTGAGAATCGGATTTCTCGGCGGACGGTTCGACCCGGTCCACAGCGGGCATCTCGGCGCGGCTCACGCGTCCCGGGAGCAATACGGACTGGACAGGGTGATCTTCGTGCCGGCGGCGCGGGTTCCCGGCAAAGCAGACGACTGGTCGGCGCCGGCCGAAGACCGGCTGGCGATGCTGCACTTGGCCCTCGCGCGGCAACCGCGATTCGAGCTCTCCGAATTCGAACTGCGCCAAGGAGGGCTCAGCTACACGATCCAAACCCTGCGACATTTCCGGGAACGTTTCCCAGGCGACGAGCTCTTCTGGATCGTTGGCGAGGACCAACTGGCGCGGCTGCCTGAGTGGAAGGACATCGAGACGCTCGCCGAGCTGGCGGAGTTCATCGTTCTGGTCCGCCCAGGTCATCCGCAGCAGGAAACTGAGCGCCTCCCGCACCTGCGGCTGCATCGGTGTGACGGCCAGCCCCTCGCGATCAGTTCCACCGAAATCCGAGAACGCGTGCGGGGCGGACGGCGGCTGACCGGATTGGTGCCCGCCGCCGTCGCTGCCTACATTAGCGAGCACAAGCTGTATCGCTGAGCCCGCGCCGGGGCGGTGCTGACTCCGGGTCGGGGCCTTCAGACCGTACTCCAGCGCCCCAGTCCGGGCGACGTTCCCGGCCGGCCAACAGAACCACGAGCGCGAGAACGGACAGCGCGGCGCAGGCCCAAAAAACGGCGCGATGACCGAAGGCGGAGGCGAAGGCACCGAACGCGAGATACCCAACGGTCGAGCCGATCCGGCCCGCACTCGAATAGAGGTTGGTGGCCGTGCCCGGCTGTTCCGGCAGGAAGTTCTGGAAGAATGTGATGGCGATACCGCCCACCACGGCCGTGATGGCCGCGCTCAGGACCTGCAGCGGGTAGATTTGCCACGGCACCCGGACAAACGCGAGCAGGGCGTAGTAGACGATGGCAAGGACCACGGAGATCCAGATGAGCCGGGCCTGATCGGACTTGGTGGCGAGCAGCCCAAAATAGAGCATGAACGGGATCTCGAAGGCCGGAGCGACACAGTAGATGATTCCGACTTGTTGCCCGGTGCCGCCCAGCACATTCAACACCAGCAGGGGAAGGTTCATGATCCCCATCGTGCCCGCGGCAAACAGGAGGGCGAAACTGACGAAATAGGCCAGGATGTCGGCGCGGATGAGGACGCCGCGTAGCGGCATCTGGATGGCCGCCTCCCGGGCGGTCGCCCACGGCGGAACCGGTGGCACAAAACCGAGGAGGATGACCGTGAAAAAGAAGAAACAGAGGGCGGCGACGAGAAACATCCCGCGATATTGGTAATGGAGCATCACCCAGGCGGCGACCGCGGGCCCGGCCGTCCACGAGACCGAGAAGAACAGGCGAAAGACGTTCATGTAGAGCGGAACCTGGCGTGGCGAAACATCCGAGCGCGCGAGCAGGTCGCGGGCGTAGGCGAAGAGTTGCGAGAACGTGATCGAGGAGATGCCTCCGAGCACGCAGCCGATGACGGTCAACCAGGCGACGTCCCGCACGAAGGCGTACCCGACGTAGCTCAACGCCCCGGAGACGCCGCCCAGCAGCAGGACGGTGCGGCGGGAGAGCCGCGTGTCGGACCAGCGGGCCAGCCAGGTGCTGATCGCGATCGCGCTCAACGAGAGCGCCGTCATGAAAACGCCGAAGGCGAACGGGCTCATGCCGACCTCGATCGTTCCGAACATCGAGAAGAATGGCGAAACGAAGGCAAAGGCAAGGCCGACCAAGACGTTGCAGCCCAGCAGCACCATGAACCCACGGTTGCGCAGGATTATCCGGGCAGGTGCTATGATGCGTTGCATGGCGGAAGGGCTCTTGCTTTCGCCGACACCACGGAATGGCGGAGCCGCTTGGCCCAGGAGAGCGGAGGACGAAGTCCCGGGCTCTCCTTAGCGAACCACCCGGGCGCCGCCGCCGGCGACCAGCTTCTCGACCTCCTTGCGCGTGGCCATCGAGGTGTCGCCGGGGGTGGTCGAGGCAAAGGCACCGTGGGCGGCCCCGTAATCGACGGCCTTCTGCGGATCGTTGAACTGGAGAAACCCGAACTGCAGACCCGAAGCGAAACTGTCGCCGCCGCCGACGCGATCGAGAATCTCGAGTTCGGAGTACATCCGGCTCTCGTAGAACTTGCCCTCGTGCCACAGGATTGCGCTCCAGTCGTTCTTCGTTGCCGTGATCACGCGCCGGAGCGTCGTCGCGGCGACCTTGAAGTTCGGGTATTCCTTAACCGCCGTCTCGATCATTGCCTTGAAGGCATCGGTCTCGATCCGCGAGATATTTTGGTCGGTGCCCTTGACCTTGAAGCCGAGTGACGCGGTGAAGTCCTCCTCGTTGCCGATCATGACATCGACATGCCGGGCGATCTCGCAGTTGACCTCCCGGGCCTTCTTCTGTCCGCCGATGCTCTTCCAGAGCGACGGGCGGTAATTGAGATCGTAGCTGACGATGACGCCATGGCGGTGGGCGGCCTGGACGGCTTCGATCGCGAGGGCGGCGGTCGTCTCGGAGAGAGCGGCGAAGATCCCGCCGGTGTGCAGCCAGCGGACGCCGAGCCGGCCGAAGATATGGTCCCAGTCAAAATCGCCGGGCTGGAGCTGGCTGGCGGCGGTGTGGCCTCGGTCGGAAACGCCGACGGCACCGCGGATCCCGAAGCCGCGCTCGGTGAAGTTNNGTGGCGACGCCGCCCTGCATGATGAAGTCCTCAACCAGATGACCGACCTCGTTATCGACCAAGGCGGTGCCGACGGCGGTGCGCAGGCCGAAGCACTTGCGCAGGCCGCGGGAGGTATTGTATTCGCCACCCCCTTCCCAGACGGCGAAGTGGCGGCTGGTCCGCACCCGGCCCTCGCCAGGATCGAGACGGAGCATGACTTCACCGAGGGAGAACTGGTCGAATTGGCATCCGGCCGCGGGCTTGATCGGGAGGCTCATGGTGAACGGTTGAGAATAGTCACTTATTAAACCGCCCGCGATGAGCCCAGAGACCGAGCGCCGGATTGGAGATGTAAAAGAACCGCTCGCCGTCCGACAGCGTGTTCCAGCCGTCCTTCAGCTTTGCCGGATCATAACGCTGCAGCATGGTCGCGAGGTCGGCGTGGCGGAAATTGACGCTTTCGATCTCCTGCCGGGTGAGGTGGCCCGGGCAATAGGTGATCCCGAAGCGACCTTCGCTGGAACCGTGGATCAGGTGGGCCGCGGCGCTGAGGTTGTTTTGCAGTTCGACATTGGCCCTGACGGCGGCCAGGGAGGCCGGTGTGCCGCGGTAGCCGTATTTGCGGATGAGCCGGTCGATCTCCGCGTCCTCGCCGAATTCCTTCAAGCCGGGGGCCAGGACGATCAGCTCGCCGCCATCGGCCATGGCCATGCGGGTGCGGTAGACCGCCTTGTTGCCGAGCCAGGTGCTCTTGAACTCGGCCGGATCAAGATAGACGACGACCTTCTTCAGCGGTTCATCGACCAGTTCGAAGTTGACCTGCAGCGAGAGTGCGGCGGCCTGGTTGAAGACCTCGGGGTCGTCGCCGACGTAGAGTCCGCGGATCTGCAGCGAACCGTCCGGGTCGCGCCCGATCACCGTGTGCACGTAAACGATCGGCAGGTGCTTCGCAAAGCGGTCGCCGGCATAATTCAGAATGCGGCGCACCGGCGTGTCCGCCCGCCCCATCATGCGCTCCATACCGTAGGCCGCGCCGATGAAATGGCTCCGGTTGATGCTGGCCGCGCCTCCAGTGCCCACGAAGATGTTCTTGTTGTGGTTCGCCATGCCGATGACCTCGTGCGGCACCACCTGCCCGATGGACAGGATGAGATCGTGCTGCCCGGTCCAGATCAGATTGGCCAGTTGCACGGGCCACGGAAAATCCACCGCGCCCTCGGAAACCTGCCGGACAAACTCCCCCGGCACCTCGCCGATGGTCGTGACGCCGGTGCGCCAGTTGTGCACCCGGAACAATTGCGCCGGGACGCCGGGAAACATTTCCGCAATCTGGTCCGGGGTCATCGCGGAATGCGTGCCGAGCGCGGGCAGCACGTCGGTCAGGCCCGGGCCAAAGTAGTCGTACGCCAGCCGGGTCAGGCGGCCGGCCTGCGAGTGGAAGCGGGTGAAGTCCGGGGGAACCACCAGCACGCGCCGGCGCGGGCCGAGGCAAGCGAGCGCCTGGTGGAGGCCGGCGCGCAGGTCGTCCGGCGAGAGCCGGTCGGTGACGGAACCGCGGGCGTAGTACAACATGGGGTTATCGCTGGATCCGAGCCGAGCCGCCCTTGGCGAAGGCCTTCACTTGATCCACGGTGGCCATGGTGGTGTCGCCCGGGAATGTGGTTAGCAGCGCGCCGTGCGCCCAGCCCAGGTTCACCGCCTCCTGCTCCGAGGCCCCCGTGAGCAAACCGTAGATGAAGCCGGCCGCGTAACCGTCGCCGCCGCCGACGCGGTCCAGCACATCCAGTTCGCACGTCGGGGAAACATAGGCCTGGCCGTCAATCCACGCCACCGCACCCCAGCTGTGGCGGTTGGTCGCGTGAACTTCGCGCAGCGTGGTCGCCACGATCTTCACCTGCGGATGCTTCCGGCGCACGTTTGCCATCATGCCCAGAAACGCGCTCGGATCGAGTTTCGACTTGGCGGCCACCTCCGGTCCCGGGATGCCCAGGCCGAGCTGCAGGTCCTCCTCGTTGCCGACAATCACGTCGACGTTCTTGACGATGCGGTCGAGCACGGCCACGGCCCGTTCGTGACCGCCCGCGATATTCCACAACTTCGCCCGGTAGTTGAGATCGAACGACGTCGTTGCGCCCGCCGCCTTGGCCGCCTGCAGGCCCTCGACGATCACCTCGGCGGTGGTCGGCGACAGGGCGGCAAAGATCCCGCCGCTGTGGAACCAGCGCACGCCCTGGGCGAAAATCCCCTGCCAGTCGATGTCCCCGGGCTTGAGCTGGGCGGCCGCCTCGTTGCAGCGGTTGTAAAAGACCACGGGGGCGCGGACGCCCTGGCCGCGGTCGCTGTAGACGGTCGCGAGGTTCGGACCATGGACGCCGTCGTGCTTGAAATGCTTGTAGAAGGGGGTGACGCCCATCGCCCGGACGCGTTCGGCAATCAGGTCACCGATTGGATAATCCACCATCGCCGTCGCGATGCCGGTTCGCATCCGGAAGCAGTCGGAGAGATTGGCCGCGACGTTGAATTCGCCGCCGCTGACGTGAATATCGCAATGAGTCGCCTTGCGGAAGGGGATGATCCCTGGATCGAGACGATGGACGAGGGCGCCGAGGGAAAGGAAGTCCAGCGCGCCAGCCGGACGGATATTCAGACCATATTTCACTGTTTTTGCTGAGTTGGAGGTTGGTTCGCAGTTGGAATACCGGGGGTGAGCCACGGAGGGCAACCATCTTTCCAGGGAGCTCCCGGGCCCGCCGGGACGATTTTTACGCAAAAATCACAGGAACAAATTCAGTCTCCGGAAGACGCGGAATGGTGCGGCTAGACGGAATCGAACCGTCGACACCTGCTTGGAAGGCAGAGGTTTTACCACTAAACTATAGCCGCGGGCGCCCGGAACAAGGCTTCACCGCCCGGACGGCCGGTCAAGCCTTCGTTTGGCGGACCCGGCCGGGTAGCGGGCAGCGGAGCACCCCGAGGTGAAAATGGAGTTGCGCGCGAGGCTTAGCGCCTCATTAGATTCTCTGCATCATGGCTTTCATTTCGAATGCTGCTTCCGGAACCGTGGCGCCGTTGCGGCCGGCGCAATTTGGGGGGAAGAAGATGGATTTTCGGACTGCCCAATCCTTGGCCAAGCAAAAGTCGATCGAAAAGAAGGCCAAGAACTACAATCTTCCCCTTGGCGAACTGGCCATCTTTACCCAGCAGATCGCCTCGCTCCTCACGGCCGGGTTGCCACTCGTCCAGTGCCTGGAGGCGTTGCAGGACCAGACGGAGGATCAGGTGTTCCGCATCATTATCCGCGACGTGCGCATTGACATCTCGTCGGGCACCTCCTTCTCCGCAGCCGTCAAGAAATTCCCCCGGTCGTTCAATTCTCTCTTCATCTCGATGGTCGAGGCTGGCGAGGCCTCCGGCGCGCTCGCGGAAATCCTTGCCAAGGTGGCGGCGTATTTCGAGTCGACGGTGAAGCTGACCAAGAAGGTCAAGTCGGCCATGACCTACCCGATCGCGGTCATCAGCCTGGCCATCATCCTCGTCAACGTGCTGCTCATCTTTGTCATTCCGGTGTTCGCGGCGATGTTCGCCGATTTCGGCGCGAAGCTGCCCACGCCCACCCAGCTCCTGATCGACACCAGCAACTTCCTGAAGTACAACTTCCACTGGATCGTGATCGGGGTGATCGCCGCCTGGTGGGGGCTCCGGAAACTCGTCGCCACGCCCAAGGGCCGCCGGGTGAAGGACCACCTGCTCGTCCGGGCGCCGATCTTCGGCAACCTCATCCACAAGATCGCGCTGTCCCGCTTCTGCCGCACCTATGCCACGCTCATCCGGTCGGGCGTACCCATCCTGCGGACCCTGGAGATTGTGGCCGGCGCCAGCGGCAAAGTGCAGATCGAGGACGCATGCGCCGAAATCTCCAAGCACGTCAGCCAGGGCGGCCAGGTTTCCGAGGTGCTGGCGGTCAATCCCTTCTTTCCGCCAATGATGAAACATATGGTGAAGGCGGGCGAAACCACCGGCAATGTCGACGGCATGCTGAACAAGACCGCCGACTTTTATGACACCGAATGCGATGCCACCGTAGCCTCGCTCACCTCGCTCATCGAGCCGCTGCTGATCGTGTTCCTGGGCGTTGTTGTCGGCGGCATTGTCATGGCGATGTTCCTGCCGATCTTCCAACTCGGTGCCGTGGCCGGCGGCCTGCAAAAATGAACGCCTGGCGCGTGTTAGGAACCACCCCTAGGACGACCACTTCCCCATGCCTCCCAAAGGAAGGCCTCGCGGGCGGTAATAAGCCTGCGAAGATTGTTGCCAACCGCGCCTTGTGGCGCGGTTAACCTTGCGCCGGCCGGCGCCGAAGTGTTCGCTGGCCGCAAATTTCTCCCGCTCATGCCGGCTGTTCTCATCGTCGACGACCTGCTCTCCATCCACGAGATGCTGGATGCAGTCATCCAACCCACCGGGTTCGCAACGGCGTTTGCGACCGACGGGGAGAAGGCGCTCGTGCGCTACAAGGCGGAGAAGTTCGACTTGGTGCTCGCCGACATCGACATGAAGCCGATGGACGGCATCACGCTCCTCAAGCAGCTCAAGCTCTATGATCCCAGCTGCGTGGTCATCATCATGACCGCCTATGCCAGCACCGACAGTGCGATCCAGGCGCTCAAGTTCGGGGCGTTCGACTACCTGCAGAAGCCGTTCAAGGTCGACGAGCTCCTCGCCACCCTCAAGCGGGGCATGGAGTTCCGGCACATGGACGTCGAGCGCAGCGCCCGGTCCGGCCTGCCGGCCGTGAAGTCAAACGAGATCGAGACCCGGCTGATCGGCCGGAGCGCCAAGGCCCGGAAGCTCATCCAGCAGATCAAGAAGCTCAGCGCGGTCCACACCCCGGCACTGCTGGTGGGGGAGACCGGCACGGGCAAGGGAACCGTCGCGGAGGTCCTCCATGCCTGCGGCGGGGCCGAAGACCGCCCGATGGTTCGCGTCGACTGCGCCCTCAGCACGGACCAGAGCATCCGCGAGGGCATCCTCGGCCAGGACGGCTCCGGTGGCACCTGGGTGCTGCAGGCCCGCAACGGCACGTTGCTGCTGGAACACATCCACTGCCTGTCCCTGCCGGTGCAAAAGGAACTCGTGAGCGTGCTGCGCAACAACGCCCACGGCCTGCGTTTGATCTGCACGAGCGACGAGGACCTCGAAAAGCTCATGGACGAGGGGCGGTTCAATGATGAGCTCTTCTACCGCGTCGCCGCGCTGCCGGTCGTGCTGCCACCCCTCCGGGACCGGCTCGAGGATCTGCCGGACCTCATCAAATATTTCACCGGCCGGGTCGCCAACGCCCAGTTCGATGCCAGCCTGGCCGAGTTCACCGATGAAGCCATGGAGGTGCTCCGCGCCTACCACTGGCCGGGCAATCTGGCCGAGCTGGAGCAGGTGGTCTCCATGACCGTTTCGACCGCGGAAGCCCGCGTCATCCAGCCCCAGCAGCTGCCCTTGCGCCTGCGCGAACCGGAGCAATGGCCCAGCCTGGCGGAATATCAGCCCGGCACGCAAAAGCAGTACATCGACATGGTCATCCGCGCCTGCCAGGGCGACAAGGCCCGCGCCGCCCAGGTGCTCGGCGTGGATGTGAGCAGGCTGAACTGAGGTCAGCGGGCCGGAGGCGGGTCCTTTCCCGCTTGCCCTGCCGCACGGCGCCCGCAACCCTCGCGGGCGCTCACGCTCATGCCCAAACGCACCGACCTTGACTCCATTCTGATCATCGGCGCCGGGCCCATTGTGATCGGCCAGGCCTGCGAGTTCGANNAGGCGCTCAAGGAGGAGGGCTACCGCGTCGTCCTGGTGAATTCCAACCCGGCGACAATCATGACCGACCCGGAGTTCGCCGATGTGACCTACATCGAGCCGCTGACGATCGAGTATCTCGAAAAGATCATCGAGGCGGAGCGTCCCTCCGCGCTGCTGCCCACGCTCGGCGGCCAGACCGCCCTCAACCTCTCGATGGAGCTGCACCAGGCCGGCATTCTCCAGAAATACGGCGTTGAGATGATCGGGGCGAAGCCCGAGGCCATCCGCAAGGGCGAGGACCGCGAGGCTTTCAAGCAATGCATGGTGCGGATCGGCCTCGACCTGCCGAAGTCGATGATGGCCCATTCGCTCGAGGAGGCCCGCAAGGCCGCCGACTACATCGGCTGCTTCCCGCTCATCATCCGTCCCTCCTTCACGCTGGGCGGCCAGGGCGGCGGCATCGCCTACAATCGCGAGGAGTTCGACCGGATCGTCGCCAATGGCATCGAGATCTCCCCGGTCCACGAAGTGCTGGTCGAGGAGTGCCTGCTCGGCTGGAAGGAGTTCGAGATGGAGGTGATGCGCGACCACAAGAACCAGTGCGTCGTCATCTGCTCGAT
>PMBT01000108.1 GCA_003153035.1 Opitutia bacterium
ACTCCCTAAGTCCGACAGGCTGCTCATGGCTTTGGCTACGGGTGAGGTTGCGGCGTCAGCCGCACTGGAAGAAATCCGGGCCAGGCCGTTCCCGGATGGCAGGTTTCGCCAATTTCCCGCTTGCGCCATTGGAAAAAACCGGGAAAAACTAACCCCTTCCCTCTGCGCCCAGCCGCGCCGCGGGACTTACGCCAGTCACGCCAACCCTGTCTGCATGCACAGTTTCTCCGAGCAATNNAATTCTATCGCGCCACCGGCGAGACCACGCTCAACGGCCTCGATCTCATCGACTTGGTGGCCCGCTGCGTAACCGCCCAGGTCTTCACCGATCCCCCGGCGGAGAACGGCCTGGCCTACGCCGCGCTCGGCCTGCTCTGTTTCGGTCCCTCCATGGAGCGCAACGCCGTCTGGGAGCGCCTGGTCGAGGAGACCCGGCAGCGCCTCGACAAGATGCTGCTCCACCGCAGCGACTACGATAATCACTGGCAGGCCTTCAACATAGCCAAGGCCGTCTGCCGGTTCAGCTTCGGGCTTTCCAAGAAGGACGAGACCAGCCGCTTGATCGAACGAATGGTGGATCGCATCAACCAGACCAGCTCGACCGGATTCTTCGATGACGCCTCCCAGGGCTTCGGCGGGAATTTCAATCTCTATGGCGTGATGACCTTCGTCTTCATCCGTTCGGCGCTGCAGCTGCACTCGAACGCCGGCGTGCGCGAGCGCAAGCTCCCCACCTTGCGGACCTACGCCGAGAAATACATCCGGATGATGCCCGACTTGGTGCGCGCGGACGGCCTGGGCTGGGCCTACGGGCGCGCCGCCGGCGCCTATGGCCAGATGCACTGCATCAGCCTCATCCTGCAGGGATTGCGCGATGGCTGGATCGCCGATGACCAGAAACCGCGCTATTTCGACATCCTGCGCCGCCTCTTTTATTTTTTCTACCAGACCTACCTCGACCAGGAGCAGGGCTTCCTGGTCGTGCGCGACGAGGAGCGCACAGCCTACACCACGCACACCACGCGCATGGCCAACTTCGACGGGGCGCGCTACTTGTGCCAGTGGGCCCGCCTCGCCAAGTCTGCGCTGATGCCCGAGGGCCAGCCCCGCCTCGAGCCCGCCCGCACCAGCGGCCGCTTCGTCATCTACGACAAATCCAACCGCAAGGAGCAGGGCGTCTTCCTTTACCGCGACGCGGAAAGCGGCCTGCACGTGCAGCTGCCCCTGGTCAGCTCCGGCGGAGCCGTGGTGGCCGACTCACTGCCCTTCCCGCACTGTCCGGGCGTTTTTGACTGGCCGAACAACCATTACCTGCCGGTCATGGTGCCGGAGCTGACGTTCGGCGAGCAGGTGACGATTCCGGCCCTTTATGGTCAGCGGTGCGTAACCGGCCTGGGCCTGCGCAACAGCTTCTATTTCCGCTACGAACAGCCGGAGCTGATCAATCTCAAGGAGGAATTCGTCAAAGGCCTGGGCAATGTGAAGGTGCAATGGACCTTCACCGGTTCCAAGGTGAGCTGCGAGTTTGCCTACACCGTCAAGCAGCAGGTAACCCTCGACAACTTTCGCTACGTGCTCTGTATCGGCGCGCCCCACTCGCGCTACCGGCTCGGCAACTCGCCCGTGCTCGGTCCGCTCGGCCACCGCTGCACCGTGCACAAGAACGACTTCCAGGCCACGTGGCAGGAAACCGAGGTCGTGAGCAACGACCCGACCTTCCGCACCAATTACGGACGGATCCATTACCTGCAGTTCCTCCGCCGCGACCATCCGCTCGTCATGCGCCCGGGGAACGTCTACCGCCTGGCCGTCGAGTTCGACCCGGATATCACCATGGTCGAGGCGTAGCCGCGCCTCCCGCGGCGGTTCTGTGTTTTGGGTTTTGAGTTTTGCCTCGGGATCCGCAGCGTGAGCTCATGCTGAGCCGCCGAATCATTCCGTGCCTGGATGTGACCGCGGGTCGCGTGGTAAAGGGCGTCAAATTCCGTGAACTGCGTGACGCCGGCGATCCGGTGGCCTGTGCCAAGGCCTACGATGAGCAGGGTGCCGACGAACTGACGTTTCTCGACATCACCGCCTCGAGCGACAACCGCGCGATCATGCGCGATGTCGTCGCGGCCACAGCGGACCAGTGTTTCATGCCGCTCACGGTGGGCGGCGGACTGCGCTCCATTGACGATATCCGCGCCATGCTCAACGCCGGCGCGGACAAGGTCAGCCTTAACACCGCGGCCATCAGGAATCCGGATCTCGTGCTGCAGGCGGCGCGCCGCTTCGGCAACCAGTGCATTGTGGTCGCAATCGACGCCAAGCGCGATCCCGGCCCGGAGCCGCGTTGGCGCGTATACACCCACGGCGGGCGCAATCCGACCGAATTGGATGCGGTCGAGTGGGCGCGAACGGCCGTCTCCCTCGGGGCCGGGGAGATTCTCCTCACCTCGATGGACCGCGACGGCACCCAGGCTGGCTACGACCTTGAGCTCACCCGCCGCGTTTCCGACGCCGTGGAAGTGCCCGTGATCGCTTCAGGCGGCGCGGGCACGCTGGAGCATTTCGCCGCGGTGCTCGATCAGGCCCGCGCCAGCGCCGTGCTGGCCGCCAGCCTCTTCCACTTCGGCACGTTCACCATTGCGCAGGTTAAGGCGTTCCTCGCAGCCCGCGGCATCCCCGTTCGGGCGACCAGCCCATAGCCAAGGCCGTGAGGCCGTGGAGCAGTGATCAGATCTCCAAACTCTCACGCAGCCTGTCGG
>PMBT01000157.1:0-22952 GCA_003153035.1 Opitutia bacterium
GGCGCGATGCCCTTGGCCAGCTTGTCTTTATAACTGGTGGCGCGCTCGAGGAGCCCCATGGGGATGAGCGTGCCGACGATCCAAGTGAGCTCGGTGACCTCAGGCAGGTCGGACTGCCGGAAGAACACNNGACGTCATCGAGTGATAGTCGGCGATGAAATAATAGCATTCGCCCTGCGTTTGCAGGTCGATCGCCGGCTTCATCATGCCGAAATAGTTGCCGATATGCACGGCACCGGAGGGCTGGATGCCGGAAAGGATTCTCATGGTCTTGGGTTGGCCTGGGTTTGCGGGCAGTCCCCGCGCGGTTTTCGCGGAAAAAACCGAGCAAGAGTCAGAGCCGCGGCACGGGCAAGTTTTTAATCCCGTCGCGGCTCCGCGACGACAGTGTGGCGCACCCGAGCGATGTGCCCGGCGGGCAGGTAGCCGCCAAATGCAATGGCCGGCAAGACCAGCGCGCGCGGCCCGAGCAGGGTCCCCGGATTCAGCACCGCATTGCAGCCGACCTCCGCGCCTTCGCCGAGGATCGCGCCGAATTTGCGGAGGCCCGTCGGGTACACGGCGGCGCCGATGCGCACGAGCACCTCCCGGTTGTCGAGGCGCAGATTCGAGCAGATCGCCCCGGCTCCCAGGTGCGCCTTGTTGCCGAGGATTGAATCGCCAACGTAGTTGTAATGCGGCGTCTTCACGCTGTCCATCAGCAGGCAGTTCTTGTATTCGCAGGCGTTGCCGAGCACACAGTCCTCACCGACGATCACATTGCCGCGAATAAACGCCCCTGGCTTTACCTCCGTGCGGGCGCCGATGTAAACCGGGCCAATAATCGTGGCGTACGTCGGCAGTCTGGCCTCCGGATGGATCCACAGCGGTCCCTCGGCATGCACGCCAGGGGGCAGCGGAGGCAGTATCGCCTTGAACGGGAATGCCGCCAACGCGGCGCCGATGCGTTTTAGCCACTCCCACGGCGGAACTTCAGCAGAGAAATACGCCGCAAAAACGGCGAGAGACGGCGGCAACTGGAAGAATTCGGCGGCTTTCAACCCCGTCACTCATACCGGCTTGCGGCCCCCGGCCAACAAAAAAGCCGCCGGGTTTCCCGGCGGTGGAAAATGGAGCGGGCGAAGAGGTTCGAACTCTCGACGTCCACCTTGGCAAGGTGGTGCTCTACCAACTGAGCTACGCCCGCAAAAAGAGAATGTCGGACTATGATTTCGGCCTACCTGCCGTCAACTGATATTTTGGCCGCTTGCCCGCCGGGCCACCGCCCGTAGCCTGTCCGCGCCATGCTCCGCCTGACCGCGCTCAATCTCTATCCTGTCAAGTCCTGCCGGGGAATCGCCGTGGACACGGCCGAGGTGGATGCGCGCGGACTCGTCGGCGACCGCCGGTTCCTCGTGGTCGATTCCGAGCGCCGGTTTCTCACCCAGCGCGTCCATCCCCGCATGGCGCTCATCGAAACCGCGCTCACCAGCGCCGCCCTGATCCTGTCAAGCCCGGACCACGGCTCGGTTTCCGTTTCGCTTTCTGGTTTCCGCCGTCCGATTTCCGGTGTCTCGGTCTGGAAGGACACGGTGACCGCCGATGATTGCGGCGACGAGGCGGCCGCATGGCTGACCGATTTCCTCGGCCTGACTTGCCGCTTGGTGCACACCGGCGCCGCTTACACGCGTCCCATGCCGGCGCACAAACTGCCACCTTTACTCTCCACCGTCACTTTCCACTCCCACGAAGTGAGCTTCGCCGACGCCTTTCCCTTTCTCGTGATCTCGGAGGAATCGCTCGCGGATCTCAACGGCCGGCTCGGCGCACCGCTCCCGATGGACCGCTTCCGGCCCAACCTGGTCGTGGCCGGCGCCGCACCCTACGCCGAGGATGATTGGCGGCGGTTTCGCGTTGGCGGCGTGGTTTTTCACGGCGCCACCCGCTGCGGCCGCTGCGTCGTCACCACCACGGATCAGTTCACCGCCACGCGCGCGCCCGAGCCGCTCCGCACGCTGGCGACTTACCGCCGCGACGATGAAGGCGTCGTGATGTTCGGTCGCAACCTCATCCACGAAACAAAGACCGGCCGACTGTCGGTCGGCGACGCCGTGGAGTTGTTGTAGGAATCCCGGACTCGGAGCGAGGCCGGTTCCGCCGACCTTTTGGGGTCCTCAATCATCCAGCCGCCGCCGCGCCTGTTTGATCCGGGCGCGGTGCTTTTTGCCCTCGATCATCCGCGCCTTCTGGCCCCGGCTCTTCTGCCGCGTGCGCCGCCGCTCGGCTTCGTACTCGGCCTGCGCCGCGGTCGCTGCAGCCGCGCGCTGTGCCTCCAGCTTTGCGCACAAGAGTGCCCACGCCCGCGCGCGGTTCGCCGCCTGGGAACGCTCCTCCTGGCACCTCACCTCCGTGCCGGTTGGCCGGTGCTGCAACCATATGGTGGATGATGTCTTGTTGATTTTCTGCCCACCGGGGCCGGAGCCGCGCACGAACCGTTCCTTGATTTCGCCGGGCTCCACCCTTAAGGCAGCTAGCCTCCGGCGAACATCAGCCTCGATTTGCAGTGGAAATCCGGTCATGGGTTTGCTTCTCTCCGGTGAAACTTAACCGACTGGCGGTAGTCAAACCAAACTCCGCGATCCCAGCAATTTAATCACCATTCAAGTCTCCCGCTAACCCGCATCTGCTTCCCTGCTCCCAACCCGCTCCGTCCCATGCCCAACGGTCCCGCCTGGTCCCAGAAACTCCGCGCCGAAATTGCCAAAGCCGTCGTCGGTCAGGATGTCATCGTCGAGCGCCTGCTCGTTGCCCTGCTCGCCAACGGTCACGTGCTGCTCGAAGGCATGCCCGGCCTCGCGAAAACGCTGCTCGTCAAGTCGCTCGGCCAGGCGCTGGGCGTGCAGTTCGAGCGCATCCAGTTCACGCCCGATCTGCTGCCGAGCGACGTGGTCGGCACCATGGTCTTCCAGCCGAAGGAGGGCACGTTTGCGCCGCACCGCGGACCGATCTTCGCCAACCTCCTGTTGGCCGACGAGATCAACCGCGCGCCCGCCAAGGTGCAAAGCGCCTTGCTCGAGGCCATGCAGGAGCGGCAGGTGACGATTGGCGGCCAGTCGCAACCGCTCCCGTCGCCGTTCTTCGTGATGGCCACGCAGAATCCGATCGAACAGGANNACCTATCCGCTGCCCGAGGCCCAGACTGACCGCTTCCTTTTCAAGCTCATTGTCGACTATCCCTCCGCCGAGGAGGAGAATACCATGATGAAGCGCTGGGGTCTGGTGACGAGCCAGCCCGCGCTCACGGCCACCTCCAGCGGCCAGGAGCTCCTGGCGCTGCGCGAAGAGGTTGACCGCGTGCACGTGGCGCCCGAAGTGCATCGCTACATCCTCTCGCTGGTCCGCTCGACCCGGATGCTGGCGGAACGCACCGCCAACCCCGCCACCAAGCGCCACCTCAATTTCGGCGCCTCCCCGCGCGCCTCCCTCGCCCTCTTCCAATCCGGCCGCGCCCTCGCCTGGCTCCGCGGCGAGGACTTCGTTTCCCCCGCCCTCCTGCAGGAACTCGCGCCCGACATCCTGCGCCACCGGCTCGGGCTCACCTACGAAGCCGAGGCGGAGGAGATCACCACCGACAAGATCATCGCCCAGCTCCTCGAGCGCACGCCGGTGCCGGCCTCGGTGAAAGGTTGAAAGACTGCAGGTCTGAAAAGCTGGATGATCGCACGATGAACCGCTCTCCCGAACGCGCCGCTGATTCAGCCGTTCAGTCTTCCAGCCGTTCCGCCTTTGCCCTGCTCCGCCGGCTGGAGTGGCGGGTGCGCCACGCCGTCGAGAATGTGCTCAGCGGCGAATATCGCTCGGCCTTTCGCGGTCGCGGCATGGAATTCGACCAAGTCGTGAAATACGAGTTTGGCGACGACGTGCGCGATATCGACTGGAACGTCACCGCGCGGCTTGGCGAACCCTACCGGAAGAAATTCGTCGAGGAGCGCGAGGTCACGCTGCTCTTGGTCTTCGAGGACTCGCCCAGCCTGCAATTCGGTTCCTCCACCCAGTCCAAGCGCGAAGCCCTGCTCGAGCTCGCCGGGTTGGTGATGCTGCTAGGGGCCGTCAATCGTGATCGCGTGGGCTACCTGTACGCCTCTCCGGAGGGGTACCAATTGCGGGAACCAGTCCGCGGCCGCGGGCCGATCCTGCACGCCGCCTCCACTCTCCTGGGTGTGCCGCCGCCGCGTCTGGAGGCCGGCCAGCCGGATGCGGCCGCCGGGAAAGCTGACGCCGGCCCGCGACCGCAAACGCCCGCGGCCGCCGCCCAGACCGCGGACCAGCCGCCCGTGATCGGAAGAGAAGACCCCGCGGCTTCGCCACCCCGTCCGACCGCCGCCGCGCCCGTTAAGGTCAGCGGTGCGCCAGTGGATACTGCCGCGAATTCTGAAGGTGGCGGTTCGCAGACCGAGATCCCCTGGCAGCTTCTCGCCCGCGCCGCGCCGAAACACAGTATTCTCATCTGGCTCTCCGATTTTCCGCCCCGGGAGGCGCCCGACGGCTGGAGCGTGCTTCAGCGCCGCTACCAGACGATGGGTTTCCGCGTCGACGATCCGTGGGAACGCGCGCTCCCGGCCGGCGACACGCTGGTCGCCTACGATCCGCTGGCCCGCCGCCTGGTCACCCTCGACGGCACGGCGGCGCAGCGCGCGGGCCATGCCGAATGGGTCGACCGCCGCGAGGCCGCTTTCCGTGACCTTTTTCCCGACTCGCTGAGCCGTCTGGTCGTGAGCACGCGGGAAACACGGCTCGATGCGCTGGTGCGGTTCTTCCATGCCCGGATGCGGACCCGCCACTGATACGAAATGCCAAACTTCAGGTTCCAATCTCCAAACAAGCCGGTGACCAGCGCCGTCATCCACCACGGGATTTCCCTGGGGCTTGGGATTGCTTTGGGATTTGGCACTTGGGATTTGGGGTTTTCGAAATGAGTTACGACAACTACACGCTCCATGATCCGTGGTGGTTGCTGGCCCTCGCCTTGATTCCGCTGGTGGCGTGGCTGCGCGGCCGACGGGGCGTGCCGGCGTTTGTCATCCCGTTCGCGGCCGCCTGGTACCGCCCCTCGCTGGTGACCGTGTCGCGGCTGCCGGTCGGCATCGGCGTTGCCGGGCTCGCGTTGCTGGTGGGTGCGCTGGCCCGCCCGCAACGCGTCGATGACAGGCGTCAGGTTCACGAGCAGGGCTACGACCTGATGCTCGTGATCGATCTCTCCGGCAGCATGCTCGCCGAGGACAACCATCGTCCGGGTGAAGGCCCCAACCGCCTGCAGGTCATCAAGCCCGTGATTCGCGCCTTCATTGAGAACCGCCCCAACGACCGCATCGGCATCGTGGTGTTCGCCACCCAGGCCTACACGCTGTCGCCGCTCACGTTCGACCATGGCTGGCTCGCCCGGCAGCTCGACCGCATCGAGATCGGCGTCATCGACGCCGACCACACCGCCATTGGGGACGGGCTGGGCGTGGCGCTGACCCGCCTCGAGCAAGCCGGCCGCGAGGAGGGAAATCGGCGCAAGGGCGCGTTTGTGGTCCTGCTCACCGACGGGTCCAATAACTCGGGCGTGCTCAAGCCCCCGCAGGCCGCTGAGATCGCCCGCGCCCGCGGGATCCCCGTGTACACCATCGGCGCGGGCAAGGACGGCTACACGTTTCTGCCGGTGCGCGATGAACGAGGCCGGACCGTCACCTACACCCAGATCATGGCGGATCTCGACGAAAGCGCCCTCACCAGCATTTCGGAGCAGACGGGCGGACGGTTCTTCCGCGCACGCGATGCCAACACGATCGAGTCGGCGTTCAAATCGATCGACCAGGCCCAGAAGATTGAATTTGAGGCCAAATCCTATGTTCTCACCACGGAGTTGTTTCCCTGGTTCGCCGTGCCGGGGTTCCTTTGCGTGCTCTGCGCCGGACTGATCCTGGCCTGGTCGACCCTGCGGGGCCAGGAGGCGCCCGTCCACTCACCGTTCATCAGCGGACCCCCGGCCGTCTCATGATTTTCCACTGGCCCAATCTCCTTTGGCTGCTCGCGCCCATCATCGTCCTGGCGGTGTGGGACGCGATCCGCCGCGGCAGCGGAGAATCGTCCCGCGACTGGCCGAAGATCCTGCGCGCCTGGGCCGGGGCCCGGCACGCGGAGGTCGGCAACGGCCACCACATCTCGCGCGGCCGGCTGCTGCTCTGGCTCGGGCTTGCCTTCGGCGTGGTGGCCCTCGCGCGGCCGCAATGGGGCCGGATTGAAGAGCCGGTATTCGACCAGTCACGCGAGATCGTGATCGCCCTCGATCTCTCCCGCAGCATGCTTGCGCCCGATGTGCGTCCCTCGCGACTGGAGCGCGCCCGGCTGCTGATCCAGGGTCTGCTCGACGGGCTGCGCGGCGAGCGCGTCGGTCTGGTGGTCTTCGCCGGCACGGCGTTCCTTCAGGTGCCGCTGAGCGCAGACTACGAGGTGCTCAACGAGTTTCTGCCGTCGCTCAATCCGGCCTTCATGCCAGTGGGCGGAACTGATTACGAGGCGATGTTGCGGGCGGTGCTCGACGCCTTCAGCGCCAGCGGCACGGCTGACCGCTACCTCATCATCCTGAGCGACGGCGAGAGCCAGACCGACGGCTGGAGGAACCTGGTCAACGATCTGCGCAAGAAGAACATCCGGGTGATCGGCCTTGGCGTCGGCACCGCGCAGGGCGCGTTCATTCCCGACGAGTCCGGTAGCTACGTAAAGGACGAGCGGGGCGCCGTGGTGCTCTCGAAGCTCAATAGTGCTACCCTGCAGGAGCTCGCCTCAGCCACCAACGGAGTGTACACCGACGCCAGCACCTGGGTCGACCTCGGCGCGGTGCTCAAGCAAACCGTTGCCGCCGGCCACCGGGGTGAGTTCAAGGAGCGCGTTCAGGTGCGGCAGCTGGAACGCTTCCAGGCGGCGCTGGCCCCGGCCCTGCTCTGCCTGCTCCTCAGCCTTTGGCGCGAGTTTCCGGTGCGGCCCCGCGTGCGCAATCTGCCGCTGACCGCGCATTTCGGGAATCGGATGCCGGATGCCGGGAAACATTCGGGCCCGTCCGGACCGGAGGCGGGAAGCCGGAGGCCAGGGGCCGGACCGGTAACCACTGCCATCATTCTGCTGGTGGTTCTTTCCGGTATCCGCTTTCCGGTACCCGCCTTTTCCGCCGAGGATACGTCGGCCTTTGTCGCACCGCTCAGCAAGCTTGTCGGGCGCCTCTCCCTGCAGCCGCAACTCGCTGCCGGCGACTACGCGACGTTCGCGCAAGAGACGGTCATCTGGGGCAAACGGCTGCAGGGCGCTGGTCAGCCGGTGACGCCCGGCCCGGTGCATGACGCCCTCGCCGGGGTTGATGCCGGGGAGAAACTGGCACCGAAAGCGGCGGACTGGCCCCAGCTCCGAAGCCAGCTTGAAGATCTGCTCAAGAAACCTCCCGAGCCGCCCCCCCAGCAGCAACCGCAGAATCAGCCGCAAAAAGACCAGGAGCAAAAGGACCAACAACCGCGCCAGCAGCAGCAACAGAAATCCGGCGGCGGATCTCAGGACCAGCAGCAGGAGAAACAAGACCGGCCGCAGCCGGAGCCGTCGCAATCGCAGGATTCCCCGCCCAAGCCCCAGGAGCAACCGCCGCCACCACCGCCCGAAAAGGCCAACACCGGCGAGACCCAGAAGATCGGCGGACAGCCGCGCCAGCCGCGGGACGCGAAGGCCGACCCGTCCCTTGTCCTGCCGATCCAGAAGCTTGACCAGCTCCGCAATCAGGATTCGCCCGCCGAACTCTTTCAGATGATGGACAGCCGGGAAAACAAACCTCCCCCCAAGAAAGGCCGCGACTGGTGAAACCCCCTCTTTCCCGTTCAACCCTCCTGCTTTCGCTGCTGCTGGCCCTGACCGCCGCCGTCGCCTTCGCCGAGCGCGTCTACTGGGAACCCGGCGCCGGATCGCTCGCCTTCAACCAGGTGAGTCCGCTCCAGCTCGTGTTCGAGAATTGCGCACCCGAGGGCGACCCGAAACTCCCCGCCGTGACGGGACTGGAGCTGCAGTCCACGGGTACCAGCTCGACGTTCGCGATGGAGAACATGAGCGTGACCCGGCGGCAGATTTTTAACTTCGCCGCCCGCCCGACCAGGCGGCCCGAGGTGCGCATCCCCGCGTTTGATGTCGAAACCGATAAGGGCACCCAACACGTCGCCGCCGTCACGTTCGCAATCGGCAACGCCACCGTCGGCCAGTCGGCCATTCCGCTGGAAACGGCTGCCGTTGCCCGCCTGTCCCCGACCGAGGGCTCGTATTGGTCGGGCGAAGTCTTCCCCGTCACCTACACGCTGGATGTGGCGAAGCGCTTCCACCTGCGCGGAGTTGGCGCCCTCCAATGGGACCATGCGCCGCTCGTGGTCGAGGACTGGGCCCGGCCGCAGCAGACGGAAACCGATCGCGGCGGTGAGCCGCGCGACGAGATTCTCTACAAGACCCGCGGGTATTTTGGCACTCCCGGCACCTACACCCTGAAACCCGCCAGCCAGCAGGCTGTCCTCTTGGTTCCGTCGAACGGAGACGCCTTCTTTTCGTTCCAAAACGAGATCATCCAGCCGACAATCACCAGCAATGCGCCGACCCTCACCATCAGGCCGCTGCCCGACGGCGCACCGGCGGATTTTGGCGGCGCAGTCGGCCGGTTCACGCTCGGCTCCAAAGTCGTGCCCACCACGGTGGCCGTCGGCGAACCGGTCACCTGGACCCTGGAGCTCGGCGGCACTGGCAACTGGCCCGATATCCACGGGCTTCCGGCCCGGGAAGTCTCGAAGGATTTCAAGGTGCTGCAGCCTCAGCCCAAGCGCACACCGACGGAGGGCAAGCTTTTCGAGGCTGCGCTCACCGAGGACATCGTTCTGATCCCCACCAAACCAGGCACCTATACGCTCGGCCCAGTGAGCTATGCCTACTTCGATCCGAGATCCGGGACCTACAAGACCGTTGAAACTGCCCGCTCCACGGTGGTCATCACGCCGCCCGGCGCCGCCGAGCCCGGCAACCGGCCGTTGTTTACTCCGGTGACCACCGCCTCGTCCCCTCAAACGGCAGCAGCGACGGCCGCGCATACGCCGCAATTGGCGGCTCCGGCCGCCGCTCCGGCGGCAATTCCGCGCGATCCGCTGCCCGGTGCTGGCGCGGGGCTGGTGCCGCTCTACGACCTCACCTGGTATCTCGGCCTTTTCGCCTCCATCGCCTGGCTGGCACCCGCCTGGCTCATCCTCGCCGCGCTGCGATCCCGGCGGACCGATCCGCGGCGCGCCTCCCGCGCGGCTCGCCAACGCCTCGCCCAAACCCTGGCCGACCTACGGAACGCCGCCGATTCCTCCAGCCGGGTGCGTGCCTTGCATGACTGGCAGCGCGACACCGCCACGCTCCTTGGCGTCGTTCACGCCGCCCCGACGAGTGCGACCATCGCAAGCTTGACCCAGAACCCTGAACCCAGAACCCTGAATCCTGAACGCAGGACCCTAAGCCCCGGCCCCTGGACTGCCCTTTGGATCGAGGCTGACCGCGCTCTTTACGGCGAGAGCCATGCTCTGGGTGAGAAATGGGTGGAACGCGCTGAAGCCGCGCTCGCCGCCACCCCGGTGCCGCGCTGGCAGCTGTTCTCCCTGTTCGAGCCACGTAATCTTCTGCCCTGGACTGCCGGCTCGCCGGGCAGGGTCCGGAATCCGGCAACCGGGAAACTGTTCACTATTGTCACGTTGCTGGTTCTGGCCTGCGGTTTCCGCGATCCGGTTTCCGCCGCAACGACGGAAGAATCCCGGACGCCGGATGCCACTACCCGGCCGCTGAATTATTACTCCGGCCCGCTTGCCGCATACAGCGCCGGAGATTTCTCGGCCGCCGAACAAGGCTGGCGGACCGTCATTGCTCGCAAACCCACCGACTGGGTCGCCCGGCACAACCTCGGCCTCGCGCTGGCCCAGCAGGGCCACTGGCCCGAAGCCGCGGCCCAGTGGACGTCAGCTTTCCTGCTCAATTCGCGAAACGAGTCCGTGCGCTGGCATCTGATGCTTGGCTATGAACGGGCGGAGTATACGCCAACCGGGCTTGGCGAGTTCGTCCAGGCCTCGGGTCCGCACCTGCTTGCGCGGCTGGCCTCGCCGGCTGAATGGCAGTGGCTGCTGGTCGTGGCGGGCCTGCTGTTCACCGTGGGTCTGCTGCTGTTCCTGCTGCGCGCCTATCGCGCTGCCGCCAACGGTTGGACGCGCCCGGCTGCTTTCACGGCCCTGGGCGCGGCCGGGCTCCTCCTGCTTTGCGCGGTCGCATCGCTCCATTTCTACGGCGACGCGGCCGACCCGCGCGCCGCGATCGCGTGGCATCAGGTGCTGCTGCGTTCGATTCCCACCGAGGCCGACACCCAGCAGAAGACCTCTTCGCTCCCCGCCGGATCGCTCGGGATTGTCGACAAGGATTTCCTTGGCTGGGTGCGGCTCACCTTCCCGAACGGCCAGACAGGCTGGGTCCGCCAGGAGGACATCGTCTGGCTCTACCGGTAGCAATAGACTCGGCTACCAACCAACCATTCCACAGATGAATTGAATGTGGCGCCCGGTCGGAGGGTCCGGCCACCAATTTCACGGATCAAGAGAGACCACCAGCTGTCAGACACCCTCAGCGGCCACCGGTGAGGCGAATGGTCGCGTTTCTCCAAGCTTCTCCTGATCCGTCATCCTCGTGTTATCCGTGACACCACCTCCGGGTTTCAGATTCGCTCTGCAAACGAAGTTGGGAATCCAACTTGCCCTCGCGGCGGCCACCATGACCGCGGATCCGGCGTGCGCGGGTGACAGTGATCCGCCGAAAGTACATCACGAGATCGCTCAGGTTCTCCAAGAGGAATTCAAGGATTCCCCGGTCTCACCAAACGCCCCGCCGGCAGCCGCTCTCCTTGAACGTTCACCCAACGCCGAGGCGATCGCGATGCCCAAACTCACGGTGTTCTCCTCCCGGGTCAAGATGAGGGATTTCGAAACAGAAATCACCAAACACCAGGCCCGAGCCAGGGCGCAGAAACCGAAATGGGGCTGCGGGCCGATTTACCAGAAGGATTTTGGCAAGATCAGATTCGGCGTCTTCTCGATTCTCTACATCCCCGTCGCGATCGGGTTTTCCTGGTAGGAGCGACCGAATCTGGCGGAAGCCAGGTCGTCGGGGGCCGTGAGACCATCGCGGCGGGAGATTTTGTGGACGTAGCCGGAGCGCCGGCGCCGCGAGGACGCCGACCATTGAGGTCCTGTCGGCGCCGATTGACGCGCTTCCGGGCGGGAAGTCCGGTTCAAGCTGGAAGATCAGCCGCCTTTAGCCAAATGGTGCCATGTCACCCCAATGCACAACTATGTTCAAGGTTGACCATAGTTGTGCATTGCCTGTTTGCGCGCCAGCCGACGCCTTATTCCTCGGGGTTGACTTCTTGGTTCCTATCCCCGGCCGACGGTTTTCCGCACCATGCGCAGCATCGACTCTTCGGGATTCAAGGCGGGAACCCGGGCAAATTCCACCCAGGCGAGGTCATGCGATTCGTGGCTGATGACGAGCGGCTCCGCCGCGTCGGCCTCGATCAGGAACCGCAGATCGTGATGCCAGTGGCCCGGCGTGTCGCGCTGCGGCGGAATCCAGTGGCGGTCCACGTCGAACACGGCGGACGACACCAGTCTCAATCGCACCAGGCCCGTCTCCTCGCGCACCTCGCGCAGTGCCACCGCGAGCAGGTCGGAATCGCCGTCGGCGTGGCCGCCGGGCTGGAGCCACGTGTCCAGCTTTCGGTGATGCGTCAGCAGCACGCGGCGGCGCGGCGCATCGACGATCCAGGCCGATCCGGTCAGATGGCCCGGCGCGCAGGTCCGCAACAGGCAGTCGGGGTGCGCCTCGACGAAGCGGATGATCTCGACGGCCATCGCCGCCTCGTGGGGATCGGCGGCAGACGGCTGGTGCGCCCGCAGCAGGCGGAGGACGGCTGTGCGATGCATGCCGGTTTCAGGGTGCCGCGCCGCCCTCGCGCCAAAGCTGGTCGGCGGTGAAGGGCTTCGGATCCTGCAAGTGCAGCCACACTTCGTCGACCGTGCCCGCCACCGTAAACAGATCGTGCAGACCCGGCGACTTGAAGTGCTCGCGGGTCATGCGCTCGAAGAACCGCAGCAGGTCGTCGTAGAAGCCGTCCTGGTTCAGGAGGATCACCGGCTTGTGCAGCAGGTTGAGGTAGCGGAGCGTCATTACTTCGGTGAATTCCTCGAGCGTGCCAATGCCGCCGGGCAGCGTGACAAAGCCCGCGGCACGTTCCTCCATGAGCTGCTTGCGCTCGCGCATCGTCGCGACGGTGATGAGTTCGCTGGCATCGTCGAGGGCGAGCTCCCGCGATTTCATGAACCCGGGGATGACGCCGACGACGTACCCGCCCGCCTCCTTCACCGCCCGGCCCAGCACGCCCATGACGCCGCGGTTGCCGCCACCATAGACGAGGCCCCAGCCGTGCGCCACCAACTGCTGGCCGAAGCACGCCGCCACCTTGTAGTATTTGTCGTCGAGACGATCGCTGGAGGAACAATAGACGCAGATAAGCCGTGGCATGGTCTTGACTACGGATGACATAGCTCAGCGCGGAATAAAGTCGAATTAGTGTGCAATCTGCGGACAAATTCGGTCACAACCCTTTGAGTCAATCCAGATCGGTGGTTCCCCCATCCTCCATTTATCGCGGACGCCTGGCGCCGTCTCCCACCGGGCACCTGCATCTGGGCCATGCGCGGACGTTTTGGACCGCCCAGCAGCGCGCCCGGGCCGCGGGCGGCGTGCTGGTCCTGCGCAGCGAGGACCTTGATCTCTCCCGGTCGCGCGCCGATTTCGCCGCCGCGATGCTGGAGGATCTGCGCTGGTTTGGCTTCGCGTGGCAGGAGGGGCCCGATGTCAGCGGACCATATGCACCCTACATTCAAAGCGGTCGATGGGAGTACTATCGCGCTGCCTTCGAACAGTTGCGCGCCGCCGGGGTGATTTTTCCCTGCACCTGTTCACGGCGCGACGTGCAGGAGTCAGCCGGGGCGCCGCATGAAGCTCCGCCTGGCGAAGCGTGGACGCCGGACGAACCGATTTATCCCGGAACCTGCCGTTCGGGAAACCCTGCTGGCCGCCCGGCACCCGCTTGCCCCGGGACTAACTGGCGATTTCGCGTGCCCGCCGGCGCGGTCCTGAAGTTTGCCGACGGTCATTACGGAGCCCAGTCCGCCACGGCGGGCGCACACTTTGGCGATTTCATCGTCTGGCGCAAAGATGACACGCCGGCCTACCAGCTTGCCTGCGTGGTCGATGATGCCGCGATGGTCATCACTGAGGTCGTGCGCGGCGCCGATCTGCTGCTCTCGACGTTCCGTCAACTTCTGCTTTACCGCGCACTTGGGCTGGCTGCGCCGGCTTTTTACCACTGTCCGCTCCTGACCGACGAGCACGGCGTGCGTCTCGCCAAGCGCCACGAAGCACTGAGCCTGCGGAGCCTCCGCGATCAAGGCCGCAGCCCGGAGAATATCCGGGCAGGCTGGCGTTAATTTCACCGCGAAGATCGCGAAAACCACGAGGACCAAGGCCACGCCCGCAGAAATCTTTTCGTGCGCTTGGTGTTCTTCGTGATTAACCTGTCCCCATGATCAAGATCGGCGTCATCAACGTCTCCGACCGGGCCAGCGCCGGCGTCTACGAGGACACGCCCGGCCAGGCCGCGGTCGCCGTGCTGCGGGAGTGGATCACGACCCCGTTCGAGGTGGACTACAAGATATTGCCCGACGACCAAACGATCATTGAGGGCGAGTTGCGCCGCATGGCCGACGACGTGGGCTGCGGCTTGGTGGTCACGACGGGCGGAACCGGTCCGGCCCCGCGCGACGTGACGCCCGAGGCCACGATGGCGGTCTGCCAGAAGCTTCTGCCAGGCTTCGGTGAGCTGATGCGGGCCGCGTCGCTGAAGTACGTCCCCACCGCCATCCTCTCCCGGCAGACCGCCGGCGTCCGCGGGAAGACGCTCATCGTCAACCTGCCCGGACGCCCCAAGGCAATCCGCGAGAACCTTGCGGCGGTGTTTCCCGCCATTCCCTATTGCCTCGACCTGATTGGCGGGCCGAGCCTGGCAACCGACGAAACGGTGATGAAGGCCTTTCGGCCCAAGGGTTGAACGGCCGGCTCGGCCCGGAGACCCGGAAGCACAGAGGCGCGCCCGCCGGCAAAGGACCGCTTCGCGTCAGTTCCGCCACATCGGTGGCACGATGGCCGCGGTGCCGTGCAGGCTCACCCGATAGTAAAACCAGAAAACCAGGGCGCCGAGCGCCGCAAAGAAGAGCATCTCGCCCAGTTCGCCGGCGTTTCGCCGGCTTGAGCGATGGAGCCAGCGCACCGCGGATGCCAGGGCCGGCGCGACGACAAATGCCGTCAGCGAGCTGCCAAACAACACCAGCAGCATCACCACCGTTGTTCGCAGGAACGGATTCGCGATGATCCCCGATTTGTAGCTGACGATATTGTTGGCAAGATTCAGCAGCAACAGGCAGCACGGGAGGATGTAGTAGTTGCGGACCACTTTGTTATTGTTGAAGGCCATGGCAGGTTTGCCTGCGATTGAATGAAGCTGGGGCCCCGCAGCAAGTGCTGAGCAAACCGGGTCAAAGAGACCCAAGTGGCGGGAGGTCCTCCGCCGCAGCTGGCTTTGCATTCGACAGCCGCCGGGAAACCGACCATACTCAGGCCTGTCCAAGGCAGAGCCAGGGGTTCTTCAACCATCAACCGGAGGTACGCCATGCCCTATCTGAAAATCCAGACCAACCTTCCCCTCTCCAAGAAGGCCGAGCGCAATGTGCTCAAGGATGCCTCGGCCCTCGTCGCCCGGGAACTCAACAAACCCGAGGACTTTGTGATGGTCGCCGCCCAACCCGACACACCCATGATGTTCGCCGGCACGGATGACCCCGTGGCCTTTCTCGAATTGAAGGCCATCGGCCTCCCGGTCCGGAAGACAAAACAGCTCAGCCGAACGCTTTGCGGCCTGATTAACGAGCATCTCGGCATCAGGCCTGAGCGTGTTTACGTCAAGTTCATCGACGTGCGGCGCGGCATGTGGGGGTGGAAAGGCGACACGTTCTAGGAAAGTGAGAAGTTTCAAGTGCCTTGTGACGGGTATTTGAAATAGCCGATAGGCTTGCAGTCCAGTCTCCTTGCTACTTGTTACTTGGAGTTTGGTGCTTTTCCCCGATGGCCATTTACGTTTACGAGACGATTCCGGAGCAGCCGGACGAGCTGCCGATGCGCTTTGAAGTCATCCAGAGCATGAAGGACCAGCCGCTCCGGCGGCATCCCGATACGGGTGAACGCGTGCGCCGGGTCATCTCCGGCGGTTTGGGCCTGATGGGGCTGGGCGCCAAGGGTGCCGCGGTTCCCGCGGCCACGCGCGGCAGCGGGTGCGGGTGCGGCGGCGCATGCATGTGCGGCCGCTGCTGAGATTGAGTTCAAAGTTGAGGATTGAGGGTTCAGGAAAAATGGCTTTCTCCCTGATTCCCTTATCCGGGTCCATGCAATCGCCGGCAATGCTCCGCGTGCCCTCGCGAGCCGCTCAGTCTGCCGGGGTAGGAAGCCTTCTGCCGGCTGGCAGAACGGCGATCATCGGCCGCAAGCGACCTTCCGACAGCATGGTTCCGGCTTTTCCCCTGATTCCTTCACAGCTCCGTGTACTTGTCCGAGCGGCCGCGGGCCTTCTCGACCGGGTATTTCCTGGCATTGGCGGCGAGCTTGGACTCGATGGCTGCGGCGAGATCAGTTTTAGTGATGTTCGCAAACTCGAGGGCATAGATCACCACGTCGGCGAGTTCTTCCTCGATTTCGCGGCGCCGCGCCGGCTCCTGCGCCCGGGCGTGCGAGGGCGCCGGTTCCGTCCAGAGAAAATGCTCCATCAACTCCGCAGCCTCGGCGGCCAGCGCCATACTGAGGTTCTTTGGTGAGTGAAACTGCTCCCAATCGCGTTCGCGGGAAAAGTTGAGAACACGGATTTTGAGATCGGCCAGGGTCGTGGTGTCGTCGACAAGTGAGGACATGATGGAATGGGGGTTACCATTAGTGACAAATCCGCCCTACTGCCAGCCCAGCCTTTCAGCCGCGTGCCCCGAGCTTGGTTCCTTGGCCCAAGGTCTCCGGGTGTGCCGGCACGAGGGCGGGGAAGACTCACTTTGGGTTAGGCAGCAGGGTGGATCATGGCCCCTCCGGCTTACCGCAACCGGCACAGTGGGAATGTGAATTCCAGGTTACAGCAAGAAAACACTTGGCGCAGGACCTGCTTTGTGCATGTTGTCCCCGCTTCATCCTGATGACCCGGACGCAACAGTTCATTTGCCGCACGGCCCGCGCTTTGTTCACGAAGGCGGTCCAGCAGTCTTGCTGCGGCCAGATGCGTCCGGTCGTCGCTCGCTGGAGCAAATTCATCGACGCCGGCTGCCTGGCCTGACGAAAACCGTTCCCCGGTTGTTCGTTTTTCCAGGAGACCCGGCGGTGAAAACCGACGAAAGGAGCACATCCACATGCATAATATCATCCGTTCCTTAGATTCCAGGCAGCCTTCCCCGGCTTTTGCGCGCAGCGACGCGTTCCGCCGGCCGCACTACGACTGCCTGGAGCAGATGGATGCGCTCAAACTCATCGTCTACATCCCCGGCGTCGATCCGGCCGGAGTCGACCTCGAAATCCGCGGGCCCGACCTCATTGTCACCGCGACCAAGAGTCATCTGCTCCGTGCCAACTGGCGCGCGCTGCACCTCGAGCAGGCCCAACGCGACTACCGGCTCCGCTTGCGGCTGGGCTTCAGCCTCGACTACGATGCATTGGAGGCGGAGCTGCGGGAAGGGATCCTGACCATCACCGTCCCCAAGAAGAGGGCCGTCGAGGCGACTTAGCCGGCTTCGGCAGCGCTCCGCGAATACCTGCCGCCCTTGGCTTGGGGTGAATCCCTTAGCGGGCGGGACTGCTCAATCGATGAACGGTTCCGCCCACGACCGTTTCTCATTGGAGAAACGGTCGTGCCCTCGGCTCGATCCGGGCTGCTCCGAAGGTCCCAAAAAACTGGTAACAGGAAAAAAATGGGAACCCCGCGCCCCGTTGCTGTTCTTAAGGAGTCAAAGCTTCGATCTCCATTTCGTGCGTTCAACTTCGACCCCTCTGGCCCAATCAAAATCTCAACTCGATTCTCGATGAACTGGCTACCGCGAACCTTTGCACCTGGACGCCCGGCCGCCGCTGGCGGCTTCGGCTCCCACGTCGTGCCCGTTCGCGACGTCCAGTGGGGCCGGCCGGTTTTCCGTCCGCCGGACCTGCCGGCGTGTCCACGGCTGTTCGACACCGTGCCGTTCACCGCCATGCGTCCCCTTCGGCCGACGCGCCGCGGCAAATTCGAACTGGACTTCTAGGTGCGGCGGCGGGGCCTCGTTCAGGCTTCCGGCACGAGCCATTCCCAGCGTGCGACTGCCCCGGCGTCGGCGCCCAGTTTTCCGGCCAGCACCGGCAACAGGGCGGGCAATTCGTCGGCGAACCGCCACGGCGGATTGAGAATCAACAGGCCGCAACCCTTCATGCGAACCTGGGGGTCGGCGGTGACCGCAAGCTCTGCCCAGAGCGTGGGTGGTAAGGCGAACGCTCTCAACGAGGCGCGAAACACCTCGGCCCGCGCCCGCTCTGTGACCGGATACCACACGGCATAGACGCCGCTCGGGAACCGCTGCAATCCCTCCCGCAGCGCTGCGGAAATCGCGCCAAATTCGTCCGGCTGCTCGAAGGGTGGATCGATCAGCACGACCGCGCGACGTTCCTGGGGCGGCAGCGTCGCCCGGAGCGCACCGTAACCGTCGGCACATTCCACGGCGGTGCGCGGCCAGCGGGCAAACTCGCTGCGCAGGGCGTTGGCTTCGTCCGTCTGCACTTCCCAAAACGCCAGCCGGTCCTGCGGCCGCTGCACGAGGGCCGCGAACCAGGGCGAGCCCGGATAGAAGCGGAGCACGCCCGGGCCAGCCCCGTTCTGCTCGTTGAAGTTCCGCACGAGCGTCAAATACTCGTCCAGTGCCGGCGGCAGGTCCGTGCCCGCCCACAGCCGGCCGACACCCTGTGGCCACTCCGGCGGACGATCCTTGCGCCCGGGCACCGGGGGTAAACCCAGATCATAGGCTCCGCGCCCGGCGTGCGTGTCGAGGTACAGCGAGCCCTTCTCCTTCCGCTGTTGCGCGCGCAGCAGTCGCAGCAGCAGAACATGTTTGAAAACGTCGCCGTAATTCCCGGCATGAAACGCGTGGCGGTAATTCATGGTTTCTCAGCTTCCGCGCAGGCGTTTTCAACCGGGGCTCGCGCGCACATCCGTTCCCCCGCGACCGGCTCGCGTTGGCGGTCCGGCCTCCGGGCGGCGCGCTTACGCTCCAGCCGCACGGCTCGCAAGGTGTTGATGCACGGGACCGAAATTGCCCGCCTCGCAGCAGCGCACAAATCCCTCGGTCACCGACTTGAGCTCCTCCCACCGGCCGCGGATGTCCTTGGCCTCCTGCCTCGTGATGGTGTTGTCGGTCGCCGCGGCGGCAATCACCGCCAGCATGTCGGCGAATTCCTGCACGATGGTGTTGGTGGCGGGGATTAGGTTGACGGCCTGCGGGTTGCCCTTTGGGTTGAAAATAAAGAAGCCGCCGGCGCGTTCGCACACCCATTGGGCGATGCGGCGGTCGCCGGTGAGTTTCAGCAATTGTTCGATGCGGTCCAGCGGGTTGGCCGCGCCGCTGCCCTCCGCCGCCGGCTCGGCCCACTTGTAGATCAGCGAAAGGGACAGTCCCATTTCTGCGGAGATCTGCTTGGCACTGATTTGCTGGAGGACGTCCTTCAGAAGCTCGTGCGATTGCATTGCGGCAGCCTGTCGCCGGGCCGGGCAAAGGCAATCACGGACCCAGCCCGGGGTCATGGCCAGGCAGTGGTGCGAATCCGGTTTCGTCCTTGCTTGGGTTGCTTTCTGAATGTTTAAGCTGGTGCAACCACTTCCCCGAGCCCTATGGAAACTCTGCTCTACGCAATCTGTCTGGCGGTGGGTTTGCTGTTCACAATCCTCAGCGCAGTCGCCGGGCATTTCTTCGGCGGGACGGACGGTCACGCTGATGTCGGCACGGGAGGGCATGCCGAAGCGGGCTTCGACCACAGCGGCATGCCGGGCATCTCCTTTTTCAGCCCGACAGTCCTCGCCTCATTCGTCACAGCTTTTGGTGCATTCGGCCTCGTGTTCACCCGCATCCCGCCCACCAGCAGCGTCTGGGCCAGTGCGCCCCTGTCGGCGGTCGGTGGCGGGTTGGTGGCCTGGCTGGTTTTCCTGCTCTTCAACTCGATGTTCAAGAGCACCCAAAGCTCGAGCGAATCGAAGGTGGCCTCGCTCGCCGGCCAGACGGCCACCGTCATCACCCCCATCCCCGCGAACGGCGTTGGCGAAATCGCCTACGTGCAGGGCGGCACGCGCTACACGGCGCCGGCGCGCGCGGAGGGAGGCCTGCCGGTCGCCAACGGCCAGACGGTCAGGATCTGCCGCGTGGTGGGAACCCAGTTTTACGTCCAATCCCTGAGCTGAAACGATCCCCTGCAACCCATTGCCTCAACCATGAGCTTTCCAGTCCTGTTTGCCGACGGCGTCCTGCCGTGGTTCAGCCTGATCGGCGCCGTTGGCGCGATCCTGCTCGTCATTTTCATCTTCGCCGGCATCTGGGCCAGCCGCTACACGAAGGTGGGACCCAACGAGGTCCTCGTCATCTCGGGCCGAAAGCGGCACATGATCGACCCCGACGGCACCGCGCGTGACGTGGGCTTCCGCATCGTCAAGGGCGGCGGCGTCTTCGTCTGGCCGGTCTTCGAGAAGGTNNGCCGAGCAGTTCCTCAGCAAGGGCACGGACGACATCAAGAACATTGCGATGCAGACGCTCGAGGGGCACCTCCGCGCCATTCTCGGCACCATGACCGTCGAGGAGATCTACCAGAACCGCGACGCCTTCGCTTCCAAAGTGCAGGAGGTCGCCGCCGGTGACATGGCCAACATGGGGCTGGGCATCGTCAGTTTCACCATCCGCGACATCCGCGACACACAGGGTTACCTCGACGCGCTCGGCAANNCTCGGCAAGCCGCGCATCGCCCAGGTGAAGCGGGATGCCCAGATCGCCCAGGCCGAGGCCGACCGCGACGCCATGATCAAGTCGTCCCAGGCCACCCAGGCCGGGCAGGAGGCGAAATACCTGGCCGACACCAAGATCGCGGAGGCGCAGCGCGACTACCAGTCGAGCGTGGCGCAATACCAGGCCGCGGTGAATCAGAAGAAAGCCGAAGCCGACCTCGCTTACGACTTGCAGAAATTCAAGACCGGCCAGCTCGTGAAGGCGGAGGAAGTCCAGGTCACCATCATCGAGAAGCAGAAGCAGATCGAGCTGCAGGAGCAGGAAATCAAGCGGCGGCAGCGCGAACTCGAAGCCACGGTGCAAAAGCCGGCCGACGCCGAGCGCTATAGGGTCGAGACGCTGGCCAACGCCAAGAGGTTCCAGCTGGAGACCGAGGCCGCCGGCGCCGCCTCTGCGACCAAGGCGGCCGGTTTCGCCACCGCCGACGTCGCCAAGGCCACGGGCATCGCTGAAGCGGAGGCGAACAAGGCGCGGGGTCTGGCCGAGGCCGCCGTGATCGAAGCCCAAGGCGTGGCCACGGCCGAGGCGATGCGCAAGAAGGCCGAGTCGTTTAAGCAGTACAACGAGGCCGCGGTCATCCAGATGATTGTCGAAATCCTTCCGCAGCTCGCCGGCAAGATCAGCGAGCCGCTGGCCAAGACCGAGAAGATTGTCATCATCAATTCCGGCAACGGCCCCGGCGGCGGGGCGAGCAAGCTCACCGGCGATGTGACGCAGATCATCAGCCAGCTGCCTCCGGTGCTGGAGAGCCTGACTGGCGTGAAGTTTGAGCGGCTGCTCGAGCAGGTGCCTGCCATCCGCAAAGCCATGGACAAGGATGAGGCGCCCAAGACCTGACTCCGCAGCAAACTGAGGCCGGTCAAGGATCTGCCGGTACCGCCATGCGCCTCTTCGAAGCCGTCCTCGACGCCAACCAGCGCAAGATCGCCGGCGACAAGAACGCGAGCGTACCGGCTGCCGAGTTTGGCCTGGCCCTGCCGGTGGCGGCCTTGACGTGTATTGATGCGCGCTTGAACCACCTGCTGCCCGAAATGCTGGGCATCCCCGAGGAGCAGTTCATCTGGTTGCGCAATGCGGGCAACATCATCACCGGTCCGCTCAGCAGCACGATGCGCTCCCTGGCGTTGGCCTGCGCCCTCAAGGGGGCGAAAGAAATCGCCATCATCGGCCACTCGGACTGCCTGGTCGGCAAGGCCACGGCGATGAAGCTGCTGGACGGGCTGGCGACGCTCGGGGTGGACCGAAACCGGCTGCCCGCGAATCTCGTCGAGTATTTCGGGCTGTTTGCCACCGAGCGGCAGAACGTGATGCGAGGCGTCGATCTTGTCCGCACGAGTCCGTTGATCGGGCCCAAAGTTCCCGTGCACGGGTTGTTGATCGACATCCAGTCCGGCCGGTTAGAGTGGATCGTGAACGGCTACCAGGGACTCGATTCGGTCGCCAGCAAGTCTGGCCAGGTCTTCAGAACGGCGGAATCGGCGCTCGATGCCTTCGGGCAGATCGGCAGCCTCGCGGCGGGCGAATTGCAGTTCCCGCAAACCAAGATTGGGGAACTCACCAAAGCGGCCCAGGACTGGCTGCACAAAGCGGAGCAGGGCGCCGGGGCCATTGAGGAGAAGATCGGGCAACCTCCCGCGATCAAGCCGGCCGAACCGCCGCGGCTTCCCAAGGTCCCAGTGCGCGGCCGGCCAAAGTGACGGCGGGGACAGCACTTCCCTGCCTCCCGGGTGCCCGGCCTTCTGAAGGTGCCGGCGTGGATCGTCCGCCGCCCGTGTCTGACAGTCCAACTGCCGGCCGCGGCTTTCTTTTTGCGTTGCGGCCAGTTTTTGTGACTAGATTCCTTCAACGATGAACATCCACGAATACCAGGCCAAGACCTTGCTTGAGAAATACGGTGTTGCCGTGCCAAAGGGCGCGGCGGCCCGTTCAACTGCCGAGTTTCCGACGGCCCTGGCCCAGTTCCCCGAGGGCCCCGTGGTCGTGAAATCGCAGATTCACGCCGGCGGCCGTGGCAAGGGCACCTTTACCGACGGCTTCAAGGGCGGCGTGAAGATCGCCAAGACGAGGGCCGAGGCGCTGGATTACGCGCAGAAGATGTTCGGCAACACCCTGGTGACCGTTCAGACCGGTCCGGCCGGACGCAAGGTGCAGACGATCTATTTCACCCAAGCGAGCGCGATTAAAAAGGAATACTACCTCGCCATCCTGCTCGACCGCGCCTCCTCACGCCCGGTGATCGTCGCGTCCACCGAGGGTGGCGTCGAGATCGAGAAGGTGGCGCGGGAGACGCCGGAAAAGATCGTCAAGGTTTTCATCGATCCCGCGTACGGCTTGGCCGATTACCAGGTGCGGCAACTCCTCTTCGGGCTGCGGCTCAACCCGGTCGAGCAGAAGAATGCCGCAAAGCTTATCCGCAACCTTTACACCGTGTTCTGGGAAACGGACGCGTCGATGGTCGAGATCAATCCGCTGATTACGACTCCCGACGACCAGGTCCAGGCGCTCGACGCCAAGATCTCGTTCGACGACAACGCTCTCTACCGTCACCCCGAGATCGTCGCCCTCCGCGACCTCAACGAGGAGGATCCGAAGGAGACTGAGGCCGCCAAGCACAATCTCAACTACATCGCGCTCGATGGCAACATCGCCTGTCTCGTCAACGGCGCGGGCCTCGCCATGAGCACGATGGACAT
>PMBT01000157.1:23095-23257 GCA_003153035.1 Opitutia bacterium
GACGCCGCGAAGAAGATCGTCAAACTGGTCGCGTGAACCCCCAACCCACCCCGCCATGAGCATTCAGGTCAAAGAAGTCGCATTCGTCTTTCATCCTGTCACCGATATCGCCCGCGCCCGCGAATTTTACGAGGGTTTCCTCGGCCTCAAAACCGGCGTGCA
>PMBT01000166.1 GCA_003153035.1 Opitutia bacterium
TGGCCGGCGAGATTACGGCGGAGTTGGAGCGCGCTGAACCGACACGGAGGGTGCGCTGGGTGATTGCGCCGGGACTCGCGGCCACCGGCGATCGTCAACTGCTCCGCGTGGTGCTGGATAACCTGCTGAACAACGCGTGGAAATTCACCAGCCGGCAGGCGGAGGCGCGCATTGAGTTCGGCGCCATGAAGGGCGAGCAAGGTTGCGCCTTTTTCGTCCGCGACAACGGCGTGGGCTTCGACATGGCCTATGCCGGCAAACTCTTCGGTGCGTTCCAGCGGCTGCACGCGACGGCGGATTTCCCCGGCACGGGCATCGGCCTCGCCACGGTGCAGCGCATCATTCACCGCCACGGCGGCCGGGTGTGGGCCGAGGGCCAGGTCAATCACGGGGCGACGTTCTATTTTACTCTGCCCGAAACATCCCAACAGCCATGAAAAACAAATCGATTCTGCTCGTGGAGGACAACCCGGACGACGTGAAGCTCACGCTGCACGCGCTCAAGGAGTGCAACATTGCCAACAAAGTCGTGGTGGTCAGTGATGGAGTGGAGGCGCTCGACTACCTGTTTGGCACCGGCGCTTATGCCGGTCGCGATTTGAGCGACCGGCCCGCCGTCGTGCTCCTCGACCTCAAGCTCCCGAGGGTCGACGGGCTGGAAGTGCTGCGCCGGATGAGAGCCGACGACCATGGCAAACGCCAGCCGGTCGTCGTGCTCACCAGCTCGAAGGAGGAGCAGGATGTGGTGGCCAGCTACGACCTCGGAGCCAACAGCTACATCCTCAAACCGGTGGATTTCGACCGGTTTATCGAGGCGGTGCGCCAACTCGGACTCTATTGGCTGCTGCTCAATGAGCCGCCGCCCAATGGCAAGGGTAAGCCATGAGCACGCCGCTGCGGGCGCTGATTATCGAGGATTCGGCGGACGACACCCAGCTCATGGTGGCCGAACTCCGGCGCGGCGGCTACGACGTGGTGTGGGAGCGCGTCGACTCCGCCAGGGCCCTGCGCGGCGCGCTCGGCTGCCAGTCGTGGGACATAGTGATCTCCGACTATCAGATGCCGGCCTTTAACGGACTGGAGGCACTGAAACTGGTCCGGGCCGAGAGCCTGGAAGTACCATTCATTCTGGTCTCCGGCAAGGTGGGAGAAGACATAGCCGTGATGGCGATGAAAGCCGGCGCGAACGATTACCTAATAAAGGGAAACCTGATGCGACTCGCTCCCGCGGTGGAGCGCGAAGTGCGCGAGGCCGAGTTACGCGCCCAGAAGAGCGCCTTGGAAACCCGGGTGCGGGAGGAAGAGGCGCGCTACCGCACCTTGACGGAAAAGTCGTACGACGGCATCGCCCTCCTGAATAGCGACGGACGGGTCATTTACGCCAGCCCTTCGACCGAGAAGCTCACCGGTTACCGCAAGGAAGAGATGGTTAGGCGGAATCTCTTTGAATTCATCCATCCTGATGACCTGGCTTCGGCGGAAGCAGACTTTGCGAGTCTGCTGCAACGCCCCAACGGCACCCTCGTCCGCGACTGGCGCGTCGTGCGCGAGGATGGCACGATGGCATGGTTCAATTTCACCACGACCAACTTGGTGCACGACCGGAGCGTGCACGGTGTCGTTGTCAACTACCGCGACATCACCGAGCGCAAGCGGGCGGAGGAACGCATTCGCGAGCAGGCGGCACTGCTCGACAATGCAACTGACGCAATCTACGTGACGGCGCTCGACTGCACGATTCTCTACTGGAACCGGGGCGCGGAGCGGACTTACGGCTGGACCAGCGCCGAGGCGTTGAATCGAAAGACCTCGGAAATGCTTGCCGCTGATCCCGTCGCGGCGGAGGCGCTCACCGCAGTCATGCTCAAGCAGGATAGCTGGGCCGGGGAGCGTTTGCAGATAACTAAGGACGGGCGGAAGGTGGAAGTGTTCACGCGGCTGACGTTAGTGCGTAATGAGCAGGGCCAGCCGCAGTCGATTTTTGCGATCAACACCGACATCACGGAGAAGAAGCAGCTCGAAGCCCAGTTTCTCCGCGCCCAGCGGCTGGAGAGCATCGGGGCGCTGGCCAGCGGCATTGCCCACGATCTCAACAACGTCCTGGCTCCGATTCTCATGGGCGCGCCGTTGCTACGCGAAATGTCCAAGGACGAGACGTCGCGCCACCTGCTCAGAACGATGGAATCAAGCGCCCTGCGCGGGGCCGGCATTGTCAGACAGGTGTTGACCTTCGCCCGCGGAGTCGAAGGCGAGCGAGTGGCCCTACAACCGCGACATCTGCTCGGGGAGATGAAAGAAATCGCCGAAGAGACCTTTCCAAAAAGCGTCCGAATTGAATCCGGCGCGGCGGCCGACCTTTGGCCGGTGCTCGGCGACTCAACGCAGCTGCATCAGGTTTTGATGAACCTCTGCATCAACGCCCGCGATGCCATGCCGGGCGGCGGCGTCCTCACCCTGGATGCCGCCAATATTGTGCTCACCAAGGAGACGGCGGGAAAAATCCCGGGCGCCCTGCCGGGTTCCTATGTCTGTTTGCGTGTCACCGACACCGGTACGGGAATTCCTCCGGAAATCGAGGCGAAGATCTTCGAGCCGTTCTTTACGACCAAAGGCGTGGGCAAAGGCACCGGACTGGGGCTGTCCACGGTGGTGGGCATCGTGCGAAGCCATGGCGGTTTCGTCCGGGTCGCCAGCAAAGTCGGGCAGGGGTCCGCCTTTGAACTGTATCTCCCCGCCACGCCGACTGAGCAGGTGGTGGTCAAAAAGGACTCAGCCTCGCCGTGGGCTCACGCTCACGCCTACGGCGAAGGCATCCTCGTGGTGGACGACGAGGCGGCCGTACGCGAGGTCGTGCGCCAGACACTGGAGGCATTCGGGTACCAGGTGATCACCGCCGGACACGGAGGCGAGGCGCTCAGAATCTTCAAGGAGCGCCGGCAGGAAATCCAATTGGTGCTGACCGACATGATGATGCCGGAGATGGATGGACCGACCCTGGTCGCAGCCCTGCGGGTACTCAACCCGGCGGTGAGGATTGTCGGTATTACCGGCATGGGCGACCCGGCGGGTTTGAGCGGGATGAAGACACTCGCGCTGTCGGCCACGCTGGCGAAGCCGTTCACGATCAAAGAAATCCTTGCGGCCGTCCGGGAAGCACTGCCGGTGACTGCCGGCCATGAAGGGTCAGCCCCGGCCGGCGGAGGATCCCGGCCGGCGACGCCAGGCTGAGGTCTGAGCCCAGGGCTGCCCGCCAGCCGGAGCCTTGCCGGCTGCCCCGTGATATGCCCTCCTTCGCCAAGCTACGGAAAGCCGCCTTCGCTCTCTGCGGCGCTGCGGCGAAAGCTGATGGCGCGGGGTCGGAGCGGCCATGGGGGGCTGGCGCTGTCTTGCGCGGAATTTTGCAAACCGGCGCCATCCCTTGCGTCCGAGAGGCGCTGATGTTATTCTCAGCCCGCCTCGGGTGTTACCGCATCCGCAAGGATTCAACAAGAACCCAAAAAAACTCAGTCATGAAGCGAATCATAATGCTAGTCACAGTTGTCGGATGGATGCTCGCCGCATCGGTCGCCCGCGCGCAAGACCCCGTGAAAGTCGATCCGAAACACTACACAGTGGAGTTCGAAAACGATGCCGTCCGGGTACTCCGCATCCATTACGGACCGGGTGAGAAATCTGTCATGCACTCCCATCCTGCCGCGATCGCGGTGTTCCTGACCGACAGTAACAACAAGATGACATTTCCGAACGGCAAATCCGAGATGAGCAGTGTCAAAGCCGGTGAAGTTCAAATAACGCCAGCCGGAGAGCACCTGCCGGAGAACGTCGGGGACAAGCCGATGGAACTCATTCTCGTTGAATTAAAGAGCCAGACCGCCGCAAAGTAGCGGTTGGCGAAACTCGTTTCAGCCGATCCCAACTCAGCCCCGCCCGAAACGGCGGGGCTTCTTGTTGCGAGGTACCCGCCAACAGCCGTTCGCTATTTCGTCAGGGCTTGCCCGTACCAGACGCTGATGCCGACCGCATAGGAAAACGGGCATCCATAAAGCGTCCATCCTTGGGTAAGCATCTCCGAGATCTTGTGGTTGAACTCACTGAGCATTGAGGACGTGACCAACTGATAGCAGGCGGATTGAGGCATGGGAGGATTGGGTTGTTTCAAATGACGTAGCTGTTTCAGCCAATACGACGGGCAATGGCGAATCTTGCCCCCTTTGCCCCACGTTCTGACGGCGCGGGGCGGATTGCAATACCCCCGGTGTCGTCCTTTGCCTCCGCGCGCTGCGGCGGAGGCTGGAGGCGCGGGTCGGAAGCGGCGATCTGTCGCAGCGTTTGCGGGCCCTGGACGGACGATTCTCAGAGGGAACCAAGCATAATCTTGGATTACTCCGCCACGGCCAATCTTAACCTTCTGGTGCCCGTTATGGCAGGGCGCCTTGTTGTCGTCTCAACCTTCGCGGGACTGGCGCATGGACGGGAGAATTGTGGCGCCCTGGTCTCACCAACCAACTGCGCAGCCGATGAATAAACCGCTCGTATCCCGTGTTTCTCCGCTGTGCAGCTATTGCGGCGCTCGGTTGCCCACGGAGCTCTTGTTCACGAAAGAAGAGAAAGCACGGATCGAAGCGGACGAATTGAAGACGCGTAATGCGCTCGATGCAGCGGAAGCCGAGAGAACGAAGAAAGGCGAAGGGGCCTTTGTTATTCCACCACCGTTCTGACCGTCGATGAACAAAAAGCCGAACCAGGCAGGAGAACGAATACGGAGCAGCGACGCTCCGGGAGAAAGCGGCCGCCACTGAACCCGGCATCCGTCACCTTAGGTCGTTCTGCGGATTGGGGCGACTCTACTTCATTTCTTCAGCGCCCGTTCGGCCTCTGCAATCGTGTTGCAGATGACTACCCGCACCTTGCCCCGATAGTGGATTACGGATAGGATATTGAAACCGATGTCCTTGGCAGGATCGGGATCCACCCGCACGACCAAGCCGACACCATGCGCCTTGAACAGGTCCATAATCCTCGCGATAGAAGGCACGCAATCAAGGTCCATGCTCTGCAGTTCGGTGAGATCCACCAACGCCGAGAAACCGGCGCGCAGTTGCGGAAGACGACGTTCGACCTCCGCGGCCCCGGCTTTCGCTTTTGCCGCCGAAACATCCCAGGCAAAGCCCACGCGGACGAAGTTTCGCGCGGCATCGATCGCGATGACGACCGCCTGTTTCTCTTTGGCAGAAGGGGCGTTTGATTCTGTGGGCACTATCTTGGGAAGAGCATAGGCCGCCAGAGCCATCCGGTCAATTGCCGAGCCCGGTTCGCCGCCGGCGGGGCGCAAAAAAAGGGCGCCGGTGGTCACTGTTTGTAGCCACTAGCGCCCATTTTAACCCTTACCCTTAACCTTAACCCCTACACCACAGCTCAACGAAACCACGTTTGCCATCGACGTCGATAAGCCGAGGAAAATCCGCCCTCCGCTTCGAGATTTCAGTTTTTTTTACGCGCGGACCACAGTGTTGGAGTTGTTGAGAATCGTCACGAGTGAATGAGGGAATGCGATCGTCCCGCCCGCCCCACGTCTGCCTGCTCGCCGACTATCAAATTTGAGTCGCCCTGAAGAGCGCGGCTAATACGCTGTGGCTCCGGCAGCATCGTAAAACCCGGCGAAGATGAATACAGATATTGCAGCCCAACGAGCGCTCGACCGGCTCGCGGAGGTCGGTTTTCAAAAGCTCACCGAATTGGACAAGATTCTGGCAGTAGTCTGGACTTTCGAGGCCGGGGTTGGTAACCGGGGATTTGCCGGCTATTTCTCTAGTTCTGCCGGCGACATAGCCTTCCATGCGCCGTCTGCCCTCAGGGTGATCGGCGCCGTGGGAAAGGCGGAGATTGCAGTCAGGGCTAACAACGTCTTTGGCGCCGGCGGTCCGCCGAGAGACAGAAAGAAAAGGCGCGCCATCGTGCGCACCTTTAACGACGAAACCCGAAGGATGCTCC
>PMBT01000021.1 GCA_003153035.1 Opitutia bacterium
CAGCTTCTGGTGTCATGTCGCCGAAGTTCGTTTCTTATTGCAGGAGCCTGCTTGCCCGTTCGACAAGCTCAGGGTCCCGAACGGGGTCGAGGGACAGGCGATTTCTGCCCATGACACGGACTCCATCCCGAATCGCCGGCAAGCAGGCTCCCCCATTTGTGACTCGTTCGCAGGATCATCGCGGGAACTTCTGTGACACCACACGAGAACCGCGGGCCCACGCCGCCCGCCCGGGGAGAAGCCACTGCCGGCTTCGGGATTGAATCGGCGGACGGGACCCGGCAATCTGCGCCCGTGTCGAGCGAAGACCACACGGGGTCGGAGCCTACCCATACCCTTTGCCAGAACTGCGGCGCAACGTTGCAGGGGCCGTTTTGCCACGCCTGCGGGCAGCACAACTTCGAGTTCCACCAGTCGTTTCACCATGTCGTCCACGAAGCGCTGGAAACCTGGTTTCACATCGATCGTTCCTTCTTGCGCGGTTTCTACGAGCTGGTGTTCCGTCCGGGTCGGATGACCCGCGAGTTCAACGCCGGGCAGCGGGCGCGCCATGTGCCGCCGCTGCGGTTCTATCTCGTGATCAGCCTGCTGTTCTTCCTGACGGTCAGCCCGACCTCCCTGCGGCTGACGTATGTCGGCGTCACGGTCGGCGGCGTGAGCGTTGCCGGAAGACCAGAGGAAATGCGGCCTCAGGCGCCGGCGGGCACCTTCCAACGCCGCGTCGAGGAGCAACTCATCGCGAGCCTGAGGCAGCCGGAAGAGCTGCTGGAGCGTTTTGTGCACCGGCTGCCCAAGGCCATGGCGGTGTGCGTGCCGCTTTTCGCTTTGCTCAGTCGCGCGCTCTTCTGGCGCGGGCCCTGGCGTTATCTCCAGCACCTGATCCTGGCGGTGCATCTCCACACCTTTTTCTTTCTCTGGGTCCTGGTGGTGAGCGGATACGCCCAGCTCGCCGGGCTGGCCTGGCCGGGCCTGGGCAGCGTGNNTCGGCTGGGCCGGGGCCGGCTACGCCGTCTACTATTTCTTCGCCGCGCTGCGGCATGCGCTGGGAACGACCCGTTGGACGGCCTTTTGGAAGGGCGCGGTGCTCGCCGCGGGCTATGGCTTCGTGCTGGTCGCCGCGGTCGCCTCGACCATCGTGGTTTCGCTCCTGTGGGCCTGAAGAGATTCGATCCGGAGTGATGGCAAGGGTTGGGGCGGGGGAAAAAGGAGTCGTGCAGGGCCTTCCATTTTCGTGCTCCAGTAGGACGGGCAAGCGATGACGCTCGTGCGATGCCTCAGCTGTCCCCGCCGCCACCCGCGGCTGTTCTGGAGTTCTATGTTCGGCAGTTACCCGGCTTGTCGGCCGTAGCCTCGCGCGAAGGCTGATTGATCCGGTGGTAGATCGCACCGGGGAACCATGGGAGAAGAGACGGCTAAAGAGTGGCGAAGATTTCCTCGCGCGTCACACCCTTGGCGGTGGCCATTTCACGCAAGATCGCGTTGAGCGTGCCGATCCGGAGCGGCTTTTGATCGGGCACGGATAGGCGTTGGGCGGCGTGCACCCCAAACCCCATCGCCAGATCCCGCTCGCTTGGTCCTCCCCAGAATTGCACCGTCACGACGATCCGCAGGGTGTTGCGGTTTGACCTCGGCCACGAGATTGACGCGCCCGGTCAGCACCGCCAGCCTCCACCGTTGTGCGCCCCGGCCGAAACGGCCTTGCCGCCATCGTGCTCCCCTCTCCCCCTAGACCCCATTCCCGCCTCCCCGAGGCGGCGCGGCTCCAGTTTCCGTTCGGGAACCAGCAATTCCCGCGGCGCTAGGCATGCCATAGCAGTTCAATCCACCCACGAGAGCTATGTCACCCCACCGCCCGGAGATTTTCGTCAGCGCCACGAGCCAAGACCTGCGCACCTGCCGGCAGTTGATCAAGGAGGCGCTGCTCACCCTCGGCTGCGTGCCGATCGAGCAGACCAACTTCCCGCCCGATGCGCGCACGGTGCGGGAGATGCTCCGCGTGAAGATCACCGCCTGCGACGCCGTCGTCCATGTTGCGGGCGAGGTTTACGGCGCGGAACCGAGTGCGCGCGATCCCGGCGAACCCCGGCGCAGCTACACCCAGCTCGAATATGAACTCGCCACGGAGCTCGGCAAACCCGTCTACGTCTTTGTTTGCGGCGCCGGCTTTCCTTACGATGAGCATCCGCCCGAGGACACGGAACGCCAGACCCTCCAGCAGCAGCACCGCACCCGCCTGCAGAAAAGCGATCACATCTACACGCCGGTCGGCTCCCGCGATGAACTTGCCCTGCGCGTCCACGCCCTGCAAACACGGGTTGAAGCCCTCAGCGGCGAACTGAACAAAACCCGGTCGTGGCTCGGCCGTGGCATCGCGATTGGCATCGTTGCGCTCACCCTCCTGGGCGGCGGGCTCTGGTGGTTGAACCATCGCGTGGGCAAAACGGAAAGCAAAGTCACGAAGCTCGAGACCGAATTGGACAAACAGCGCCGCTACCTCAAATCCGTGGCCGACGCGTTCACCGCCCAGCAAGCCCAGCTCCGGCAACTGAAACTGACAGACGACGAGATTTTCAACCGCGCCGTCGCCAATGTGGCCGCCAAGGAAAAGGTCCCCGAGACCGAACTGCGCAGCGGGATTGATCTCTTCGTGGTAGCGATTCGGGCTGACGCCAAGGCCGATTTCTACGACCGTGCGCTGGCAGAATTCGCACAGAAGAATTTCGCTGCCGCCGCCCAAAGTGCCGGCGCGGCGGGCAACGCCGCGCGCGACCAATATCTCGCCGCCGACAAACTTGTCGCCCAAGTGGCCGCCCAAGGAGATGAAGCACGCACGCACGCCCGAGAAGCGTTCAGTCTCCAGGGGCAGTCGCTCTACGCCGAACGGAAGTTCGGCGAGGCGGTCACCGCCTTGGAAGCCGCCCTTGAGGCGGCCCCGCGCGCCAAGGTGCCCCCAAGCTGGGCCGAACTGCAGGTTATCCTCGGCATGATGCTAAATGATTGGGCCGCGGTCGTCACGGGTTCAGCCATCGCCGAACACCGCGTGAAAGCCGTCGCCGCCTATCGCGCCGCCCTCGAGGTCTACACCCGCGAAGCGCGGCCCCTGGATTGGGCCAGGACCCAGAACAATCTCGCCATTGCCCTGGGTGACCAGGCCGCCGCTTCCGCCGGACCCGCCGGAGTCCGGTTCCTCGCCGAGGCCGTCGCGGCTTATCGCGCCGCGCTCGAGGTCTTCACCCGCGAAACGCTGCCCCTGGATTGGGCCACAACTCAGGTCAATCTCGCCAGTGCCCTCTCAATCCAAGCCGCCGCTTCCGCCGGACCCGAAAGCATCCGGCTCCTCGCCGAGGCCGTCGCGGCTTATCGCGCCGCGCTCGAAGTCTTCACCCGCACTGCGGCGCCCCAGGATTGGGCCAGGACTCAAAACAATCTCGCCAGTGCCCTCTCTCGGCAGGCCGCCGCTTCCGCCGGACCCGACGGCGTCCGGCTCCTCGACCAGGCCGCCGCGGCTTATCGCGCCGCGCTCGAAGTCTATAACCGCGAAGCCCTGCCCCAGGAATGGGCCGCGACGCAGAATAATCTCGCCGGTGCCCTTTGTGACCAAGCCGCCTCCTCCGCCGGACCCGAAGGCGCCCGGCTGCTCGCCGAGGCGGTCGCCGCCTATCGCGCCGCGCTCGAGGTCTTCACCCGCAATGCGGCGCCCCAGGATTGGGCCATGACGCAGAACAATCTCGCCGCTGCCCTCCGCGACCAAGCCGCCGCTTCCGCCGGGCCCGAAGGCGCCCGGCTGCTCGCCGAGGCGGTCGCCGCCTATCGCGCCGCGCTCGAAGTCCGCACCCGCAAAGCGCTGCCCCAGGATTGGGCCACAACTCAGAGCAACCTTGCCGTGGCCCTCTGTAACCAAGCCGCGGCCTCCGCGGGCCCCGAAAGCGCCCAACTGCTCGCCGAGGCCGTCGCCGCCTATCGCGCCACCCTCGAGGTCTACACCCGCGAAGCGCTGCCCCAGGATTGGGCCCGGACCCAGAATAATCTCGCCGGCGCCCTCTGTAACCAAGCCGCTGCTTCGGATGGGCCCGACAGCGCCCGGCTGCTTGCCGAGGCCGTCGCCGCCTATCGCGCTGCGCTCGAAGTCCGCACCCGCGAAGCGCTGCCTCAGGAATGGGCCAGGACCCAAAGCAATCTCGCCAATGCCCTCTGTAACCAAGCCGCTGCTTCGGATGGGCCCGACAGCGCCCGGCTCCTCGCCGAGGCCATCGCCGCGAAGCGCGCGGCGCTGGAGATCCTTACCGCCGACGTCGATCCAGAGTGGCATCGACAACAGCTTGAGTGGATTGCCGAAGCCGAAGCCGTACTCAAGAAACTCTGACAGATTCCCTCACACTCACTGAGTCGCCATGATCTCCCGCGCGATGGTTCCCACGGTTCTCGTCTGCTTATCAAGCGCCCTCTCCGCCCAGCGGCAGGCAACTTCATTGGACGCCGACTGGCGGTTCATCCGGAGCGATGTGGGCCTCGGGGCGACCGTGGACTCAAGATGGCAGGCGGTAGCGCTGCCCCATACCTGGAACAACCTCGACGGTCAAAACGGCACCGCCGCCGATCCGGGCCTGGTTGATGGTTACTATCGCGGCGCCGCCTGGTACGAGCGGCAGTTCCAGCTTCCCAAGGAAGCCGCCGGCCGGCGCGTTTTCGTGCGGTTCGAAGCGGTATCGATTGTTTCCGACGTTTACGTCAACGACCGGCACGTCGGCCAGCACCGCGGCGCATTCGCAGCGTTCTGTTTCGAGCTCACTTCGTTCTTGCGCAGCGACGCTGCGAATGTGATTCGTGTCCGGGCCGACAATTCGCATTTTCAGGACGTGCCTCCGCTCTCGGCCGATTTCACGATGGGCGGCGGCATTTATCGACCGGCTAGCTTGATCACGACTGATGCCGTTTGCATCAGTCCGCTGGATTCCGCATCGAGCGGCGTTTATCTGACCATCAAACAGCTCGCCGCCGAATCGGCCGCGATCGAGGTGCGCACGGTCGTATCCAATGGACTCACGACCGCTGCCAACGCGCAGGTCGAAGTCGAAATCACCGATGGCGGCGGCCAGATTGTCGCGACGGGCAAGAGAGAGCTTCCGGTCGCGGCCGGTCAGACCGCGACGGTTGATCAACCCGTCCGCATCGCTCATCCGCACCTCTGGCAGGGGCGGAAAGACCCCTACCTCTACACCGCGACCGTGCGGCTGCATCGCGAGGGGCGGGTGGTCGATGCCGTGACGCAGCCGCTCGGCCTGCGGACCATCCAGATCGCGCCGGACCGGGGGGTCCTGCTCAACGACGAACCGTATCCGGTGCACGGTGTGAACCGCCATCAGGACCGCCTGAACAAGGGCTGGGCCCTGACACCTGAGGATCATGGGGAGGACATCCGCCAGATTCTCGATCTTGGCTGCACCGGACTGCGGCTGGCGCACTACCAGCAGAGCGGAGTGGTTCACGATCTCTGCGATCGCGGCGGGCTGCTGGTGTGGCAGGAAATCCCCCTGGTCAACAGCATCTCCGGCCTGCCGGAGTTCGCCGCGAACGCGAAGCAGCAGCTCACCGAGATGATCAAGCAGGGATACAATCATCCCTCGCTCTGCTTCTGGGGTCTGTTCAATGAGCTCAACGCCACCTGGGCCGAGCCGCTCGGCCCGGCGCCGGACCAGTTGATCACGGAATTGCGCAAACTGGCGCACCAGCTGGATGCCACGCGGCCGACCGTCGCCGCATCGTGGATGCGCGAGCCATCCTCACTCCACGAATTGCCCGACCGGATCTCGTTCAATGTTTATCCGGGATGGTACTGGGGATCGCCGGACGATTATGAAAAGCTTCTTCCCCATCTCAGTGAGATGATGGGCGGGCGACGGGTCGGGATCAGCGAATATGGCGCGGGCGCCAGCATTTTGCACCACCAGGAAGGAGTGCTGACGCCGCCGAAAAGCACGGGCACGCGGTTCCATCCCGAGGAATGGCAGGCCATCGTCCACGAGCGGGCCTGGGCGTGCGCGCAGAACAATCCGCACCTCTGGGGCACCTTTGTCTGGGTAATGTTCGATTTCGCCTCGGACAAGCGCGACGAGGGCGACGCTCCCGGACGCAACGACAAGGGACTGGTCACCGCCGACCGCCAAGTGCGGAAGGATGCCTTCTTTTTCTACCAGGCCAACTGGACCGGGGAGCCAATGGTCTATCTCGCTTCACGCCGGATGACGCCGCGGCACCTCGCCACCACCGAGGTCAAAGTCTACTCCAACTGCGCGGACGTTGAACTCATGGTTAACGGAGCATCGCTAGGCGTCGTCCATCCCGATGCGGTGAAGATCTGCCGCTGGCCCGCGGTCGTGCTCGCGCCGGGAGTGAACCGGATCGAGACCGTCGGGCGGCGCGATGGGAAGGAAGTCCGGGACCAGTGCGCATGGACTCTGGAAGCGGCTCCGGCTGGCTCCCCGCCGTGAAATCATTTCGCAAAGAACTTTGGTTCGAGGTGCCGGCGCGGCGCGCCTTCCTTAACATCACGCCGCAGGTCGAGGAAGCCCTGCGCGAGAGCGGCATCGCGGAAGGCCTCGTGCTCGTCAATGCGATGCACATTTCCGCCTCGGTCTTCATCAATGATGACGAGTCGGGCTTACACGCCGATTTTGAGCGGTGGCTGGAGAAGCTCGCGCCGGAGAAACCCCACTCGCAATACGCGCACAATCGCGGGGAGGACAACGCGGACGCGCACCTCAAGCGCACCGTCATGGGCCGTGAAGTCGTGGTGGCGGTGACGAAAGGGGTCCTGGATTTCGGGCCGTGGGAGCAGATCTTTTACGGTGAGTTCGACGGTATGCGGCGGAAGCGCGTCCTCGTGAAAATCATCGG
>PMBT01000034.1 GCA_003153035.1 Opitutia bacterium
GCGGTCATCAACGCCGACACGCGGCTGGGCGACTTCAAGCAGACTCTCCGCTGCAACGAAGTCTACTACCACCTCGCCCAGGGCATCCGGGCGTAGGCCCCTCCCGCATCGCCTCACGGGCGGCATGGGCTGCCGCGCCGCCTGATCTCAACTTGTGGCTTCAACACCGGGTTCCCAGACCACTTCAACAATGCCTGGATTTGACCGGGTGGTCCGGCGATGCGGGGCACGAAACATCATTCTGATCCTCTTCCGCCTTGGCGTCAGCCTCCGGGTGGCGGCACCGACAGGCTAATCTGGAGGTCTTGAACCATGAAGGATAGCCGGCGATCATCGTCATACCGGCCTGAAGGGACGGCTGGCACGGGAGTCTCCAAGCTGACAACGGTATCTCCCGGCGGCAGCGGAAACCGTGCGGTCAGGACGGACTCCTTGGGCTTGACGGAATGCGCGGTCCAGACGCTCACGCCGCGGACACGAACCTCCACTTCCCGTGGACTGATGCTGCGCGTGGTGAAAGATAATCCGGCCTCCAATGCGCTCCCGGTCGGATTGTTGATGAGCAGACTGGCCTGCTGGGCATCGGCCCAGCGCCAGGAGTGATTGCGGTTCCACTCCTGGTCTGACCAACCATCGCCAAAACGGACCGTGACGGCCAGGCCCGGCGGCGGCGGCGCGATGACCGTGTATTCCGCCGGCGGCCTTGCGACGCCCTGATTCTGGATCGTGAACAGGTAGACGCCATAGGGCACGAAACAGTTGCCGAGGAGGAACCAAGCCAGCCAGCCGCGGTGAGGCCGCATCGCCAGGATCAAATTGAACGCCAGCGTGATGGGAAGGGCGTGGCGGGTGATGGTGAAGTGGCTTTCCCAGGGAATGAAACTGATGCACAGAAAATACGGAACGAAGATGGCTCCCGCCCGCCAGATCCGGTTGTTCCAGTCGCGGTGAGTCAGCAGATAGATGCACTGCGTCAGCGTCGCAATGATGGTCAACAGGGCGTGGAGCGGCTCACTGCGATAGAGTTCGGAGTACCAGTGGCTCCATTGAATGTCGCCATTTACGGCATGGACGCTGAATTCTCCAAGTTTCGCCATGATGCCCTGCAGCGGCCAGGCAAGATTGCCACCGGCGATCGACTCCTTCGGCGGGAACCGCCAAATCACATAAGCAAACCACAGGGCAGTGGGCAGCCCGGCGATCAGCGCCAGGAGCAGGTTTCGTCTGGCCGCCGTGAGCCAGGGCGGTCGGTAGTCCCAGAGCCCAACGATGCCGATGATGTTGGGCTCGCGCGTCAGCGCCGACAGCGCCAGCACCCCGGCGCCGCCCGCCCCGCCCACCATCATGGCGAGGGTCATAAGAACAAAACCCGGAAAGTCGGTGAGCGACGAACGCATGGACTCGATGATTCCGCAGGTCATCAACATCGCGGCAAAAGCGGCGAGTCCACCCCATCCATAGGGGCGGAAGAGGATGGCCATCATCACGGCGAAGCCGATCCAGAAGATGAGATTGAGCGCGGCGTAGACATTCAGGACCCAGAACGGCTTACCCAAACCACCCAGCCATGCCAGCCACGGCATCAGGATGCGGCGGGACCGGTAGGAGGGGTTGTCGAGCGCGATTCCAAGCTGGGGGTCGCGCAGCAGCGGATCGAGGGCGAGCTCGGCGTAAAACTGGCCGTCAAAACCCCAGCGACTCGCTGGGTCGATGTATTTGGGTGTAGCCCGGTAGACGGCCAGACCGCGATCGTCAAACTCGTGCCCAATCTGCAGGAGCTTCGTAAGGCCGAACTCGGGCGAATAGACCCCCGCGTAGGTGCGAAGGAACAGGAAAAACACCACCGCTCCGATGAAGGCGAAGAACCAGAGACCTGGGCGGGCGAAGGCTTGTCGGAGCGTGTTCAAGAGAAGGCACGGAGTGAAGCGGGTCGGTCCGGCGCTTGGCAATGAAAACTGGAGCCTTCCACCACAACGGGGAGCGTTCTCCCCGGTCGTCGGCAGCGTCTGGAACTCGGTGGTAACACGGGTGTCCCACCCATGGGGTTTTCGCAAGGCCATCCGACATGGGCAAGATGCCCATTGATTATCCTCCTCAATCCCACGGCTCAGGAGAGCCGTGCCACTCCTCTATCTGTGGCATGGGTCTCCCGACCCATGATCAGAGTTTCCCACGGAGCAAGATGCCTACGCCACCCTACAATTTCAGTCGTCGCAAGCGCAGGGCATTGGAGACAACGCAGATCGAACTCAGGCTCATGGCCACTCCGGCCAGCATCGGGTTGAGTCGCCAGCCGAGAATGGGATAAAGCGCCCCGGCGGCGACCGGAATGCCAAGGCCATTGTAGACAAACGCGAGGAAGAGGTTTTGCTTGATGTTGCGAAGGACGGCGCGGCTGAGGTGCAACGCCTTCACGATGCCGCGCAGGTCGCCCTTCACCAGCACGAGGCCGGCGCTGTGTATGGCGACATCGGTACCGGTGCCCATCGCAATGCCGACCTCGGCGGCAGCGAGGGCTGGGGCGTCATTGATGCCGTCGCCGGCGAAGACCACGCGTTCGCCGGCGGCGCGATGTTCGCGCACAAGTTCCTGCTTGCGGGCAGGCGTGACGCCGGCATGCAGGCCGTCCAAACCAAGCGTCTGCGCCACCGCGCGGGCGGTGGCCTCGCGGTCACCGCTCACCATGACCACGCGCATGCCCAGCCGGTGCAACTCGGCAATGGCTTCGGGCGTCGTCTGTTTGATGGGATCGGCCAGCGCAATTGTGCCGGCAGTGCGCCCGTCAACCGTGACGCTAACAAGGGTGGCGGTCGGGTGCTGCTCAGAAGCGTGACTTTCCAGCGCGTCAGGGGACACGCGTCCGACCTCGATGATCCGTCCTCCGACGCGTGCCGTCACGCCGACTCCCGGTTCGGCGGAAAACCTGTCCGCCCCTGGCAGCACCAGGCCGCGGGAATGGGCGGCCTCGACGATGGCGCGGGCCAGCGGATGTTCACTGTTGCTTTCCGCAGCGGCGGCGGTGGCGAGAAGCTCGTTAGGCGTGAGGTGGAGCGGCTTGTCCTCAAGCCGCTCGGGCGACGATGAAAGCGCGTTGGGACCAACGCGCTCCACCGCTGGCACGATAGCAACCACGCGCGGCTTGCCTTCGGTCAGCGTGCCGGTCTTGTCAATGAGGAGCGTGGTGGCGTGGGCGAGAAGCTCGAGCGCCTCGGCGTTCTTCACCAGCACGCCCGCCTGCGCTCCGCGGCCGATGCCGGTGACGAGGGCGACGGGCGTGGCCAGGCCGAGCGCGCAGGNNCAGGCGATGATGAGCACGGCCACGGCATTCACGAGGGCGTAAATCAGGCGCGGCTCGGGTCCGAGCCAGAGCCACAGCCCGAACGTCACCACTGCGATGCCGGCGACTGCCGGCACGAACCAGGCGGCCACCCGGTCCGCCAGCCGCTGGATTGGTGCTTCGCTTTCCTGCGCCTCTTCGACGAGGCGGATGATCTGGGCCAGCAGCGTGTCACGGCCGACGCGCTCGGCGTGCATCACGAAACTGCCGGTCGTGTTAAGCGTGCCGCCGGAAACGGCATCGCCGGCTCCCTTGGTCACCGGACCAGGTTCGCCGGTCAGCATCGATTCATCGACGTTGCTGGCGCCCTCGGCCACGCGCCCATCCACCGGAATCTTCTCTCCGGGGCGCACCCGCAGAAGATCACCGGGAACAACGTCGGCGAGCGGCACGTCCTCCTCGCGGCCCTGGCGGACCCGATGGGCGCTCTTCGGCGCAAGGCCCATGAGATCGCGGATGGCGGCATCGGTGCGGGAATGAGCGCGCTGCTCCAGAATCTGGCCGATCAGAACGATGGTGGTGATCACGGCGGCGGCTTCGAAATAGAGCGGCACACCATGGGCTCCGCGCAACGAGGCGGGAAAGCGATCGCCGAACAGGACGGCCACCGCACTGTAACCATAGGCTGCGCCAGTGCCGGTGACCGTCAGCGTGAACATGTTGGTATCGCGGTCCCGCAGCGAGACCCACCACCGACGGATAAAGGGCGCGCCGCTCCAGAAGAACACCGGGGTGGTCAGCGCAAACTGCAGCCAGCCGGACAGCCGCGGGTCCAGGCGGTGCCACCATGATGGGGCGACCATTTCCCCCATCGCCAGCACGAGCACCGGGAGACTGAGCGCGAGCGCCACCCAGAATCGCGGCAGGAGAAAATGCGCGTCCGGCAGCCCCATGTAAACCGGCGTGTCAGGACCGGGCGCCGCGGCGCCGGCGGCAGGAGTCGGATGCGGGTCGGGCAGTTCAGTCATGGAGGTTGTGTCCGAGACGCTGATGCGCCTGCCGGGCCGAACTGATGCGTTCGAATGTCGCGGAGTCCGCGTCAACGCCCGAGGCCGGCCGTGGCCACGGCGGTCCGGAACTCACCCTCGTCGAACCCAACGCTCTGGAACTTGATCCGGCCGTCGGCACCGATGACATAGAGCCTCGGAATGTAGTTGGTGGCAAACAGTCTGAAAATCTTCCGTTCCTGGTCGGGCAGCAACGGGAAGGTGAGGCCAAGCTTTGCCGCGAAAGGCCGGAGCTTGTCCGCTCCCTCCTCGCGGCCGATCGCGAGGACGACGAGCCCGCGTCCGCGGAATGCCTGCCAGAGTTCCTTTTCGACGTGGGGCAGCTCGGCGTTGCACGGGCCGCACCAGGTGGCGAACAGCGAGAGGACGACAACCTTGCCCTTCAGCTGATCGAGAGCAAACGACTCTCCGGTGATCGCGGTTCCCGTAAAGGCGGGCGCGAGGTTGCCAGCCTTCGTCAGGGTGGTCTTGGCAACCTCTTCTTCCTCGCTGGAGGCCGGGGATGCGAGCGAGGCGGCCAAGAAGGCGACGGCAAGGAGAAGCAAACGTTGGAAATTCATCGGCGGTGGGATTGATGATAAGTCGCAGCGGCGGGGTCAGCGACCCCGCCCTACAGGGTCCGAGATGTCGTTCAGGCTGTTGGCGCGTATACCTTCTGCTTGAGGTTGCCGGCGAGGTGGCGGCGGAAGGTGGCCAGATCCTTCACGGCGCCCAGCGCGACCAACTGGTTGGCGAGGTTACCCACGGCGGTGCCTTCGAGGTTGAATGACACGACGGGAATACCCGCAGCGTCGGCGGTGGCCTGGCAGAGCAGGCGATTCTTCGAGCCGCCGCCGACGATAAGAATGCGCCGGAACTTCCGGCCGGTCATCCGCTCGAAGGCCTGCAGGGCGCTGGCGTGGCCGCGGCCGAGCGACGCGCAGATCAGACGAAGGTAACCGGCGAGATTCTTCGGTGGAGCGGCCTTGTTCCGGCGCAATTGCGCATCGATCGCCGTCCGCATCGACGGAGGATTGGTAAATACGGAGTCGTTGAACTCCAGCAACCGGGCGGGTGCCGGGAGTTTTTCCGCAGCTGTGATGAGCGCCGCCCATTCGCGGTCAGTCTGGGGACGTACGGCAAAATCCTTCATGGTTTGCTCGAGCAGCCAGAGGCCGACGACGTTGGTCAGCGGGCGGTAGCGGCCGTTGCCGATGCGCTCGTTGGCGACGCGCGCGGCCAGCGCCTCGGGACCCAGCACCGGGCGGTCGCTCTCGAAACCGACCAGCGACCAGGTGCCAGAGCTGAGGAAAAGGTCGCCGCCATCGGGCGCCGCCGGCATGGCATCGTAGGCGCAGGCGGTGTCGTGTCCGGGCACGGCGATGACCCGGGTCGTCGCCAGTTCCGGCAGGTCGCGGACCGCGCCGAGGCGGGTGCCGGCGAGGATGGGCTTCGTGAACCAGTAGGCCGGAACGTGAAAGTGGTCGAGGGCCGGCCGCGACCAGTCGGTCGAATGCACATCGAGCAGCTGCGAGGTGCTGGCAATGGAGAGTTCGTTTTCCATGCGGCCCGACAAGAGGTAGTTGAAGAAGTCGGGCAGGAAGAGGCAGCGCATGGCCAGATCGGCGACCGCCGGGCAGGCCGCCACGACCTCCTCGAGCTGAAGGCTGGAATTATAAAAGACGTTGGGGATGCCGGTCGCGGCGTAAATGCGCTCGAGGGCTGCCCGGGTGTGACCGAGGTGCTGCAGGCCGGGCTGGGTGCGCGCATCCCGATAGGCATGCACGGGAAACACCAGCCGGCCGGCATCGTTTACGAGCGCGTAGTCGACGCCCCAGGTGTCAACGCCGACGGAGGCGAGCCGGGCGCGGCGGGGCAGGGCGGCCGCGGCCTTGAGCAGGCCGGCGCGCACCTCGGCCCACAGGCCGGCTACGTCCCAGTAGTCATGGACTCCGAGGGAGCGGAACGTGTTTGGGAAGCGGTGCACCTCCTGGAGGGAGAGGCGGTTCTTCGACCAGACGCCGAGGATCACGCGGCCGCTGGTCGCACCGAGGTCGATGGCGGCGGAGTAGACGGTGGGCATGAGGGCGATTTTGATTGGCGGGCGCGGAATGGCGAGCCCGCAGAGTCTGTCCGGGACCGGACTGTACGATGCGCCCTACAGAAATGGGGATTGCGGCCCGGAATGAACTCCGCACCCTGCCTTTTTCGCGCGATGATGACAATTGAGCGCAAGCCACCGTTGGGCAAAAAAGTGCAATTGATGGCCACGTGCCTCTGCGACGCGTTTTATGATGACGCGGCGGTGGCGACGGTCCAGGTGCTGGAACACCTCGGGCTGACAGTCGAATTTCCCCAGGCGCAGACCTGCTGCGGTCAGCCGGCGTTCAATGCCGGCGACTGGGCGGCCTCGCGCCGGGTGGCGCGCCATATGGTGCGCACCTTCAAGGGCGAGCTACCGGTGATCGTGCCGTCGAGCTCCTGCGCCGCGATGGTCTTCCATGGGTCGCTGCTGGCGTTCGAGCATGAGCCCGACCTGCCCGCGGTGGAACAGCTGGCCCGGCGTACCTGGGAGCTGGCGGACTTCATCGTCCATGGCCTCGGGGTGACGACCTGGCCGGGGCGGTTTGACGCCGCCATTGCCTTCCATCGTTCCTGTCACACGCGCGGCTCGAACAGCGCCGAGGCGGCGGCCACGCTGATGCGCTCCATCCCGGGCGTGAACCTGGTGGAATTTGGGGAGGCCGAACAGTGCTGCGGCTTCGGCGGCACGTTTTCCGTGAGTTTTCCCCACATTTCCGAGGCCATGGGCCGGCTGAAGCTGCAGCATCTGCGCGCGGCCCAGCCCCAGGTCCTGGTGGGGGTCGACACCAGCTGCCTCATGCACCTGAGCGGCCTCGCCGAGAAAGAGGGGCAGCCGGTGAAGCACCTGCACGTGGTTCAGGTGCTGCGCGACGCACTCAAGAACGGAGGGTTGCTGTGATGAAATTTCAGCCGATCGACCAGTTTGCCACCACGCTGGCCCCGGAGAAACGCCAGTCGGTCTACGGCGGCACCAAGGCCACGCACGAGAAGCGCACGAAGCTGTTGGCCGCGCAATTCGCGGAGCCGGATCACCTGCGCCGTTTGGCGGGCGAGATCAAGCAGCATGCCATCGAGAATCTCGACACGCTCCTGCCCCTGGCCGAGGAACGCCTCAAGGCAGGCGGGGCGCAGGTCCACTGGGCGGTCGACGCCGAGGCGGCGCGCCGCCAGGTGCTCGCCATCCTGCAGCGCCGCGGCGCCACGCGGCTCGTCAAGGCAAAGACTATGGTGAGCGAGGAGATCGAACTCGCGCCATTTCTCGAGTCGCATGGCATCGAGTGCCTCGAAACCGACCTCGGGGAGTTCATCATCCAGATCGACCACGATCACCCGAGCCACATCGTGCGGCCGATCATCCACAAGAACCGCCGCGAGATCGCGGTGAGTTTCGAAAAGAATGGCCTCGGCGCCTACAACGACGAGCCCGAGGTCATCACCCGGCGGGCGCGCGAATTCATGCGGAAGAAGTACCTGGCGGCCGACGTGGGCATGACCGGCGCCAACTTCGTCGTGGCCGAATCCGGCCGCCTCGTGGTCGTGACAAACGAGGGCAATTCGCGCTTCAGCCTGGCCGCGACCAAATGCCACATCGCCCTCGTGGGTATTGAGAAAATTGTACCGCGCGACCGCGACCTCGCGCTCTTCCTCAACCTGCTCGCCCGGTCGGCCACCGCCCAGCAGCTCACCGTCTACACGGAGTTCATCCAGGGGCCGAAGGCCGCCGGCCAGCCCGACGGCCCCGAGGAGATGCACGTCATCTTCGTTGACAACGGCCGCACCGAGGTGCTGGCGAGCGAGTGCCGGGAGATCCTTCGCTGCATCCGCTGCGGCGCCTGCATGAACGTGTGCCCTGTCTACCGCCAGGTGAGCGGCCACGCCTACCGCAGCGTGTATCCCGGACCGGTGGGCGCGGTGCTTTCGCCGCTGCTGGCGGGTGAGCATTTCCTCGACAAGGCCGACCTGCCCAAGGCGTCAAGCCTGTGCGGCGCGTGCAACGAGGTCTGCCCGGTCAACATACCCATTTCCGACCTGCTGCTCCGGTTGCGCGACAAGGGCAAACGCGAGGGCGCGCCGTCGCCCGGACTGCCGCCGATGGGTCCGTGGGCGCTGCTGGCCTCGCAGCCGCTGGTCTGGAAGGCCGCTTTGTTCTGCGGCCGGATGCTTGACCACGTGCCGGGCGCGCTCATTCCCGTGCCGGCGTTTCATGCATGGACCGGCTGCCGCACCCTGCCCAAGTGGCGCGGCGGCGAGTTTCGAAAATGGCTCAGAGTCCGAAAGAAGTAGCGCCGGTCTCAGACCGGCGCCACCCGGTCCGGGCGGAACCCACGATTCCCTCCAACCCCTTTCTGAATCTTTGAACCTCGCCCATGGTTGAACCCGCCTCCAAGTCTCGATTCGAGTCATTCATCCCGGACGGCGCGGTCATGCGGGAATTCACCGTGCGCGCCGTGCTTACCGGGACGGTGCTCGGCATGATTTTCGGCGCGTCGTCGCTTTACCTCGTGCTCAAGGTCGGCCTGACCGTGAGCGCGTCGATTCCCGTGGCGGTGATCTCGCTCGCGTTGTTCCGGGGGCTGTCGAAGGTCGGCGTTCGCGATGCCACGATTCTCGAGCACAACATCACGCAGACTGCCGGTTCCGCCGGTGAATCGCTGGCGTTTGGCATTGGCGTCACGATGCCGGCCATCCTAATTCTTGGCTTCGATCTCGAGCTGACGCGCGTCATGCTGGTGGCGATGCTCGGCGGCCTGCTGGGCATCCTGATGATGATCCCGTTGCGCCGCGCGCTGATCGTCAAGGAGCACGCCACCCTCAAGTATCCCGAAGGCACAGCCTGTGCGGCCGTGCTCAAGGCCGGCGCCAATGCGGATGACCGCGCCCACGCCTCGCCCGGCGCGCAAGCCGAGATTTGCGCGGCCACCGCCGCCGGGCTGGGCGCCGCCCCGGGGGCGAAGGCGATTTTCGGCGGCTTCGGCGTCGGACTGTGCTACACGACGCTCAACATTGCATTCAGGGGCTGGAAGGATGTTTCGGAGAAGGTTTTCGGTCCGCCGTTCAATGCCGGCTCGGCGAGCGTCGAGGTTTCACCCGCGCTGCTGGGAGTCGGTTACATCATCGGTCCGCGCATCGCCTCGATCATGTGCGGGGGCGGCGTGCTGAGCTACCTGCTGCTCATCCCGATGATCAAGTTCTTCGGTGAGCATCTGACGACGCCGCTGTCCCCCGGCACGAAGCTGATCTCCGCCATGAGCCCGGGGGAAATTCGTGGGGCGTATGTTCTCTATATTGGCGCGGGCGCGGTCGCGGCGGGCGGGATATTCAGTCTGATCCAATCCGCGCCGACCATCTGGCACGGCTTGCGGGAAGGCTTGCGTGACCTCGGCCTGTCCCGCGCCGACGTTCGGCCGGCCGGCGGGACGCCGCGCACCGAGCGCGACATGTCGATGAAGTTTGTGGCCGGCGGCGTGATTGTGCTGCTCGCGGCCATCACCTTTGCGCCGACGCTGGAGATGAATCTGCTCGGCGCGCTGCTCATCGTTTTGTTTGGATTTCTGTTCGTGACCGTATCGTCACGGCTGACCGGAGAAATTGGCTCCTCGTCCAATCCGATTTCCGGCATGACCGTGGCCACGCTGCTGTTCACCTGCCTGATTTTCCTGCTGGTCGGCTGGACGGGTGGCACGCACTACGTCACGGCGCTCTCAGTCGGGGCGATTGTGTGTATTGCGGCCTCGAACGGCGGCACCACGTCGCAGGATTTGAAGACGGGCTTTCTCCTCGGGGCCACGCCGAAGTTCCAGCAGTGGGCGATCATCGCCGGTGCGGCGCTGTCCGCCGTCTGTCTCGGCCCGATCCTACTGGTGCTCAACAATTCCGCCACAGTTTATGTGCCGATCAAGGACGTGGCGCCAGCCGGCCTGCACACGGACGCCAGCCTGCTGAAAAAGACGGAGGGGCTCTCGGGCCCGCAGATTCGTGACGACCCGAACCGCTATCTCGTCTGGCAGAAGATTGACGGAATCGGCGCCCCCGCTGGCCGCTATCTCGTCAATCAAAAGGGCGACGCGGTTTGGCTAGTGGATCCGGGCATCAACGGTACCCACCCGACCCGACCCGACGGCAGCAGCGTCCGGAAATTCGATGCGCCCAAGGCCACCCTCATGTCCTATATCATCAAGGGCATTCTCGACCGGAAGCTCCCGTGGGCGCTGGTCCTGCTCGGGGTGAT
>PMBT01000067.1 GCA_003153035.1 Opitutia bacterium
GAAACTGGCGCACCACCGCCATGACCGCGGTGATGTCGGTCATGCAGCCGCACGAAGTCTCGTTGTGGATGATGGTGATGGCGTCGTACTGGCCGGTGGCGAGCTCGCGGCGCACCGCCTCGGGGTCGACCGGCTGGCCCCAGTCGAACTTGAGCGCCCCGGCGGGCTTCCCGCAGCGCAGGGCCACGTCATTCCACTTGTCTGAGAAGGCGCCATTCATGCAATTCAGCACCTTCCGTTTGACGACGTTGCGAACGGCCGCCTCCATCATCCCCCAGGCGCTGGTCGTGCTCAGGTAGACGGGGTCCTTCGTATAGAACAGCGCCTGCAGGTCCGGCTGCAGGGACTGATAGAGCGCCACGAAGTCCGAGCTGCGGTGCCCGATCATGGGCTGGGTCATTGCGCGCAGCGTTTTTTCCGAAACGGCCACCGGGCCTGGGATGAAGAGTTTGTAATTCATGGTGGGAAGAAAGGGTGGGCGGGGCGGGAGGGAAAGCCGGGGCGGGGCTGTGCTGGTCGGGCAACGCAGAGGCTGTGCTCACCCCCCGCTCTGTTTGACGACCCGCCGGTTGGCACCGCCCAACACGAGGATCTTTGGCTGCCAGCCGGCGGCCTCCGTTTCCTCGACGACCGCAAAGGCCATGATGGTGACCAGATCGCCGCGTTTGCCGAGGTAGGCGGTGGCGCCATTCAGGCAGATCGCCTTGGATCCGGCGGGCGCGGCGATGGCGTAGGTTTCGAAGCGCTCGCCATTGTTCAGGTTGCCGACGAGAATCCGCTCGTAGGGCCGCAACCCGACACCGGCCATGAAGTCCGCATCGATGGCCAGACTGCCCTCATAGTTTAGGCTGCTGTCAGTCACCTCGGCCCGGTGGATCTTGGACTTGAGCAGATTGAGTTGCATGAAGCGGCGCGGACGGTAGGAAACCATAACGAAGCGAACCGCCCCCCGGTACGTCAACCATCAATCTTTCCCGCCTTCGCATGTCGCCGTCCTGGCTGAAGAAAAAATACTACGCCTTCGAGCAGTACACCATCGATGTCATCCTCGGGCGGCGGGAGGACACGGGTGCCGCCGTCTATGGAGCCTTCTTGCAGGGGCTGTCGTTCCTGTTCAGCGGGCTGATCCAGCTCCGTTTCTGGCTTTACCGGGAACGCATCCTGCACGACCAGCCGCTGGGCTGCCTCGTGGTCGTCGTGGGCAATCTGACCGTCGGCGGCACCGGCAAGACCCCGGTCGTGGAGAAGTTTGCGCGCGCCCTGGCAGAGCGGGGCCGCAAGGTCGCCATCCTCAGCCGTGGCTACAAGAGCAAACTGCCACCGTTCTGGCGCCGCGCCTGGAACGGGCTGACCCACGCGGAGGAGCCGCCGCCCCGTGTGGTGAGCGATGGTGCGCGGGTGTTGCTCGACTCCGAGCAGGCCGGCGACGAGCCCTACATGCTCGCCCGCAACCTGCCCGGGGTTGTCGTGCTGGTCGACAAGAACCGCGTCAAGGCCGGCACCTATGCGATCCGGCGGTTCGGCTGCGACACGCTCGTGTTGGACGACGGCTTCCAGTACCTGCCGCTNNCTCAAGGGCCGGCTCAACCTGCTGCTGGTCGACACGACGAATCCGTTCGGCAACGGCCACCTGCTCCCCCGCGGTATCCTGCGCGAGCCGATCAAACACCTGCGGCGCGCCTCTTACGTTTTTCTCACCAAGTCGAGCGGCCGCCGCGACCCCGAGCTGGAGGAACTCATCCAGAAGCACAACCCCGGCGTGGACATCATCGAGTGCGCCCACCGCCCGCAGCACCTGCAGCGGGTCGGCGCGGACGAACGCCGGCCGCTCGATTTTCTCAGGAACAAGCGGGTCGGAGCCTTCAGCGGCATCGCCACGCCGGAGAGTTTCGAGCATTTTCTCCGCGAACTGGGCGCCAATCTGCTCTACACGAAGCGCTTTCTCGACCACTACCGGTTCACGCAGGAGGACCTGGATCTCGTGTTCAACCAGGCGCGCCGCGCCGGTCTCGAGTTCGTCGTGACCACCGAAAAGGACGCGGTGCGACTCGACGAGACGCTGCATTTCCCGCTGCCCTTGTATTACCTCCGGCTGGAAATCGCCATCATCCGCGGTGCCGCGGACTTTCAGGAGGCCGTGTCCCGCATCTGTTTTCCGGAGGAGACGGACCGCCCGTCACCGCGCGTGGAGCTGGCGAGATAGCCGCCGGGAGAAGCGCGTCGTTCGCACTTGCGGCACGGGCGCAACCGCGCTGTGTTCATGCCATCATGATTACCGATCCCCGTTTCAACCAGTTGGCCGAGCTGCTCACGGGCTTCTCGACCAGTTTGGAAAAAGGCGAGCGCGTGCTGATCGAGGCCTTTGACGTGCCTGAAGCCATGGTGGTGGCTCTCATCCGTTCCGCCCGGCGGTGCGGCGCCCTGCCATTTGCGCTGCTCCACAACGCCCGCGTGACCCGCGAACTGATGCAGAAGGCGGTCGAGGCCCAATACGCGCCGCATGCCGCGGTGGAACTCGCCCGCATGAAGAAGATGGACGCCTATATCGCGCTGCGCGGTTCGGCCAATATCTTCGAGGCCTCCGACGTACCGGCCGCCCGGGCCCAGTTGGTCACCCGGCTGATGAAGCCGGTGCAGGACCACCGCGTGAACCACACAAAGTGGGTGGTGCTGCGCTGGCCCACTTCCGCCATGGCCCAGCAGGCCGGCATGAGCACCGAGGCCTTCGAGGATTTTTATTTCCGGGTCTGCACGCTGGACTACCGTCGCATGGAGCCAGGCATGAAGGCGCTCGGAGATCTCATGTGCGGCACCGACCGGGTGCACCTCAAGGGTCCCGGCACGGATCTGCACTTCTCGATCAAGGGCATCGGGGCGAAGGAATGCGGCGGCCTGCGCAACATCCCCGATGGCGAGGTGTTCTCCTGTCCGGTCAAGGACAGCGTCGACGGGGTCATCCAGTATAATGCACCGACGGTCTATCTGGGCACCTCGTTCGACCATATCCGACTCGTGTTCCGGCAGGGCCGGGTGGTGGAGGCGACGGGGAATAATACCAAGCGGCTGAACGAGATTCTCGATAGCGACGCGGGTGCGCGCTACATCGGGGAGTTCGCCCTGGGCTTCAACCCCCATATTCTCGAGCCGATGCGCGACATTCTCTTCGATGAGAAGATTGCCGGCTCGTTCCATTTCACCCCGGGCCAGGCTTACGATGACTGCGGCAACGGCAACAAGTCGCAGGTCCACTGGGACATGGTCTGCATCCAGCGGCCGGAATACGGCGGCGGCGAGATCTGGTTCGACGGCAAGCTGGTTCGGAAGGACGGTCTGTTCGTGCCGAAGACACTGCAGAAACTGAATCCCGCCTACCTGCTCGGCAGGAAGTGAAACGCCGGAGCGCGCTCGACCAGGAGCCGGCTTGCTAGCGATGGCTGGAGCGGTCAGGGTGACCACGCGTGCAGGCAAACTCTTACCTCGTTCCACCACAGATTCGAAAAGCGCGCGCCGACAAGGTGCTGGCCGGGGCGTTTCGCGAGCACAGCCGCGCGGCGCTGCAGCGGGCCTTCGAAGCGGGGCTCGTCCGGCGCAATGGCCGGGTCATGGCCAAGAGTGACGAGGTGACGGCGGGAGAGACCCTCGAGTTCGTTCTGCCGGAGGTTGTGCCCACAGAATTGAACCCCGTGGCCATTCCGCTCAACGTGCTTTACGAAGATGAACATCTGCTGGCGGTGAACAAGGCCGCGGGCATGGTCGTGCACCCCGGCGTGGGCACGGGCGAGGACACCCTGGTGCATGCCCTGCTGGCGCATTGCGCCGGCGGGCTCAGCGGCGTCGGCGGCATCGAACGTCCGGGCATCGTGCACCGGCTGGACAAGGGGACCAGCGGCGTCCTGCTGGTCGCCAAGAACGACGCGGCCCATCGGGGGCTTTCGGAGCAGTTTGCCGGGCGTCAGCTGCGGAAGGAGTATCTTGCGCTCGTTGCGGGCGTCCCGCGGCTACGGAGCGGGATGATCGAGCGGGCCATCAGCCGGCATCCGGTGCATCGGGAGCGCATGACGGTCGGGGAGGGGGGGCGGCCGGCGCGCACCGATTGGGAAATCGTCGAGGCGTTCGGCGGCCGGGCTGCGTTGGTCCGCTGCCGCATTCACAGCGGCCGGACGCACCAGATCCGCGTGCACCTGAAGTCCATCGGCCATCCGTTGATTGGCGACACTACCTACGGGTGGAAAGCGGATCCGCACCTGCCGGATCCCGGACGGGTGATGCTGCACGCGGAGCGGATCGCCTTTCTGCATCCCGTCACCGCCCGCCCGCTGGATCTCCGCGCCCCACTGCCAGCGGACTTCACCAACCTGCTCGCCACCCTGCGGGCCTTGTCAACTATTAGTTGACAGAGAGGGCGGGGGCGGCGCGGCCAGGAGCTCGGCGGCGAGGCCGTAGCGCAGGTTGCGGAGGGAATGGCGGAAGGCGGTGATGCCGCCGGCTTCCGCCACGGCCAGCACGGTGGCCAGCGCGGTGGGGAACACGTCGGCGCGGGCGGGCGGCAGGCCGGCGATCTGCTTGCGCGACTCCAGCGGCAGCCGGGCGGTGTCATCGAGCAGCGCCCGCAGCGCCTGGACGGTGATGACCGGGCTGGTCCCGGCAAGCGGCCGGCTGGAGCGTTCGGCGAAAATCGCACGAACCGTGGTGATCGTACCACCGGCAAAAACGGTTGCGGCGCCCGGCGGGAGGGCAAACCGGAAGCCGCTCTTGGCGAGCGCCTCGCGGCAGACCGCCGTGACGCGGGTCCGGCTGTGATCGCTAAAGGGCGCCCGGGGGTCCGTGACGCAGCGTTCCGTCAGCCGGACGCACCCGAGCGGCAGACTGAGCGCCTGCTCCGCGCGCCGGTNNGAAGTCAGGCCGCGTCCGATCAAATTGGCCTCCTCATCGCCGGTCAGCAGCCTGACTTCCTGGCCGGTGGCGGCGTGGATGCGCTCCCGGAATTCCGCTCCATTGCTGGCGTCGCGCACCGCGCTCGTGGCGACGAGGACGGTGCGCGCGGGCGCGACAGCGGTGAGCTGGTTGAGGAGTTCGCGGATGGCGGCGAGGCCGTGCTGCATGCCTTCCTCAGACAAACGGGGCTGCGCCTGGCCGAGGCCGGCGCTGATCCGGGCATCGATCGTCCCGGTCTGCAGTTCGATGATCCCGCCCGCCGGATTGTGCGTGGCGGCGAGCGCCTTGATCGAGTTACTGCCAATGTCGATTACGGCAACGATCATGATAACTACAAAACAAAATCCGCCGGGGCGATCAGGACCACGAACTCGCCCTTGAGGCTCGTCTTCCCGAGGCGGGCGCGCACCTCGGCGGCCGGCCCGACGAGAAAGGCCTCATGGACTTTCGTGACCTCCTTGGCCACGCAGAGCATCCGGGCCGGACCCAGGGTCTCCACGATTTCATTCATGAATTTTTCGATGCGGTGGCAGCTTTCGTAAAACGCCAGGGTGTAGGGGAAATCGCGGTATTTCCCGAGAAAGGCGACCCGGGCGGCCGACTTGGGCGGCAGGAATCCAGGGAAGAGAAAGCCGTTCGTGGGCAGGCCGGAGACGCTGAGCACGGCGGCAACAGCGCTCGGACCGGGCACCGGCACGACTGGCAGCCCGCGCTTGCGACAGGCGCGGACCAGGCGGAATCCCGGGTCGCTCAAGCCCGGGGTGCCGGCGTCGGTGACCAGGGCGACCGACCTGCCTCCGGCCAGCAACCCGGCCAGCCACTCGGCGGCCTCCAGCTCGTTGTGCTCATGATAGGAGGTGAGCTCGCGCCGGATGCCGAGCCGCGTAAGCATGGCACCGCTGGTGCGCGTGTCCTCGCAGGCGACCAGATCGACGGCGCCAAGAATGGCGCGGGCCCGCTCACTCAAGTCGGCGAGGTTGCCGATCGGCGTCGCCACGACGTAGAGGTGGCCGGGCTGGGGAACGAGCGAAGCATTGTCCATCGCTAGCGGAAGGAAGCCACTCGCCGGGGCCGATAGCTACAAAAAAATCCGGCCAGGCGGCCGGATTTGCAGCGGGGGCAGATCGCGAATGCTCAGTTGCCCATGCCCATGCCGGGAATCCGGCCCTCCCAGTCGGCCGGGCGGTTCCACGGGATGGAAGAGTCGGTCTTCGGCGCGACACACCCGGCGAAAAGCGACGCGAGGCCCAGGGCGAGCAACGCGAGGAACAAAGGTTTCTTGGCGGCGTTCATGGGCGAGATTTAGGGGACGGCAGATGGAATGTGCAACAAGTTCCTCCGAAGGTCGAGCCGAGAACGGTGAGACGCCCCGGAACCGCCCGGGTTCCGGTCAGTCCTGATAGACGTAAGTGGATTCCCACCAGGGCGATTTCAGACTCTTCGTCACCCGGGTTTCCGGATTTGCGGAGACGTGTTCGAGCACCTTATAGACCAGTTCGGCTGCTTCGGGCTGGCCGATTCTGGCCGCGGCGGATTCCGCGGTGAATGGCGTGCCCGGCGTGAGGCGCAGGACTTCCATGAGCTTCAGCTTCAGCGCGATCACGCCGCCGGCGGCCTTCTTGCCCGCCTCGACCCCAGGCTGATGATAGGCGTTGATCCCGATCAGCGAGGCGTAGAGACCGACCACGCGTTCGTAGAGCGCGATGAGCATGCCCAGCGTGCGCGGCGACACCTCGGGGATCGTCAGGGTGACGGAGGGCCGATTCTTCTCGCTCAGGGCGTCACGCGTACCGAGCAGGAATCCCTGCAAGTAGTCACCGCAGGTCAGGCCGCCGCTCTCAACCTCAAGGCTGCGGCCCTGACGGTCGCGCAGCACCTCGATGAAGGTCACGAAGAAATTGTTCACGCCGTCGCGGAGCTGCTGGACATAGGCGTGCTGGTCAGTGGAGCCCTTGTTGCCATAGACCGCAATGCCCTGGTTGACCACGCGGCCCTGGAGATCGAGCTCCTTGCCGAGCGACTCCATGATGAGTTGCTGCAGGTAGCGCGAGAAGAGCAGCAGGCGGTCCTTGTAGGGCAGCACGACCATGTCGCGCGAGCCGCGGCCATCGGTGGCCCAGTACCACATGGCGGCGAGAAGCGCGGCGGGGTTTTCCTCGAGCGACGGTGTGCGCGTGACCTTGTCCATCGCCGCGGCGCCGGCCAGCAGCTGGTCGGTCTTGATGCCCTGCAGCGCGGCGGGCAGGAGGCCCACGGCGCACAGCTCGGAGGTGCGGCCGCCAACCCAGTCCCACATGGGGAAACGGGCGAGCCAGGCATCCTTGACGGCCAGGAGGTCGAGCTTCGAGCCGGCGCCGGTCACGGCGACGAAGTGCTTCGGATAATCGAGTCCCGCCGCCCGGAACGCGGCGGCCGCCTCGAGCATGCCGTTGCGGGTCTCGGCGGTGCCGCCGGATTTGGAGATCACCAGAACGAGGGTCCGGCGTAGCTGGCTGCCGATCTCCCTGAGCACCTGGTCCATGCCGTCCGGGTCGGTGTTGTCGAAGAAGTGGACGCGCATCCGGTCGCGGCCGGCTTTGAGCCGGCCCAGCGCCTGGCTGACGAGCTGCGGGCCGAGCGCGGAGCCGCCGATACCGATGACGAGCAGTTCGCGGAACTTTCCGGCGGGGCCGGCGATCTCGCCTTTGTGCACCTTCGCGGCGAACGCCTTGATGGCGGCGAGCGTGGAGGTGATGGCCTCGGCGATCTCCGGTGCTGGCGCCAGTTGCGGCGCGCGCAGCCAGTAGTGGCCAACCATGCGGTTCTCGTCAGGATTGGCGACGGCGCCTTTTTCCAGCGCGGCCATCGCGGCGAACGCTTCCGCAAACTTCGGCTCCATCGAGGGCAGAAAGTCATCCGGAAACGGCATGCGGCTGATGTCGAGCGACAGGCCGAGGGCCTTGTAGTGGTAGGAGTGCTCTTTGAAACGGGACCAGGACATGGGAGGAGAGGAGTCAGGAGTCAGGAACCAGGAACCAGGAACCAGGAGACAGGAGACAGGAGCTAGCAAAGCCGGGCCGCGGGACAAAGTCAAAAGATGGCGGCGCCGGCTGTTCTATCCTTCAGGTTGCACTCACCGGCGCGCCGCCGCACCATTCGCGTCGCGATCATTGGTGGCGCCGTGCATTCATGTCATCCCAACCTCTTCAACGTCTCAGTGCCCGCGCGTTCGCCGCCTGCCGGCGGCTCCTCGCGCGGGGCCGTACGTGGCTTCAGGCCCGGCCGCGTCTCGCGGCGTGGTTCTATCCGCCGGTGGAGCCCTCAGCGGAGGGGGATTACCGCGACTACAACGGACGGATGTTCGCGGACATCCACGAGCAGGAACGGATGCTGGCGGATCAGCCCCGCATGGCCTTCTACCACGCCGCTATCGCCCGCCACATCCGGCCCGGCGATCGCGTCATCGATTTGGGGACGGGCACCGGCATTCTCGCCGCGATGGCCGCACGGCGCGGGGCTGCGCACGTTTACGCGATCGATCACTCCGACATCCTGACGCAGGCCCGCGCGCTGGCGGCGGCGAACCAGGTCGAGCATGTCGAATTTCTTGCGATGCACAGCGCCGATTTTGCGGTCGATGAGCGCGTCGACGTCATCCTCCACGAGCAGATGGGCGATTGCCTGTTCGATGAGAACATGGTGGCGAACGTCACCGATCTGCGCGACCGGCTGCTCAAGCCGGGCGGCCTGATCCTGCCGAGTATTTTCGACTTCTACTGCGAACCGATCAAGGTGAACGACGCCCGTCTCGTGCCGTTTATTTGGGAGCTCAACGTGCACGGCTATGACTATTCCTGCCTCGAGCGGCACCGACCGTCGGATCCGGGATATTATCACCTGGTGAGCAGTGACCGCAATCTCGTCGATCATTTCCTCGGCCGGCCGGAGCCGGCGCTGTCGATCGATCTGCACACGCTTAACGAGGCGGACCTGCCGCAGGAAATCGCGTTCACTCGCACGGTCGTGAATGCCGGCCGCCTGGATGGCTACGCAGTCTATTTTCGCGCGCGGGTGGGCAGCGAACTCTCGCTAACCACGGATCCGCTGGATCCACGCCGCGCGCCCCATTGGGGATTCCGGATTCTGCGAGCGGACCGGCACGATTTCGCCGTGGGCGACCAGATCGACGTCCGGCTGACGGTCGGCCGCTGGCCCGACCTCGATTCGTGGCGCTGGAGTCACGTGAAGCGCTCTGCCGGCAAATCGAGGCTGGCCGCTCGCGGTTCCTGAATCCGGGAAGCGGAGGGACTACTGGAATCTCGCGCCACCGGCGAGGCGACGCGACTTGCTACTTGCGGCATCTTCGGGGATAATAGGGTACGCCCTCGGGGAAACCAACATTCCGAAGGTGAGGCAACTCAACCAAGGAAAACCCATCATGGGCGATAGATCTCCGAAATCCGTGCAGAAACAGGCGTCGCAAAAGCAGTCGAAAGCCAACGACGCGAATAAGCAGAAGCAGGCGCTGATCATGGCGCAGCAGGCGGCGAAAGCGAAGGCCGCGGCGGGCAAGAAGAATTGAGCGCGTAATAGTAGAGGGCGCCGCGCCGCCCATGCCGCTTCATCTGTGGGGCGTTAGCCTAAGGCCTGCCGCTGCCGTGGAGACAGAGGCTCCCGATCGCCTGGGCGAGCCGCCAGTTCAACTGGTAATCGGTCGCCGCATAAACGTGGACGGAGACGATAAGCCAGAAGACGATCTGGTACGAAAGCTTGGAACACTTGTGCCGCAAACGGCGCTGGGCCAGGAACGCCCCTGGCCAGCCGCCGGCGAGTTCGAGGCCATGGAGCAGCTTTTCGGGCGCCCGCCATTTCGAGGTCTTGTCTGCGGCGCTGTCCTTATCCGCGCCGTAGACCGCATAGGTGGCCAGCGAGACCACGATGCCGTAGGCCGCCAGCCACCGAAAATCGACGAACGCGGACAACCGGTGCAGGGCCAGGCCCGGAGAGACCAGGAGGGCCGTGAGCAGGATCAAATCCCCGGGCCGGAGGCGGCCCTCCTCGTCCCGATGTTCGGCGTCCGCGGATCTGGAAGCCATGATCACAGGAGCCACGAAAAACCGACGACGGCGAACCCGAAATCGTGCAGCAGCAGGAAGCTGCAGCCTTTGGGCGGCATGCTGGCTCAGAGCTTACTGCTCACCGCCGCCCGCCCGGCGGGCTACAGATATTTGTCCGTCACGGCGCCTTCGGAGGCGCTGGTCACCAGTTTGGCGTATTTTGCGAGCACGCCGCGGGCTTCTCTCGGCTTGGCCGGCTTCCACGCCTTGAGGCGCGCCCGCAATTCCGTGGCTGGAAGGTCGAGGGTGATCTGGCTTTTCCCGGCATCGATCGTGATTGGGTCGCCGTTCCTGACGATTGCGATGGGACCGCCCGTGGCCGCCTCGGGTGTGATGTGGCCCACCACAAACCCGTGGCTGCCGCCGGAAAACCGGGCGTCGGTGATGAGCGCCACTTCCTTGCCCAGGCCTTTGCCCATGACCGCGCTGGTCGGCGCGAGCATCTCGCGCATACCGGGCCCGCCGACGGGCCCCTCGTTGCGGATGACAATGACGTGTCCGGCCTTGACGCGGCCGCCGAGAATCGCCTTGAGCGCGGTTTCCTCCGACTCGAACACGATGGCCCGGCCGCAGAAGCGGGTTCCTTCCTTGCCGGTGATCTTCGCCACAGCGCCTTCAGGGGCGAGATTACCATAAAGAATGCGCAGGTGACTGTCGGGTTTGATCGGATTGGACAACGGGCGGACCACGTCCTGGTCGGCCGGGTAGGGCTTCACGTCACGCAGGTTCTCCGCGACAGTCTTGCCGGTGACGGTGAGGCATTCGCCATGAAGCAGGCCGGCGTCGAGCAGCATCTTCATGAGCGGTGTGAGGCCGCCGATGCGCGAAAGGTGGGCCATGCCATAGCGGCCCGACGGCTTGAGGTCCGCGAGGACCGGTACGCGTTTGCCAATGCGGGTGAAGTCGTTGATAGCGAGCTTCACGCCAGCGGTGTGCGCGATGGCCAGCAGGTGCAGGACGGCATTGGTGGATCCGCCCAGGGCAATGACCACCGTGATGGCATTCTCAAAGGCTTTCTTGATCAGAATGTCCCGCGGACGGATGCCTGCCCGGGCCAGCGCCAGAACGGCTGCACCCGCCCGCCGGCAGTCGAGCTTCTTCTCCTCGCTGATGGCAATCTGGGTGGAACTGTTGGGCAGGCTCATGCCGAGCGCCTCGATCGCCGACGCCATGGTGTTGGCGGTGTACATGCCGCCACAGGAACCGGGACCGGGGATCGAGCAGGCTTCGATCGTTCGTAGTCCCGCGTCATCCAGCTTTCCGGCAGCGTGCTGACCCACGGCCTCGAACACCGAAACGATGTCACAATCTTTCTGCGACTCGGGATGGATGCCGGGAAGGATGGTGCCGCCATAGACGAAAACTGAAGGGCGGTTGAGGCGGGCCATGGCCATCACGCAGCCGGGCATGTTCTTGTCACAACCGCCGATGGCAACGAGCCCGTCGAAACCTTCCGCCCCGCAGACCGTTTCGATCGAGTCGGCGATGACTTCGCGCGAGACGAGCGAATACCGCATGCCCAGCGTGCCCATGCTGATGCCGTCGGCGACGGTGATGGTGCCGAAGATGATCGATTTTCCGCCCGCTGCGTCGGCGCCGGCGCCGGCCTCCCGGGCCAGGGCGTCAATGTGCATATTGCAGGGCGTGAGCATGCTCCAGGTCGAGGCGATGCCGACGACGGTCTTCTTGAAATCCTCGTCCTTGAAGCCGACGGCGCGGAGCATGGAACGGTTGGGCGCGCGGTCGGAACCGTCGTGCACAATGGAGGAATATTTGCGGAGAAGGTCTGGTTTCGACATGAGAATTGAGGAGTCGAGGGTCGAGAGGCGAACGTCGAGTGTCGAGAGAGGAAAGTCTGCGGCAGGAACGGCCCGTCGGGAGACGCGCCAGCCGGGGCAGTTCAACCAAAGAGGGATGCGGGGGCAAGAACGAGATGCCGGCCGGGAGAATTGCGGCGGGCACGGCGGCCCGCCCTCCAAAAATCAGAAACCTGGAGGGCCCGGCGCCGTCCGGGCCGGATCGGAGATGCGAATGGCGCCGACAGCGCGGCGCCCTCCAATTCCTGCCCAGCTCAGTGTCCGCCAGTCGCCGGGACTCCACTCAACGATTCGGCCTGACTGAATTTCGGCCAGTTGAGACCGTAAAAGGCCACGAAAACAAAGCACACCAATGGCACGATGAAACCACGCGAAACCCCATAATGGTCGGCCACAGCACCCATCAGCTTCGGCACAATCGCTCCGCCCATGATCGCCATGACGATATAACCGGAAGCCTTCTTGGCCCTGGCGCCCAAGCCGTGGATTCCAAGCGCGAAGATCGTCGGAAACATGATCGACATGAAGAAATAGCTCAGGAACACGCAGCCGACGGACAGCCAGCCGAGTTTGAGGAAGATCAGGAAACAGATCCCGATGTTCAGCAGTCCGTAAAGTCCGAGCACCTTGTGAGCCGAGAATTTTTTCAGGATAAACGCGCCGCTGAAACGTCCGGCCAGGAAACAGAAGAAACCGACCGAGACCAGGAACGATGCCCCCTTGTCGCTGAGGGCGAGGATCCCGAGCTTGTTTGTCTCGAATACTCCTGCCAACCAACCCGAGTTCCACGACGCGGGAATCGCTGGCACGTCCGCCGTCATGTAATTGATGAAGAAACTGAAGATGCAGGACTGTGCGGCCACGTAGAAGAACTGCGCCAGGGTCGCCCCCGAGAAATGCGGATGGGACCAGATGCTGTGGCTCGTGATCCTCCTTGCTGTCCCGATGAGCGCCAGCGCGGCGACCACGATAGCCACAATCACGCCCGCCACAATCACCACTGCCAGCGAGGTATCCGCGGTCACTACCAGGCCCGCCGGATGGGGAATTCGTGAAGCCAGGCCGACCGCTCGCTCACCCAAGCCCACGGCATTCAGAATGACCCAGGATATCATTCCGATGCTCACGGCGAGCACCGCCACATTGCCCAGCAGCATCGCATAGATCGCCCCCCGGTTCACCTCCCGGGCGTTCTCTTCTGCCGGTTTCCCCGAAGCATCCTTGTCCTCGAGATGGTAGACATCCTCGGTCTTGATGTCTGGCACGGGGGCGAAATAGAAGATAATCGCCAGAACGACGACGACGACTGCCACCGCCGAATAGGGGATCCACAGCGTCTGAGCCCCCGTGCTCTGGCCCGAGGAGTCCTTGCCGTAGAAGAACAAGCCGCCGGCGATCGGTCCGAAGATCCAACCGATGCCGTTGAAGGACTGGGCGAGATTGATACGGGTGGCCGCGAATTGCTGAGGCCCGAGCACCGTAGTGTACGGATTGGCCACGGTCTCCAGAAACGTCAGGCCGGCGGCGATGAAACAGACGCCGAGCAGGAATGCCCAGAACTGGGCGATGTGCGTCGCCGGGATGAACCAGAACCCGCCCACCGCGACCATCAGCAGGCCGGTGATGATGCCGCCCTTGTAGCCGAGTTTGGTCGCCAGCCATCCNNAGAATCCCCAGAGGAGAAACAGCGAGGTGACGAGGATGAAGGTGAAGGCGACGTTTCTCCCGTCATCCATGATGAAGAGACTTTTTTTATTGGCGCTCATGGGGTGTGACGATCGCTGCCGACCAGGCAAATGCCCGTCAGGCGCGCAGGGGGTTGATGGGTGCCGCTATCGGTGCCGGAGAATGGGAAGTGGGTCAAGCGCCGCCCGCTTTGCCGGCCTCGCGGTGTGATCGGACAGTCAGAGACGGCGGGAAAGACGACGGGGCGGCCACCGCGGCCCGCCCGCCGGGGGAACGGGAATATTGGAGCCGGCAGCGCGCCGCTCGCAATCAGCCCAGCGTCTTCACCAGGATCTTGGAATTCCGGCCGCTCTCCTCGTAGTGCTTGAGGCGCGACTCAGGCAGGACCGCCTTGTCGGCCTCCGCGAAGCCGCAGGATGAAATGAAGAAGGTGAAGCTCTGCGTGGACAGGGCGAGCGCCGTTGCGGCTCCGCGTTCCTTGGCGATTATGCAGGCGTAGTTGACCATCTTCCGGCCGATGCCGCGGTTCTGATAGAACGGCAGCACGTAGAGCGAGCCGATCTCGGCGAGCTCGGGCTTTTCTGGGTAGGTGGTGAGGGACACGCTGGCGATAAGGTTCTCGTCGATCTCGAACACGTAGAACTGGTCGATGTTCTTTTCGATGGCCTGTTGGGTGCGGTAGATCAACTCCTCGCGCTTCACGGCGTTGCGCGTCAGGTTGTAGATGTGGCGCACGTCGCGGCGCGTGGCCTTGCGGATCTGCTGGTAATCGTTGCCGTAAATGAGCGTACCGACGCCCTCGTTGGAAAAGATCTCGTTGAGCAACCCGTCGAAGACCCGGCCGTCGAGCAGGTGCACGCGCGAAGTGCCGGTCTCGATGGCTTTGACGGCGTGCACGGCCTTGCTGTGACCCTCCGCGCCGATTGTCTCGGGATGGTCCTTGAGGATGTCGCGCAGCGTCTCGACGGAGATCTCGCGCCGCAGCTCCCCGCCGATAACCAGGCCGCTCAGCGGTGCCAGGTAGATGATCTTGCTGGCCTGCAGCACCTGGGCGAATTCGGCGGCGAGCAGGTCGGAGTTGATGCGCAGCGAATGGCCGTCGGGGGCGAAGCCGATGGGCGAGAGGATCGGGACGATGTCGGCAGCGATCAGGTGGAGGATGAACTCCTTGTCGATGCGGTCGACCCGGCCGGTGAACTGCTGATCCAAACCCTTGATGATGCCGACGGGCACCGAGCGCACCGCGTTGGTGATGGCGCACTTCAGCCCGTTCTGAGTGAGGCCCTCAAGGATGAGATGCGACACACGGGCCGAGGCGCGGATGGCGAGGTCGAGCGTGGCGGCGTCGGTCACGCCCGTGCCGCGGGAGTCGGTGATGGGAATACTGCGCACCGCAGCCAGCTCCTCGATCTGCTGGCTGATGCCGTGGACCAGCACCAGCTTGATGCCGAGGCTGCGGAGGACCGCGATGTCGATGAGCAGGTTGCTGAAGTTCTCGTCGGCGACGATCGCGCCGTCGAGGGCGATGACAAAGATCTGCCCCTGGAACCGCGGCACATATTTGAGGATGCCGCGGAGGTCCGTGGGTTTGATCGTGGCGATGGAGGAGCCGTTGCTCATCGGGGTGGCGCGGGAGTTTTCGTCGAATCTGGCGGCCGCGTCAATCGGGGATTATGGCGGCTGCTGCTTCACTTCACCGTGAATTCCCAGCTCTTCGAAGTGCGACCGCCGCAGAGGGTGACCGAATAGCGCCCCGGGGAAAAACTCTGCGTGGAGAAGCTCGCGAAGATGACGCTTTCCTTAGAACGTGCGAGGAGCTGGCCAGGGATTCTCCCAAAGCTGGGCAGGAGGAAGAGCTGGCGGTCCTTGCGGACGAGCAGCACGGCGTCGATTTGCGTCCGGTAGTCTGGCTGCGCACAGGTGAATTGCAAGGCGTAGGTGGCGGCGGCCGCGATTTCGCGCGGGGCGGTCACGCCGGTGATGGCGGCCGGTAGGGGCGGCCTGATCGCGAGGGCACTCTCGAGTTCGGTGGGCAAACCGCCGAACGCGCCGATGATCTCGGCCGGGACCGGCGCCAGTCGCGCCGCGGCCAGCGGCTCGGCCGGGCGCTCCAGGTCGACAGGAATGCGCTGATAGCCGAGCCCCGCCAGACGCTGGGCGGCGGCCCGTTCCCCCAGGTCATGATAGGGTTCGAACGGCTTGCCCCGCTTTCCGTAGTGGAGTCGCAGAAACGTGTAGACCCCGATGAAAAGCACAATCGCCACCACGACCCAGCGCAGCGGCAGGGATTTGGGCGGCGGACGACGGGCGGGCATCACGCGGATTCTATCCGCCGGTCGGCCAAGTGCCGCAAATCAATTTGCGTCCCTCTCTGGCGGCTGTTCTCTTACCGGCGCTTCATGAAACTCTGGTCCAGATTTTTCATTCCGACCCTCAAGGAAAGCCCGGCCGACGCCGAGATCACCTCGCACAAGCTGCTGCTGCGCGCGGGGCTCGTGCGCAAACTGAGCGGCGGACTCTACACCTACCTCCCGCTCGGCTTGCGCGCGTTGCAGAAGATCACGCAGCTCTGCCGCGAGGAGATGGACGCGGCCGGCGCGATTGAGCTGTGGATGCCGCATCTGCACCCGGCGGAATTCTGGCAGGCGGGACCGCGCTGGGCCGCCGCCCGGGAAATCATGTACCGGGCCGATCATGCGGGCGACGGGCGGCGCGGACCGCGCGACCCTGAGTTTGTGCTCGGCCCGACCCACGAGGAGATCATCACCCCGCTGGTGAAGAGCGAGCTCACCAGCTACCGCGACCTGCCGAAGAATTTCTACCAGATCGCCACCAAGTTCCGAAATGAGATCCGGCCGCGGTACGGCCTGATGCGCGCCCGGGAGTTCGTGATGAAGGACGCCTACTCATTTGACGTCGACGACGAGGCCGCGATCCGCAGCTATCTCGCGATGAAGGCGGCCTACGCGAAATTCTTCGCGCGGTGCGGCCTGAAGACGATCTCGGTCGAGGCCGACACCGGGGTGATGGGCGGCAGTTTCTCGCACGAGTTCATGGTGCCGGCCGAGGTCGGCGACGACGATGTTGTCTGCTGCGAGGAGTGCGGCTACGCGGCCAACCGGGAAAAGGCCACCAGCGGCCTCGTGCCGGCGGATCTCGTCGATGCCGCGCCTGAAGGCGCGTTCGAGGAATTTCCCACCCCCGGTGTGGCCACGATTGCCGCCCTCGAGGCGGCGCCCTACGGCGTGCCGGCCGACCGGCAGTTCAAGACGCTGATCTTCATGGGCGACGGCAGACTCTTCGCGGTCGTGCTCCGCGGCGGGGACGAACTCGAGGAGGCCAAGCTCGGCGCGCTCGGCTTCAGCCTCTGGCGTCCCGCCACCGTGGAGGAAATCGAGCCCGTCATGGGCGCGAAACCGGGCAGTCTGGGCGCAGTGCGCGGCACGATCAAGAACCCCGACGCACTGGCCGGCGTTTTTGCCGACCACGCCGTGCGCCTGATCGGCAACGGCGTTACCGGCGCGAACAAAGACGGTTACCATCTGCGCCAGGTCAACGTGACGCGCGATCTCGCGATCACGAAGTATGGCGACTTTCGCCGGGTGCGCGTCGGCGAACCCTGTCCAAAGTCGGGCCAACCGCTCCAGATCCGCCGCGCGATCGAGGTTGGCCACGTGTTCAAGCTCGGCACGAAATACAGCGAGAAGTACGGCGCGGCCTACACCGACGATCAGAAACAGAGCAAGCTGATGGTCATGGGCTGCTACGGCATCGGCATCAGCCGCACGCTGCAGGCGGTCGTCGAACAATGCCACGATGCCGATGGGATCATCTGGCCGTGGAACGTGGCGCCGTACCAGGTGCTTGTGGTGTTGCTGGACCCGCAGCTGCCCGAAGCCGGCGAGCTGGCGCGCAAGCTGGCCGCCGCCGCGGAGGCCGCCGGCGCCGACGTGCTGGTGGACGACCGGGCCGAGCGCCCGGGAGTCAAATTCAAGGACGCGGACTTGATCGGCGTCCCGCTGCGGATCACCATCGGGGGCCGTGGATTGAAGGAAGGGGTCGTGGAGATGAAATTGCGCACCGAGAAGGCCGTGGAGAAGGTGCCGCTGACCGAGGCGGAGGCCCGCGTGCAAGCGGCGGTGGCCGCCGCCCAGGCGGCCGCAAAGGCATGACCGCGCCGACCGCCCGGACCGATGTCACCCCAGCCACCCGCGAGGAAACGGAACTTGTCCTGGCGGGACTCTGGCGCGTGGTCGTGCTGAACGATCCCGTGAACCTCATGTCCTATGTGGTCCTCGTCTTTCGCAAGGTGTTTGGCTTCGATGAGCCCACGGCGCGCCGTCACATGCTGGAGGTGCATGAACGTGGCCGCTCGACCGTGTGGACCGGCGTGCGGGAAAAGGCGGAGGCCTATGTCTTCAGTCTGCAGCAATGGCATCTGACGGCGGTCCTTGAGCCGGATGAAACGCATTGAGGTCAAGCTCAGCCTGCCGGTCGTGGCCCCGCTGCTGGACCTCATCAAGCAGGCGGTTGATGACCTCGGCGGCCGGCTGGCCGCTCCGCAACAGCTGCAGGATCTCGACGAGGAGCTGCGCGCTGCGTGGAAGCACGAGCTGCTGAGCGAACAGAACGACGAATGCCGGCGTTTTCTGGCGCTGTTCGACCGGGAGTTCTTTGCCAGCGGCACCGTGGCCTTTGACGAGGCGAACGCCGAGTCGATGCTGCGCGCCTGCGCGGCCATCCGGCTCCGGCTGCGCGCCCGGGAGCTGGCCGACCTCCCCGACCAGGTAATCGAGAGCGGCGGGTCGGCCGTTGCGCAACTCGGTGAGCCGGCGCAGAAGGCGTTCATGTGCTATGTCTTTTTGGCGACGCTTCAGGAACTGATCATTCAGCACCTCGACTCGGCGATCCTGGACGGATGACAGCCGAAGGGCCTCTTTATGGATTCTTGCTGAATAGATTGACGCTGGTGGGGCGCGTTGGGCCCTCCCTCGACAGGCTCGGGACCCTCAGCGAAGTCGAACGGGCAACACGCCTGAAGCGTCTTGAAGACAAGCCGCTCCACCCTGGTCGATCGCTGAAACTTGCCAGTCATGCCCCGGATCCAGTGCAGCTATTGCGGGCTTCCTTTCACCGTGCGGAAGGTGGAACCGGGCCGGGCCGTTTTTTGCTGCTCGGGCTGTGCCTTGGCGAGCCGACTGCCGGCGCCGGGCGCCGGCGGCGAGTTTCCAATTACCCCGGCCCTGGTCGTGGCGCTCGGAACCGGCTTCGCGTTCTTTAATGAAGCGTTTTTCTGGGGCTTGGCCCAGGCGCTGGCCCGCGATCACCACGCGGTCCAAGCGCTGCTCCTCACCCGCGTGTCGGCCGGGCTGGGCGTCCTTGTATGGGGCTTGCTGGCGGGAGGCATGTGGCGGTCGGCGGTGCGGCACTGGACCGACGCCCTGGTGGCAGGGGCGACGCTGACCATCATTGCGGGAGCACTCGTGCTGGAACTGTCGGCGGGGTGCATGCTGACTGCCAACATCATACTGGGGCTTTGGCTGGCGCGTGGCTGGGGCAAGCAGAAATTCGCGCGGAATAAGTCGGGAACAGTTTGACCGCGCGCGCCTACGGACTAGCATGAGGCTGGCACCCTGCAGTGTTCGTGGTGTGTTCAATAACCGCTCTTTGCCTTTGATAAATTCCGGGAGCCCAACCAACGGTGGCGGCTGCTAGGCCGTAAATCGGAAAGCAAAACCCACCGGGCGGCGCCCACCTTAGCATAAAAAGGACTAGAGCCTTTGCGCATACGGCACAGGCGGGGTGTCAATTCCCTCTCACCGCCGGCTTGACCCCAACTGGCCTCTGGCCAGTGCCTCCAGCCTCCGCCATGAATCCGCACGAATTCCTCACGCTCCACCTTCTCCATGTCGCCGCGGCCTTCGTGCTCATGGGGTACACCTTTTACGCCTTGGCTGCGCCGCCGGAGACGCGCCGGAAGGTCATGATGTGGGCGGGCGGGGCCAGCCTCGTAATGCTCCTCACCGGGCTGCGCATGTGGCAGGGAATCTACGGCTCCGCGCCAGCCGGCTGGCTGGTGGTGAAGATTGGGTGCTGGCTGGGCCTGTCCGCCTTGTCGGGAATTGCCTACCGCAAACGCGGGCTGGCTGGCGCGTTTGCTTGGCTCGCCATCGCGCTGGTCATGACTGCCCTGGTCATGGTATATGTGAAGCCATTCTGAAGTGGGTCTAGGCAGTTGAGGTCGGGCGCGTAATCCTTTACGCGCCGCTTCGCTAAGGATCGCGCGCAGCGACCATGAACACCGAACTTGCAGGCAAAGTCGTTCTCGTCACCGGGGCGTCGGGCGGGTTGGGAACTGCCATGGCCCGGGCCTTTGCCGCGGAGGGCGCGCGGCTGGCATTGCACTATCATTCCCAGCGGGCGGTGGCGAAGCGGCTGGCCGCCGAGCTTGGAACCGTCGAGTCGTTCGTCGTCGGTGCGGATCTGCGCGACGAGGCTCAGGTGCGCACGCTGTTCGCGGAGGCCGGCCGGCGGTTCGGGCGGGTGGACACTCTGGTGGCCAATGCCGGCGTTTGGTGCGAACGTGACATTGCGGTCGCCGACATGTCGCTCGCGCAGTGGCAGGACACCCTGGCGACCGACCTGACTTCGGTTTTTCTCTGCTGCCGGGAGTTTCTCCGCTTGGCGCGGACCCAGCAGCAGGGCAACATTGTCCTGATCGGGTCGACCGCCGCCGTTTTTGGCGAGCCCGGGCATGGCGACTACGCGGCGGCGAAGGCGGCGCTCGCCTACGGGCTGACGCGCACCTTGAAGAACGAAATTGCGCGCTTCGCTCCGCACACCGCTGCGTATTGCGGCGGCCGGGTCAATTGCGTCTGTCCTGGATGGACGGTTTCACCGCTGACGGAACGGCACCTGCAGAACCACGCGGTCGTGCGCCGTGTGACGGCCACCATGGCGCTGCCGCAGATCGCGCGCGCCGACGATATTGCCAACGCCGTGGTCTACCTCGCCTCGGACAAGCTTGCGCGGCACATCACCGGCCAGACGTTGGTGGTTGCCGGTGGCATGGAAGGCCGCTGGCTCTGGCGGCCCGAAGAGGTGGACCCGGCGCTGGCCTGAGACCGCCTCCGCGGCGGCAACTGCGCCGGGATGCGCCCGACCGCCGAGGTGGCGAGCCTTGCTTCCCGCGCCGCATCCCTCCACTTTCTCTCCTGGCGATCGGGCTGGTCCGCCTGCATGACTGAACCACCAAACACCTCCCCGGCTGGCGAACTCTGCGGACTTTGGATCGACGAGGAAGGCCGGGTGCATCTGTCGGTGGTCGCGGCCGACGGCGGCCGCGAGGAGCGCGTCGACAGTTTTCGGCCGTTCGCCTGGCTGGGGGACGCGGCCGTCGTCAGCGGCATTGCGGGGGTCGAGGTGGAAGCGCTGAAGGGCGAGGGTTTCTTCCGCTGGCTGGCCCATGCCCAAGACCAGTCGGCATTTGATGAATTCGTGAAGGGGGCGCCCGACGGCGCGGCGATCGACTGGATCCGGCCGTTGGAGAACCAGTATCTCCTGCAACGGCGGCGGCGGATTTTCGGCGAGTTGACCTTTTCGCAGGTGCGACGGTGCCAGCTCGACATCGAAACCGGTCATTCCCTCGGCGGTGGCTTCAGCGACGCCCGCAACCCCGCCGACCGCGTACTCGCAATCGGGCTGCAGTTCGGCTCGCGGCAGCGCCTGCTCGTCCTGGAGGAGGAGACCGATACCGCCGAGAAGCGGCTGCTGATCGAGCTCAACGACGTGATCGAGGCCGAGGACCCCGACATCATCGAAGGACACAACCTCTTCAAATTCGATCTCGAGTATCTGCGCTTGCGTTGCCGGCATCACCGGGTGCCCTGCGCATGGGGGCGATTCGGTCAGACCGCCACCTTCCGTAACAGCCGGCTCAAGGTCGCCGAGCGGTGGATCGATTTTCCGCGCTGCGATCTGCCGGGCCGGTCGGTCGTGGATACCTACCTGCTCGTCCAGCTTTATGACATCACCACCCGGGAGATGCTGACCTACGGGCTCAAGGACGTTGCCATTTACTTTGGCATCACCGAGGAGGCCGCCGGCGAGCGCACCTATATTGAGGGCAGCCGGATTCAGGAAGTTTTCCGCACGGACCGGGCCCGCTTCCTCGCCTACCTCGCCGACGATCTGCGCGAGACCAGGGGCGTAGCGGACCTGCTGCTGCCGACCTACTTCGAGCAGGTGAAGACGTTTCCTCTCCTATTGCAGGAGGCGACACTGCGCGGAACCACGAACAAGATCGACCTGCTTTTTCTCGAGGAATACTACCATGCCCGCCAGAGCTGCCCCGTGCCGCCGGACGTGCAGCCGTTCGAGGGCGGATACACGCGCAGCTTTCAGGAGGGCGTGTTCCGGCACGTCCTGCATTTCGACGTGGCGTCGCTGTATCCGAGCCTGCTGCTCACCATCGGCCGCAATCCGCGGAATGACACGCTGGGCGTCTTTATCCCGCTGCTCACGCGACTGCGCAATTACCGGCTGCAGTACAAGCAGCTGGCCCGCACCGCCCCGACCGAGGAGCTGCGCGCCGAATACCAGGCGCGGCAGGCCAGCTTCAAGATTCTCATCAACTCGTTCTATGGCTACCTCGGCTTTTCGGGCGCGCGCTTCGGCGACGGCGACCTGGCGGCCGAGGTGACACGCCAGGGGCGCGAGCTGCTCCAGCGACTCATCGACGAGTTCGCCCGGAACGGCTGCACGATCCTCGAGGCCGACACGGACGGCATCTACCTGTCGTCGCCGGAATGCTTCGAGGAACCCGAGAAGCTGCTGGCCTTGGTTGCGGCCATCCTGCCCCCGGGGATCGAACTGGAGTTCGACGGCAGCTATGTGGCGATGTTCTGCTACAAGGCCAAGAACTACGCGCTACACGATGGCCGCAAGATCATCCTGCGGGGTTCGGCCCTGCGCTCCCGCGGGATCGAGCCGTTCCTCAAGCAGCTCACGGACCAGCTTATCCGCCACCTGCTCGGTGCCGGCGTCGAATCGCCACTGCCGTTGGTGGAAGACTATCGCCGGCGCCTCCTGGCGCGCGAAGTCACGATTGCCGAGATCGCGAAATCGGAGGTGCTCGGGCAGAACCCCGAGGCTTACGAACAGTTCGTGGCCGGAGGCGGCAAACCCCGCCGCGCCGCGGCCGAGGTGGCCCTCCAGATGAATCCCCGGCCCCGCATGGGCGACCGCGTCGGCTATTTTGTGACTGCGAAGTCCAAAGGCCAGACCTCTGACTGGCAGCGGGCACGGGCGGTGGCAGACTACGATCCGCAACAGAATCCCTACGACCCGGTGTATTACACCAAGAAGCTCGACGACTGGCTCGAACGCTACGGCCGGTTTCTGGGGGTTCCGGGGGCGCCACCCCAGAGCGAGTTGTTTTGATTCTTCCGGTTGGGAAAGGCGCGCCTGATTCCAAGGCGGCTTCTAGCGATTCCCGGTCTTTGGTCTGGTCAGGACGAGGAGTACCCCGGCCCACAGGAACAGGACCGACGTGAGGAGCGGAACCATCCGCGTGGGAAGCAGGCGGCCGATCTCCTCGATGCCGACTCCGTACCAGGACGCGGCCCATGTGTCGAATCGCAGATTGAAGATGGCCAGCATCACCGCGCAACTCGACGCCACCTGGGCGATATAGGCCAGTGCAGCCGCCACTCCTGTTTTCCTCCGGGATAGGAAGAAATGCCAGATGCTCATCGCCAGCATGATTCCAACAATGATCGCTGCCGTCAGCCGGTCGCGCGCCCACCATGCCAGTAGAATGACACACGAGAACAACATGAGATCCGTTCCCAGCATCGCCAACATGTGCATGCCTGGCTTCATCGGCGCCGGGGCCGGAAGTGGAAGCGTCTCCGTCGCTGCGGCCGTTCGGCTCAGCGCCTGGTTGTACCGATACATCGCGACGATCCAAGTGGTGATGACCGTCGCATAGAACCACCAGAACCACGCCATCGCGGAAAAGAACGTGCGGTCATTCCATCCCCAGTGTTGTCCCAGGGTCCGCACGATTTGCTGACCGCCAATAGAGAATGCCAGGACAAAAACCCAGGAGGCGAGCAATCCGATCCGTTTGGAGAGGCGCTCGTGTCTGCTGGAACCGCCACTGAACATCGCCCATTGCGCGGCGAAGCCGGCAGCGATTCCCAGAAAGGGCCAGAGCCACGCGGCGAGGAGACCCGACTTGGCCGCCGCTGTGCCTTTCGCTCCCAAGCCCGCGCCGGCGCTGGCAGTCGCGCCCGCGGCCACCGGCAGGGCGGCGAGCACCGCGCCGGAGAACACCTGGCCGGGCGCCGTCCGGCGCAACGTGTTTTCCACGAAGACCTGAACTTCCTCCTGCAACAGTTTGCGTCCGCGCGACAGCCGTTGCTTGACGACATCTTCGGACAATTCCAGTTCCACCGCCACGTGTTCGATGGATCGGTGTTCGCGGTAGAACAAGATCAGTGGTTCCCGGTAATTCTCGGGGATTCTCTCCAATGAACGCCAGAGAATTGCTTCCTCCTCCCGGCTGACGGCCTGCTCCGACGGAAGGGCCTCGGCGGCCGGCGATTCATCTGCATCTTCCAAGGGGGCGGCGTTTCGCACCGGCTCGCGTCCGGCCTCCCGCCGGCTTCGGTGCGCCTGGTTCCGGACGATGCCGCACAGCCAGGCACGGAGTTTGTCCGGCTGACGCAATAGCCGGAGATCCTTCCACGCGCTGATAAACGTTTCCTGGGCCACGTCCTCGCTCTGGCTGACGTTTCCGGTTGCGCTGTAGGCTAGGGAGCAAACCAAGGTCTGATATCGTTCGACAATCTGGCGGAAGGCGTCCCGGCGTCCACCAAGACTGTCGGCCACCAGATCGGCGTCGTTGCGTTCCGCCGTTTGCATCGCTTCGGTTGTCATCATGGTACCCACTAAGGGCCAGAAAAGGATCAAGAGGTGACAATAAATCGCTGCAGACTCCAAATCCAAGGGCGACGGCGATGCCGCACCGCGCTCCGGCTCGCTCACAATTCGAGAAAATTCCTGGATCGGGCCTGAGCTGACTCTTGGTGCGAGATGCACGTAGTCATGCGCTTATGGCCCGGGCATACCCCCCTTGCCGCGCATGGCTTCCATCTGCCGCATCAGCTTCCGCCCGCCGCCGCCTTTCATCATCTTCATCATCTTCTGCATTTGCTGGAACTGCTTCAGGAGCTGGTTGACGTCGACCACTTTCACGCCGGCGCCGTTGGCTATCCGCATCCGGCGGGTGCCGTTGAGGAGCGCGGGATTGCGGCGTTCGCGGACCGTCATCGACTTGATAATCGCCTCGGTGCGCCCCATCTGCTTTTCCGCGCCGTCCCCGATCTTCACGCCGCTCATGCCGGGCATCATCCCAAGAATCGACTCCATCGAGCCGAGCTTCTTGACCTGCTGCAACTGGGCCAGGAAGTCCTCGAGGTTGAAGTCGGCCTTGCGGAACTTCTCCGCCATCTTCTCGGCCTGCGCCTGGTCAATGGACTCCTGCGCCCTCTCCACAAGCGAGACGACATCGCCCATGCCGAGGATGCGGGAGGCCAGGCGGTCGGGATAAAACGTGTCGAAGTCGGCCGCCTTTTCGCCGATGCCGATAAACTTGATCGGCACGCCGGTAATGGCCTTGATCGAGAGCGCGGCGCCGCCGCGAGCGTCGCCGTCGAGTTTGGTCAGCACCAGGCCCGTGAGGGCCAGCGCCTCGTGGAAGGCCTTGGCGACATTGACGGCCTCCTGCCCCAGCGCGCCGTCGGCCACCAGCAGCACTTCGTCGGGTTCGACGCGGGCGCTCAACCGTTTCACCTCCTCGATCAAGTCGTGGTCGATTTGCAGGCGGCCGGCCGTGTCAAACAGGATGGCGTCGGCCCCGGCCTCGGCCGCGGACCTCAACGCGGCGGTCCCGATCGCGGGCACGTCCTTCGACACCCGGTCGGCAAAGAAACCGAGCTCCTCCTGCTTGGCCAGGATCTCGAGCTGGTCNNATGGCGGCGGGACGCTGGACGTCGCACCCGACGACGAACGGCCGGTAGCCGCGTTTCTTGAGGAGGCGCCCGAGCTTCGCAGTGGAGGTTGTCTTGCCGGAACCGTGGAGGCCGACCAGCAGCACCTTGAGCGGACGTTTCGCGCTCAGCTCGGTCGCGCCCTCGCCGAGGAGCGTTACCAGTTCATCGTGGATAATCTTGACGATCTGTTGGCCGGGCGTGACCGACTTCAACACCTCTTGGCCGGCGGCCTTCACCTGCACACGCTCAACGAACTCGCGGGCGACCTTGAAATGCACGTCGGCGGAAAGCAGGGCGGTGCGCACCTCCTTGAGGGCTTCCGCCATGTTTTCTTCCGTGAGCTTGCCGACGCCGCGCAGGTTGCGCAGCGCCTGGCCGAGGCGTTCGGTGAGCGATTCAAACATGGGAATTCCCAGTAGAAACCACGGATGAACGCAGATCAACACGGATGATGCGGCCCGACCGCAGCCCCGCCCTCCGCTCTGCGTTGGGAATCACACCGCCGGGCGGCGAGCGACATTCGCCGCCTTGACATCCCTCGACGTAAAACTATGTTTTACCCAATGATCAAGACCATCACGAAGATCGGAAATTCGCAGGGTATCATGCTCGATGCGGCCTTGATGGACCTAGCCCATCTCAAGGTCGGGGATCAGGTCAACCTGACCGTCCACGAGGGCGGGGCCATTTACCTGGCGCCGGTCCATCCGGTGGTGACGCCGGACGAGGCTGCGGTCTCGGCGCGACGGACGATCGCCAGAAACAGGGAACTGTTCCGCCGGCTGGCATGAATGGCGATTGGAAACACCTTTCGGCGGCGGCGGTCAGGGCCATTCACGCCGAAGTCATCGCTTCGGACGGGGGTAGCGAAGGCATACGCGATGAAGGCCTGCTGGAATCGGCGGTCGCGGCTCCGCAGGCTACATTTGCGGGAGCGCCGTTGATGCCCGATGCGGACGAAATTGCTGCCGCCTATCTCTTTTATCTCTGCCGGTACCATCCGTTTGTCGACGGAAACAAGCGCACGGCGCTCGCCGCCTGCCTCGTATTCCTTGAAGTCAACGGACTGCTATCCAAACGCAAGCTACCGCTGGCGGCCTGGGAATCGTTGGTCCTTGATGTCGCCGCCTCGCGGCTGGATCGCAATCAGACGACGCGACGACTCAGGAAACTGCTGCCGCGGGCGAGACATTGAGGCGGCTTGCGCCAGGCGCAAATCCGCGCCTAATCCGATCCAGACGCCATTCGACCATGCGCATCATCGACGCTCATGTGCATCTTTATCCGCCGGAGGTTGGACGCGACCCGGTGGCGTGGGCGGCCGCCCAGGGCGAGCCTCATTGGGCGGTGTTGTGCACGCGCCGCCGTCGCGGCGGGCAGCCGGTCCAGACGTTTCCCCCGATCGACCAACTGCTGCGCGACATGGACGCGGCCGGCGTGGATAAGGCCGTGCTGCTCGGCTGGTATTGGCAGCAGCCCGCGACTTGCGCGTGGCAGAACCGGTTCTACGCCGAATGCACGCGGGCGCATCCGGACCGGCTGGCGGCATTCGCCACGGTTCATCCATCGGCCGGCGCGACGGCCGTGCGGGCCGAGATTCGCCGGGCGCATGACGACGGTTTGTGCGGGCTGGGGGAGCTGTCGCCGCATTCGCAGAAATACTCCATGGACGATCAGGCGTTTGAGGCGGCGTTGGCCCTGGCTGCGGAGCTTCGCATGCCAGTCAACCTGCATGTGACCGATCCCACCGCGGGTGAGTACCCCGGAAGAGTGGAGACGCCGTTGGAGCACTTCGTGCAGTTAGCGACGGATCATCCGCAGGTGAAATTCATCCTGGCGCACTGGGGTGGCGGGCTGGCGCTTCGAGAAGCCAATTCGGACCAGCGGCGGGTTCTGGCCAACGTCTGCTACGATACCGCGGCTTCGCCATTGGCCTATGACCCTCGCATTTGGCGCACGGTCCTTGACGTGGTGCCGCTGGAAAAGGTGATTTTCGGCACGGACTATCCGCTGAATCTTTATCCGAAATCCGAAAGTGTGCCGGGCTGGGGCGGAATCCTGGCCGAAGTCGAGCAGGCGGCTTTCACTGTGGACGAGAAGACACAACTACTGGCCGGAAATGCCGCCCGATTGCTCGGCCTGTAATCCCGGAACACGTTTCCGGGCTGAAGCCGGGGCCGGCAGGCCTGCAATCGAGCCGGACATGGGCGGCGACCCTTCACCGTCTTCGCCTTGGGGGCCGGGATCGTCGGAAGCGCGTCAGGGCGTGTCTAAAATGTCAACTATTGGTTGACAATGATCCCCGGGGCCAGGCGTCCAACCCGCGCCTGCGGCGGGCGATCGACTTGCTGCGCGAGGTCGGCATTCTTGACGGATCCGTCACGGTTGACGACGCGGCCACGCTTGAATTCATCCCGCCGATTTGAGAAACTCCCCATTATGAGTATCGCCGCGAGACTGGTCGAACTTGGCATCGAACTTCCGGAACCGCCCGCTCCGGCCGGAAGCTACCTGCCCACCGTGCGCTCCGGGAACCTGCTGTACTGCGCGGGCACCATCTGCGCCCTCAATGGCAAAATGACCCACACCGGACCGGTGGGGCGGGATCAGACAGTGCAGACGGGCTGCGAATCGGCGCGAATCTGCGCGCTCAACACGCTCGCAAACATCCAGGCCGCCACCGGCAGCCTCGACGCCGTGAAGCGGATCGTTTTTGTCAGCGGGTTCGTGAATGCTGTCAGCGGATTTGCGGACAGCCCGGCGGTCATCAACGGGGCCTCCGACCTGTTCGTGCAGGTTTTTGGCGAAGCGGGGCGCCATGCCCGGGCGGCGTTGGCGGTGGCGGGATTGCCGCGCAATTCCACCACCGAGGTGCTGGTGGTGGCCGAACTCAAGGATTAGGCGGGCCCGGGCGTGTCCCGGTTCCCGGCAAACCCACGCGGGGCCGACCGCGCCGCGCAGCATCGGCATTCGCCGCATGCCGGAAATCTGGGATGGGACGGCCTGTTTTCGTGGTTGCCTCGACGGCGGCTTGGCCGCAAACAAACGGAACTTTTCCCCCTGGCATGGCGTTCAACCTCAAGAAAGTCCTGAAGGCGCTGCTGTTCTCGTCGAACCAGCCGCTATCGATCGCGGAAATCCAGGATACCTTCACGCGATTTCACGAGCAGGCCGCCGGGGTTGGTGCGCTGCCGGCCTCCCAGCCGCAACCGGAAAATGGCGGCGAAACCACGGTCGTTCCACGCGAGGCCGCGCCAGCCGACCCGGCCGTTGGCCGCTTTGACGGGATTCTCTCGGAGGCACCGGAAGCCGAAGAACTCTATCAGGATGTTCCCAGCCTCGTGCCGGCGGCGCAGATTCGGGAGACGCTGGAACAACTCGCCCTCGAACTGCGCGCGGGAGACGATGGGTTTCTCCTGGTCGAGACCGCCCAGGGCTATCGGCTGGTGACCCAGCCCCGCTTTGCCCGCTGGGTGCGCGCGCTCCGCAGCGAACCGCCGCCGGTGAAGCTGAGCCAGTCGGCGATGGAAACGCTCGCGGTCGTCGCCTATCGCCAGCCGGTGACGCGCGCCGAGATCGAGCACATCCGCGGGGTCTCCGCCGAGGCGGGGCTCAACCGCCTGCTGGAGCGCGAGCTCGTCTACATCGTGGGCCGGGCGGATCTGCCGGGCCGGCCGATCCAGTACGGAACGACCGAGGCGTTTCTCGAGTTCATCGGAGTCAAATCGCTGGATGAGCTGCCTGCCTCCGATGTGCTTTCACAACGGCAGATTGACGGCTGGCTGCAGAACGCGATGAATCCGACGCATCCGTCCGATCGCGAGATGGGCCTTTCCGAGGAAGGCGAGGAACAGCTCTCGCTGGACGATGCCGCGCGGGCGGCCGCGGCGAAGGAAACGGCGGCGACCGCGGCCGGTGCGCCAAGTTCCCCGCAGGAAGGCGCGGCCCTATCCGGCGGGACCCCGGAGGCGGCGGCCATCGCGCCCAGCCAGAGCGCGCCAACTTAAACGGCCATGGACCTCAATTCTCTCCGTCAAAAGATCGACCGGCTTGACACCCGGATTGTGGAGCTGCTCAACCAGCGCCTTGCCCTGGCGGCGCAGATCGGCCAGTTGAAGCGCAGCAGGGACGGCCGGATCTTTGTGGCCGAGCGCGAAGACCAGGTGGTGCGCAAGGTGTGCAGCCAGAACCAGGGCCCACTGAAAGATGCCGCCCTGCGAGCGATTTACCGCGAGGTGATGTCCGCGGCCATCGCGCTCGAGAAGCCGCTGTTGATCGCCTACCTCGGTCCGGAGGCGACCAACACGCACCAGGCCGCGATTAAGAAATTCGGCGCCAGCGTCGACTATCACGGGATGGCCACGATTGCCGACATCTTCACCGCGGTGGAAAAGGGCGAGGCGGATTACGGCGTCATTCCGATTGAAAATTCCACCGAGGGGTCGGTGCGGGACGCGCTGGACCAGTTTGTCGATTCCGACCTAAAGGTGGTGGCCCAGATCTACCTCGAAATCACCCACGCCCTCATTGCCAATTCGCCGCTGGAGCAGATTGAGAAAGTCTATTCAAAGGACCAGGCCCTGGCGCAATGCCGCATGTGGCTGCAGCGCCATCTCCCGCATGCGCAGATCCTCTCCGCCGGCAGCACTTCAAGCGCAGTACAGATCGCGAAGAAGACGCCCGGCGTGGCGGCGGTCGCCAGCCCGATCGCCGCGGAGTATTACGGCATGCCGGTGGTCGTGGCAAACATCCAGGACAAACCGGACAACACCACGCGGTTCTTCGTCATTGGCAAGCAGGCGTCCGGCTCCGCGGGCGGCGGACGGGACATGACCAGCTTCCTGATTTCGCTCGGCGATGACGCCGCCTCGCATCCCGGCGCCCTGCTCAAGATGCTCCTGCCGATGGCCAAGCGCGGGATCAATCTCTCGAAGATCGAATCGCGGCCGAGCAAGAAGCGGCCGTGGGACTATTTCTTCTTCATCGATGTGACCGGACATTACGACGATCCCGCCATGCGCGAGGCCGTGAAGCACCTACGTCGGTTCTGCCCGATGGTCAAATGGCTGGGCAGCTACCCGGTGGCGAAATGAGACCCGCGGCGCGCGCTCAGTCCAGCACGTGCTGCCATTGGTTCTCGCGGGCGGCGCGGGCGGCCTTGTAGGCGCCCATGGCGACGTAGCGCTTGTAATCCTGCCCGGCGAGTCGGACCTTGGGCGCTTCGTAACCGTCGTCAGCCAGCCGCTTTTGCAGCACGGTGTCGATGCCCCGAATCTGGCTGCCGCCGCCGGTGATCACGATGTTTTGGAGCAACTGAACCACCGAGTCGGAGGAGGCGCGGGTGATGAGGGTGGTGAGCGCCGGGTAGATGCGGTCGAGCAGCGTGTTGCAGGCCTGCCCGATCGTTTCGCCGAGTTCCAACATCCGGGCTTTTCCACCGATGATAACCTTCACATCCGTGGGTTTGCGAATGGCGCCGACGTAGGAGTGAGCCTCCTTGATTTCGCGCACGGTCTGACGGGAGATCCCGTTCCCAGGATAGAGGCGGTTGATCTCCGCTTGAATCAAACCGTCAATGGCATCACCCGCGAAGGCGATGCAGATCTGATCGTCGCGCGAGGGGAAATAGCCCTGGATCAGGCAGACATCACTGGTCCCGCCGCCGATGTCGACGAAGAGGGAATTGGTGACCGGATCGACGTAGTTGGGCTGGTTGAGGCGGGAATCGTCGCGGTAGCCCAGCGCAGCGAGGAACGGTTCGGGGATGAGCAGTACCCGGTCGAAAACCCCGGCGGCGCAACCGCGGATGTTTTCGCGGGCCTCCTCCTCGGCGTTAGCCGGCACGCCGATGACGGCGCGGAGCTCCGCGGTGCCGCTGGGATCAACGAGGATGCGCAGGTGGCGGAAGAAATCGCCGGCCGCCTCGGGATGGGCGACCACGCCATTCTCGAGCGGGGCCACCAGGTTGACGTGCAGGAAGTTCTTCAACGCATCCTCACCATAAAGGATGCTGGCGTTGCCGGCGATAATGCCGTCGACGATGCCGTCCTTCACGTAGCCGACAACGGTCGGCACAATCTTGCTGAGCGCGATGTCGGTGGCTCCGGCCTGGCTGGCCAGGATGCATGACTTGTTGGTGCCGAGGTCGAATCCGACCAGATTGACCTTGCGGTCGGGTTTGCGGACGGTGGCGGCGGAAACGACAGGGGTGGAACTGTTTGGTTTTTCCAGAGTGGCGGTGGTCATAGGATCAACGATGGTTGATGGATTGAGGACGGTGGTTGGGCGAAGATCAGACTCGGGAGTGCCGCGCCCGGGCGACCGGTCGGGCGGGTTCCTGCGCCAGCATTCCGTCGAGCAGATCCGCGATGTCGGGCGCCGCGGAGGTGCGGCGCGGCGAATTGCCTGGCGGGCGGGAATGGGAGGCTAGGGAGCGTTCGGGCGGATTGGCCTCGGGCGTGGTCTGCAGATGTTCCATCAGCATCGGAATGAGCAGCTCGCCGAGCGCCGCGGCATTGCCCACTCGTTCCTGTTCGCAGACGAGCAGGTTCTGGAGGCGGTCGTCCGGCAGGGCGCCGATTCCGTGGGCATCGCGGAATGTCTTGATGAGTGGATCGAGCAGTATGGGACCGAGGCGGGAGGCTTCATCATTGCGGCCGGTCTCCTGGAGCAGACAGATTTGTCGCATGGCGCGCGTGATTTCACGCAGCGCCAGGTTGGCTCCATTGATATTAAGATTTGGCAAAGGAAGAAATGACAGACCCTCCCGCTGATCCAAGGTTCGAAAAAATGGTGGCGCAGATCCCGGAGATTCTGTCATCGCCACACCGAGACAGAAGATACCCGCCAGACGTAGTCTAGCCGGGACCTATGCGGACTCGATCCCGACGATGCCCCGGGGGACCAAGTCGGACAAAGCGGCGGCCGCCACTATTTGCCGTGGTGAGTGAGATAAATCACCGCAACGACGAGACCAAGCAACGCTAGGGCCCCAAAAAAATACAGGAAACAACCCCGCCTTACCTCCTGCTGCAGCGATCTCGGACTGGAGCGGTATTGCTCAAGAATGGCATTTGCGTTTGCGTCGACAGCGGGTGGGGTCATTGACACATCGGGCAAGGGTCCGGCGGGAGGCAATTCGGCGGGAGCTTTTGGGGCGGGCTCTGGAAATGCCCCAATCCGTGCCTGCTCTGCGATAATCTCGCGTTCCAGCCAGGCGGCCTGTTCATTCAGCAATGCCTTCTGATGAAGGAGTTCCTGAAGACGGTCGGCCATGGAGAAGGCAGATTAGCGCTGCGCCCGGCGAAATCACGCCGAAAGCGAGACAAAAAAAGCGCAGCCGGGCGGCTGCGCCTGAGATTGAATTGGACGTGCTCGATCGGTCAGACCAGAGCCGTCTCGACGCTGACCCGGCGGTGAGCCTGATCGTACTTAACCACTCCATCCTTAAGGGCATAGAGCGTAAAGTCGCGTCCCTGGCCGACATTCTTGCCCGCATGCAGCTTCGTGCCGCGCTGGCGGACGATGATGTTGCCGGAAATGACGGTCTGATTGCCGAATTTCTTGATACCGAGCCGCTTCGAATGACTCGAGCGTCCGTTGCTGGTAGTGGATTGGCCCTTCTTATGTGCCATGACGAAAGTTCTCCTTAGACGTTGATTGACTCGATCTTGATCACCGACAACTCCTGCCGGTGCCCGCGTTTGCGCTCGTAGCCTTTGCGCTTCTTCTTCTTGAAGATGATTACCTTTTTCCCACGCTTATTCTCGAGGACTTTGGCGGTTACGCTGGCTTCGGGCAGAAAGGGGGTACCGACTTTGAACGAGTCGCCTTCTCCAGTCGTGAGCACTTCCTTGATCTCGATGATCGCGCCTGCTTCCGTCTTCGGGTAGCGGTTGACGATCAGGATGTCGCCCTCGGACACGGAGAACTGCTTGCCCTGGGTCTTGATGGTGGCTTTCATGAATGAAACCGCGAAATAAGAGGTTTCGCGTCGGGCAAGGCAAGGATTAAGTTGGTGATTTGAGTCACCGCTGAGGAGGTCGCTTTTTCACACCCAGAATACGGGCCCGACGGTGTGAAAGGCCGCACTTCCGATGCGCCGCGATCATCGCAGCGGGACTGGGTGGACCGCGTCCTGCGGACTGGGATGGTGGACACCGATACCCAGGTAATAGCAGGGGCCTTGGCGCCAGTAGGCATTCGAATAGTCAGTGCGTACCGGCAGGTTCTTTTGACTGTCCTCAAGTTCCTGCTGGCGCTTCAAGGCGGCAATGCGCAGGGCCTCACGGTCCGCCTGCTCGCGCTTTGCCTGCTCGAGCTTTGCCAACTCCGCAAGGGCGCCCAGCCGGCGGGCCTCAGCCTCCGCCGCTTCCTTTTCACGGATATCGGCCTGCTGGCGGGCCTCGTTTTCAGCGGCTTCCCGTTCACGCGCCAATTGGTCGCGCCCGGCGATCAGGCGTTTGTTCTCCTCTTCGGCAGCTAGGCGGGCCGCCTCGGCGCCCGCTTGGTCAGCCTGCGTTTGCGCCAGTCGCTGCTCAGCCTCGTCGGCCTCCTGCCGGGCTTTCAGATCTGCCAGCCTTCGGGCTTCGGCCTCGGCCGCCGCCTTCTGCCCGGCTTCCCGCCGGCGAAGCTCCGTCTGCGCCTGTTCGTTCGCCCGGATCTCCGCTTCCTTGCGCGCAACATCGGCCGCGTACCACCGGTAGCCCAGGATGATGACGAGCAACAACGGTATGACGGTCAGGAGGATGATAATGCCTTTTTTCATAAAGGGGTTATGATGTGGCTGGAGACGCGACTCGGCGGCGGGCCGCGAGAGCATGTTAGGCGATTGACCCGAACCTCGGGAGGTTGTTCAGCGGAAAGTCGGCCACAGTCGCATGGGCAGCGTTGGCTGCTGCGTAGGGCAAGGCCTGCCGCACGGCATCGGCTAGCGTCTGTCGATGGTGATAGACGGCATGAAGCACCGCGGCATGCAGCACATCCCCGGAGCCGGTGGGGGATACTTCATCAACCACAGGTGGCGTGAAGCTGGTTGCGCCGCCACCACGTTCTGCAAACCAGACCGGCCGCGGTCCGTCCGTGAGGATCCAGGCGCGCGGGGACCATCGGGCCAGGGCGGCTGGGAGACGTTCGGCCAGCGGGCACCGCTGTTCTGCCTCGGGAAACAGACCGTCAAACTCGGTCCGGTTGACTTTCACCCATGCCAGCGGCCGCTCGATCAACCAGGCCAGGGGCGGGCCGTAGCTGTCCGCCACCACGGGACCGCGCGCCAGCCACCGGCCCACCGCCGCACGCAGGGGTTCGACCGCCGCCGTGCTCCAGCCCGGCACACTGCCGCAAACTGCCAGCACGTCGCCGGCGGGGCAGGCGTCGAGGTATTCCGCGCAGGCGCGCACCGCCTCCTCCTCCAGGGGAACATCAGGGCCGAGAAAGGTGGTTTCCGGACGGCCCGGCGACCGCACGACCAGTCCGGCCCGCGTGCGGGCGGTCAGGGGAAACACCCGGCAGGCGATGCCTTGGGAGCGCGCCCGGGCCTCGCACTCGGCGCCGGTGGCTCCGCCGGGAAAGAACAAAGCCGTGGTCGGAGCACCGAGGCGGTTCAGCATTTTGGAGACATTGAGGCCCTTGCCGCCGGCTTGGAACGCCGCGGTCTGCGCCCGTTGCGTCCGGCCCGCCTCCCAGGCGGCGAACGTAAACGTCGTTTCCCAGAGGAGATTTCCCGTGAAGGTGTGGATATGCGGGATCATCGCGGGTTTTTTCGGGCCGGCTTCACAAAAACATAGTTTGCGATGAAAGTCAGGCCCAGCATGGCGCCGAGTGTGCGAACGTTGCGCATGGCGCCGAAGACGGCCGAGAGAGGGCTGGCTTTTGGTTCCTGCACACGGAGGAGGATCAGACAGGACAGGAAAGCCGGCACGGTCTGCAAAACGAAGGCGTAGTGGTAGACCCGCATCGGATCCCAGCCGCGGTTCAGCGCGTAGGTGAAGGCGGCGCCGCTGAGGACCGGCGCGATCGCGGTGAAAATCGAGGTGATAGCCGTATTGAGCCCGATGGCGATCGTCTTGGCTTCCGGCGGAATGAGCTTCAGCAGCATGTTGAACAAACCCAGCGTGAAACCGGCCCAGGTGAAGCCGTTCCAGATCCAGAGCCCGTAGAGCAGCCAAGTGTTGCTGCGGTCGAGGAAGATCCAGACGAAGAACTGCGCCTGCCAGAGGAGGATGGCCGCGGCCATCACGGATTTGTTGCCCAGCCGGCCGAGCAGCCGGCCCCAGGTGGGCATTGTCACGGCGGCCCCGATGGTGTTGAGGATGATCAACAGGCACACGTTGGCCACGGACAGTCCAAGCTGGCGGTACATGAAGACGGGATAGAACGGTCCCAGGCTGTTGTAGGCGAACCCCCAGATGGCCCCGAATGCGATGAACATGATGAGCGAACGCGAGCGCCGGATGGTGGCCAGTTGCGCCCGCCACGGCAGGGGCGGCGACGAGCCGGCAACGGCCGCGCCCAGTTTCAACCGATGCTGGGCGACGATTGACCAGACGCGCAACGCCACGGCCACAATGAACACGCCCTGCAGCGCAATGAGCGAGCCCCTGAATAGACCAAGTGTGGCCCAGACCAGCAGGAGGAAGACGACGGTCGCGGCCTGGATCAGGCCGTTGCGAAAACCGAAGTACTTTCCCCGGATGCGCTCTGGCGACCATTCCTGGGTCCAGGAATTCCAGGCCACGCCATTGACGGAGGCGAGCAGGCTGAATCCGAGGAAGAAGGCGAAGAAGACTGGAGTGCTCGCAGCGGGATTGGCGCGGGGGAGAAACGGCAGCGCCAGCGCCAGGGCCAGCCAGCCGACGGCGTTCGCCCAGGCGGCCACGAGGGTGATGCTCTTGGCCGGAAAGAAATGCGCCAGTGCCGGCGTCAGGAAAATCTGCAGGAAATTGGCCAGGAACGGCAGCGATACGATCACGCCATAGGAGGCTTCGGGCAGCTGAAACATCTCGGTCAGCAGCGCCGCGACAATGAAATTCCCCGGCAGCCAGAGGTAGCAGAGCGGCGAAGAGGCGACGCCGTCGACCAAGCAAAGCGCCAGAGCCTGGCGCAGCGCAGAGCAGCGGGGTGCGGGGGAGGTTGCGTTCACGGGGAGATCCGGTACTGACGTTTCAATCCTGACCGATGCCGCGGATTGTTAAAGCGAAAGCGTTCCGTTCGAAGAAAACCGTTGCGCTCGCCCGCGGGCTGCTCGGAAAATTCCTCGTACGGTTCACCCGCCGCGGTCCCGTGGCGGCGATGATCACCGAGGTGGAGGCCTACGACGGCGAACGCGATCGTGCCTGCCATGCGCGCAACGGCCGCACGGCGCGCAACGCCGTGATGTATGAACCCGGCGGTGTCTGGTATGTCTACCTCTGCTACGGTGTGCATGAACTGCTCAATCTCGTGACCGGACCGCGGGGTTACCCGGCGGCGGTGCTCATCCGGGGAGTCGATGGGGCGACCGGACCGGGCCGGTTGACCCAAACGCTCGCCATCGACCGCCGGCTCAACGGCGCCGCGTGTGCCGAGGAAGGCGGGCTCTGGATCGAAGACCGCGGGGTGCGCGTGCCGCGCAGTGCGATCAAGGCCACACCGCGCATCGGCGTTGACTACGCCGGACCGGTTTGGGCGAAGAAGCCGTGGCGGTTCGTGCTGACGCCGCCGCGATCAGCACTGCGGAATCAGAGCCTTTGAACCACGAAGGCACGAAGGGCACGAAGATCGAACGTTCGCGAAAGTAATCGGAGGATTGGTCTCGAAGGGGCCCGATGCGGCGCGCCCGGCGCAGTGCATCGCGCGGATCGATTATCTCCGCGCCTCGGTGTCTTGTGGTGAGAATAACCGTCGGGATTCTCGCGGGACGCGGAGGTCGCAGTGAGAATGAACGATCGGGGAGGAGATTCTCTCCGTTCCCTCATCTGAATTGGATCAGGTTGATTCGTCAGATCGAGGGCGCGGTGCGCTCATGGACGGGTTGCTTGGCCCTCAAGGCATCGATTCCCGCCAGCGGCTGCTCGAGCACGTGCCCATAGAGGAAAAGCAGGGCCGCGAATGCTTGGTTCTGGGTCTTGGCGGCCACGCGCTGCCGCACGGCGAGATGGGTCAAGAAAGCCTCCGCCTTTCTCTCGTGCGCGAGGCCAGCCGGCAACCCCGGCAGAAATCATAGTACCGCGCGACCCAGCCACAGTAGGAATCCTCCGTGCTCAAGGCCAAATGCAGGAGGCGAATCTTCGCACGCACCATGGCGACGACTTCATTCCGGGATTTCATGGGATGCGCGGGGGGAGTTTTGGGTCGACAATCCAGACAGGCGCCGGCTATGTTCTTTTTGCTTTTTTCGCAGCATTCTAAGATCGGCCAAAAATCCAAGCGGTTTTTTCCAACTTTCGAATGTACAACCAACTGCGGATTTCGATACGCCGGCACCGCGTCGGCCGATCCACGGAAGGGGTTTAATTCGGCCAGGTTTTGGACCTGATTTTCGCAAACCACATGCCCTGTCGTCGGATGTCCAATTCCATATGCCGACAGTCAGTCGCATAAACACAGTTAGGCGAAAGAATGAAGATCTACTGGGCAGTGTCATCGGTGCCTGAACTCGCGCCGCTTTCGCGCGCAGAAAGGAAACGTATTTGGCGCGAGTGCTACTGGCGGGCCTTCCGCCGGAAGTCAGTATGGGTAGCTATCGTCGTGTACGTCGCGTGTTTGACGTTCGGTCTGAGCTACGGCCGTGAGTTCGGATCTTCGTTGATCGGCGTAATCATAGGCGGAGGCGTCGGAGGCTTTATCTACATTCAGGTTGTGACCCGGGCCATGCTGCCCGACCTTCGCGCGGCTGTCGGAAAGAAAAAATGAAACAGCCGCCTATAAGTCGACACTGCCGACACCGGCCAGCGTCCTGCCGGCTGCTGCTGCACCCGTCGAGCCTCCGTCCGGCGCGGCAGGTCTTTAGGCGTGAGGCAGTTTTTTCGACCGAGACTCTAGATATGCCCCATTTCTACGATCTCACCCCATGTCCTGATTGCCACGGTTCACAGCGCGCCGAAGGATCTTGCCTTTGTGGCGGAAGCGGTCTGCTCCCCTGCGCAAGTTGCTGCGGCAAGCCCGATAGGCCCATCTCTTCTTGCCCGCGATGCAAAGGGACCGGTATGGAGACCTGTGTGTTCTGCGGAGGGCGAGGTACGCCGCTTTGTCCGACTTGTCATGGCGCTGGGCACTTACCACCGGAGCTGTATGCTCAGATAATATCTCAACGGCGTAAGAATTCCAGTGAAGATTAGCGCACCGACTCCAGACGGGCCAGCATCAGCGTATATTTATAGAAGCCATCTCAGAAATGAATATAAATAGGCCTAACCAGTCGCCAGAGTCAATGGCTACGGCTGTCACGCCGGCTGCGAGGCAGCCTTCGCGCCACCCGTAGCCATGTCTTATCTGTGTCTCGGCCGCACCCACATGTCTGAATTCACCTCAAGCCGGAGACGATGATGATCCAAAGGATCTTGGCTGTTTTGTTTTTGGTGCTGGCATTCAATGCCTATCGCACTGCAAACCGGCGCGGAATTTGGTCGTGGTCCAAGTTTTTCATTGTGGTGATCTCTATCGTTGCATTTCCATTGCTCTTAATCGTTCCACTGTCTCATCCCCGGTTGTCGCAGTGGGCAGGGAATCATCCAGGGATTGCAACGGCTGCGATCCTAATTGTGATTTTTGCGTTTGTGGGCGTGCTTGCGTACCTATTACGCAAGAAACCAACCAAGACATAGCTGTTGAAAAGTTGAGTGCTCGAACACGGCCGAACAAGATCCCACTGCCGACACCGGCCGGCGTCACGCCGGCTGCTAGCGCACCCGTCGCGCCGCTGGCCGGCGCGGCAGATCTCTAACACGTTCGCCGAAAACCATGAAGACATTACAGCTCTTTCTCGCGCTATTGCTCACGACGGAGGCTTTCGCAGCGACAGCGCCTGTTACTTGGGACGAGCTCTGCTACCTTCTTGAGGCAAAGAGGGAGTCCAAGGTGTTCCATGAATTCAGCAGGGAGTGCGGTCTGCACGAGTTCGGAAAGCGCGATGGAAACTACAGCGGCCGCGACGGGATCATCGTGACCTGTGCGGGCAACGATATCGTCGCTGTCGGCGTTCGCGTCTCCCTGTGCACACTGAAGCTTCCGTTTGGACTAGAAAAGGAAGACAACCTGTATTCCGCTGCACGAAAGCTCGGTATTTCCCCGACCGAAGACCAAAAGAATAGAGCCAAGGAATATCTAAAAGTCATCGACCGTCAGCACCGTGTTGTGCTCGACTTTATGGATGGCCGATTATTCACGGTCTGGAAACAGAGGGCGAACAAGCCGCCGCTGCAGACGCCGGCCAGCGGCACGCCGGCTGCTGGCACACCCGTCGCGCCGCCGGCCGGCGCGACAGGTCGTTGAGACGTTCGGCAATGAAAAGAAAGAGCAGAGTCAGCGGCGCCTATCCGACGCTGACATTCGTGCAGACCGCGCAAGAGCCTGCGGCGCCGATCCTATTGAATTGGTTCCATCGAGGTAGTGGCGCCGTCGATCCACGCGCCAACTTCGTGCACCCGGTGGAACTCCAGGCTCCACTCCGGAATCGGCGCGAGCTGCCACCGCCAAACTCGGTCCGGGGCCCGCAGGCCGAAGCGTCCGCGCAGATTCTCGCGCTTGAGGACGCGCCCGTCAGGAGCAATGTCGAGGCGCGCAGAATCAGCCAGGAGCACCCGGACGCCGCTTCGCTTTGCCAGCCAGTCCAAGTGGCGCCGGGCGGCCGCCGCTGCGCAGGCGTCGGGCAGCTTCTTGTCCCTTTCCGCGGCGGAAAGCGAATGGCCGGGCACCAGGCCCAGCTGTGAGAGGCAATTGGCTGAAACGACCAGGTCCGACTCACCGCCCGGCGGGGGACCGGGATCAGCCTGTTCGAAGAGAAGCCGCGCCGCGGCCGGAGTGATCGTGCGACGGCCGCCGGCCAGCCGCGCCAGCGCGCCGGTCGCATCCCAGCTGACACAGCGCAACCGGCCCCGGAAACGCCGTGCGAGGCTGCGCGCGGCGGGACTCACGACCACATCCGCCAACCAGACCTCGTCGAACTGATCGACGAGCTCAGCAACCGGCACGTCGAGGCAGTCGCCCGCGCCGATGATGAGACCGCGCCGGCGGGTCGGACAGCGGGCGGCGCCGGCGAGAATCGTCTCGCCGCTGGCCGCCAGATGCGGCGCCCAAGCCGCGCGCGCCCGCTCGTGCCGCGCGGCGATGGCCGCGTGTTCGCGCGCCAAACCGAGCTGCCGCGCCCAGGTCGGACAATCGACATTCAGCGTGCGCAGGAACTCACGGAGCATGACGAAAACTGTGCGAGCCGGATTTCAGAGATATTTCGCCAGGAGCGGTCCGAGTTCCCTGCGCGCCGCGGCCGGCCAGAACTTCTTCTCGGTCAGAATGGCATTCTTCAGTGCGGAGTGGCACGGCCAGGTGGGCGCGAGCGGAATTCTCGGGATCGTCCGCACGACAATCTGCTGGGCCGCAGCGGCATTGCGGTGGAGATAAGCAATGACCATCTCGATGGTGACGTGGGCCTCAGCAGTCTTCCAACTGTCGTAGTCCGTGATCATCGCCGCGGTGGCGTAGGCGATCTCGGCTTCGCGGGCGCACCTGGCCTCCCCGAGATTGGTCATGCCGATCACATCGTAGCCCGCCCGGTGGTTGGTCAGCGATTCAGCCCGCGTGCTGAAGGCCGGGCCTTCCATNNGTGCCGCCGTCGTGGACCCGCGCCTTGGCTGCACGGGCGCTGCGCAGGAGCAACTGGCGGAGTTCCTCGCAGATCGGCTCGGCGAAGGCCACATGCGCCACGATGCCGCGCCCGAAAAAGGTGTAGGCGGCCGACTGCTTCGTGCGATCCACAAACTGGTCGATCATCACGACGTCACACGGCCGGTAACGCGCCTGCAGCGAACCCACGGCGCTGACGCTGATGATCCACGCCACGCCGAGTTTCTTCATGGCCCAGATGTTGGCCCGGTGATTCAGTTCGTTCGGCAGGATGCGATGCCCCCGCCCGTGCCTCGGCAGGAACACGACCTCGCGACCGCCGAGGGTGCCGGTCAGCAGTTCGTCCGAGGGCGGGCCGAAGGGCGTCTTCAGGCGGACCCATTGCTGATTCGAGAATCCCTCGAGATGGTAGAGGCCAGTGCCGCCGATAATGCCGATGCGATGGTGTTTCATGAGAGTTTCTCCGGTCGGCAATGGCTAGCGGGTAAATCCTCCCCTGTAAAACGCCGTTTTCGACCGGGCTGCGAAATCGATCCTTCGCTCTTCACAGGAGCAAACGGAGGAAACTGAGAGAGCTGGTTTCTCCTTCGGACACTTTCTCCGCGACCTCCGTTGCCTCCTGTAAGAAACGGTTTGGTGGCGGCTCTGCCGCGCTTGAAAGCCCTCGTCCCAGGCGCGTCAACGCCGGTTGAATGCCTTCACCGCGCCGTAGAAGGCGTCGAGACTGGCCAGCGTCGAATTGGGCGGCAGGTCACATCCCGAAGAAATGACGAAGTTCCGGTGCGCCGCGGCCGCCGAGAGCAGGCTCGCGGTCCGCGCAGCTAATTCCTCCGGCGTGGCCCGACAAAAAACCGCCGCCGGATCGAGGTTGCCGCAGAGAATCACCTCCGGAGGGACCTTGCCGAGCGCGACCGCCAGGTCCATCGGCGCCCCGAAGTGGAAAGTGCGCAAACCCGTCTGCAGGGCCGCCGGCAGATGGACGATCTTCGCCGCGCAATTGTGCAGGATGAACCCGAACCGGTGATCCGCCAGTGACGCGGCGATCTGCCGGATATAGGCGGAGGAAAAAGCGGACATGCCGCGCGGCGACAGGAGTCCGGCGGCCGGCTCGGCCATGATCAGGCCGTCCGCGCCGGCGGCCCGAAACGCCCGGGCGTAATCGGCCAGAAAACGGGCCGCTTTCTCGATCACCACGTGCATCAGCGCGGGATCCGCGAGGGTCAATTCCATGGCTTCGGTCACGCCCACGAGTCTGGCGGCCAGTGAAAACGGGCCGATGCAGCCGCCGAGCACCAGCGGCCGGCCGGGCAGCTGGCGCAGTCGCCGGGTGGCCTCGAGATAAACCGCCGTCCGCCGGTCACCGGGTTGCGGGACCGGAAGCCGGTCGGCCTGTTCGCGATTCGTCACCCGGCGGCCAATGATCGACGGCACCTCGTGATCCGACAGCACCACCTCGCTTCCGAACGCCTCAGCCTCGGCGCTCAGATCCATGGCGGAAAGCACGATTCCCGTCTGGTAGCGCTGCTGGAGCGCGGCTTGGATCTCGACTTGCGCGGCGGGATCGCCAACCACATTCCGCACGGTGGTGCCCGTCAGCGCCATTCCAGGGTAGGTCGCGATCGGCATGGCTTGGCGCTGGGGCGACGACAAGATCAGGTGGCGGAAACGGTCGGTATTCATGCGCGGGGCGGCGGCGCTCGGAAATCCCCGTCAGGGGCAATCCGGCCGCCGGACCCGCCATTGCACTGCGGACAAACGCGAGCACCGTAAATGAGCCGCGGCGTCTAACAATAGAGCACCGGACGGAAACCAGCCGCTGTCACCCCGGCCTATTTCGGTCCAGGGGTCTTCGTCCAGGCGTCCTTCAGCGTGATGGTGCGGTTGAAGACCGGCCGGCCGGCCTGACTGTCGGCGGCGTCGAGGGCGAAATAGCCGAGGCGCTCAAACTGATAGCGTTCATCAGGCCGGGCCCCGGTCAGGGACGGCTCGAGTTTGGCGGTCACGACTTCGAGCGAGTGCGGATTGATGAAATGCCTGAAGTCGGCGGTGGCGCCGGGTTCCGGCACGGTGAAGAGCCGGTCGTAGAGGCGCACCTCCGCTTCGGCACAGTGGGTGGCGCTGACCCAGTGGATCGTGCCCTTGACCCTGCGGCCGGCATTGGGGCCGCCCGCGCGGGAGTCGAGATCGGCGGTGCAGCGGAGCTCGACGACGTTTCCGGCGGCATCCTTGACCACCTCGTCGCACTTGATGATGCAGGCGTATTTGAGGCGCACCTCCCCGCCGGGGCGCAGGCGGAAATATTTCGGCGGCGGGATCTCTATGAAGTCGTCGCTCTCGATAAAGAGCTCGCGCGTCAGCGACAGCGGGCGGGTGCCCGCATGCTCATCCGCCGGATGATTAACGGCGGTGCAGGCAATCACTTCATCCGCCGGAACGTTGGTCAGGACAACCTTGACGGGCCGCAGGACGGCCAGGCGGCGGAGGGCGGTGGTGTTCAACTCCTCGCGGATCGCGTGCTCGAGCACGGCCACGTCGGTGAGGCTGTCGAACTTGGTCACGCCGATGTTGTATGCGAAATGCCGCAGCGCGCTCGCGGGCACGCCACGCCGGCGCAGACCGCAGATAGTCGGCATGCGGGGGTCATCCCAGCCGCGGACGATCTTTTCCTGCACAAGTTGGAGCAGCTTGCGCTTGCTGATCACTGTGTAGCCGACGTTGAGCCGGGCGAATTCGTACTGGTGCGGCAGCGGCCGGGGCAGGTCGAGCCCCGTCAGAATCCAGTCGTACAGCGGGCGGTGCACCTCGAACTCGA